>NZ_LBFC01000018.1 GCF_001990485.1 Thermosipho affectus | reverse complement strand
ACAAAATGTATTGCAATTGTTAAGATAATAGTTAGTTTAAAAATAAAGTGGGCAAAATGCCCACTTTATTTTTACATATTGTTTACACAATATATACTTGTAAAAAGAAAAATATATGATAAAATTTAGGCGATGCTGAAGACGGTAGGTTAGATAATGGCTTGTGCCGCCTGCCCGAGGCAGAAGAGGAAGAGTTTCTTCCTTGTTTTTTGCCTCGGAGGTACCCGAGGTCGTTTATTTTTTTTAGGAGGTGACAGAATTGCTGACAAGAAAACAAAAAGAGCAACTTGTTGAAGAATTAAGCGATGTATTTGAAAAATCCTCGCTAATCCTTTTTTCAGATTATAAAGGATTAAACGTTGAGCAAATTACAAAACTAAGAAGAAATTTAAGAGAAAAATTAGCAGATGGCGCAAGGTACAGAGTTATCAAGAATAGTGTTGCGTATCTTGCATTAAAAAAGGCTGGATACAACGTAGAGGAAATCGAAGACGTTTTTTCGGGACCACTTGCAATACTATACGTTGAAGATGGTGACCCAATAGAAGCTATCAAGATTATCTACGATTTTTCAAAAGAAATGAAAGGACTCCCATCCTTTAAAGGTCTTTATTTAGATGGTAAATTCTTCGGAGCAGACGAAGTGGAAAATCTTTCCAAACTTCCATCCAAGGAACAGCTTCTTGCAATGGTTGTTAGTGGAGTACAAGGACCAATTAGAGGATTTGTTAACGTACTTTCAGGCGCTCTTAAAAGCTTACTTTATGCTCTTAATGCTATTAAGGATAAAAAATCAGAATAATTCAGGAGGTGTTTATTCATGGAAAAATTAGAACAAATTGTAAATGAAATTGAACAATTAACAGTTGCAGAACTTGCAGAACTTGTAAAGATGTTAGAAGACAAATTCGGTGTAAGTGCTTCCGCACCAGTAATGGCAATGCCAGTCGCAGGTGCAGCTGCAGGTGGAGGTGCAGCAGCAGAAGAAAAAACAGAATTTGATGTAGTACTCAAGAGCTTCGGTGCAAAGAAGATTAACGTTATAAAAGTAGTAAGAGAAATCACAGGTCTTGGACTTAAAGAAGCAAAAGAATTAGTTGAAAAAGCAGGCACACCTGATGCTGTTATTAAACAAGGCATTAACAAAGACGAAGCAGAAGAAATCAAGAAAAAACTTGAAGAAGCTGGAGCAGAAGTAGAACTTAAATAATAGTAACATAAGTTTCTAAAAAGAAAAGATTTTGTATCAACCCCGTACACAGTATTGTGTAGGGGGTTTTTTTGTGTTTTAATATATAATTGGTGTAATTTTACCCCCCTAAATTTTTCTAACTGAGGTGATAGGATGAAAGAAATTAAAAGTGGAAAAAGGACCCGCTATTCATTTGGTAGGGTCCAAGCACCTATCCCAGTTCCCAACCTCGTGGAAATACAGACAAAATCTTACCAAGATTTCCTCGAGAATGGGATACTTAAGGTTCTCAAAAAATTCTCACCCATAACTTCATCAAAATCCGATCTAAGAAAAGAAAAGGGATTCTCCCTGGAATTTATCTCTGTAAGAATCGGAGAACCTCAAAACACTGTTCAAGAATGTAAAGAACGACTATTAACTTATACTGTTCCGGTTTATACAACAGTTCGTATAACTGATAACAGTACTAACGAAATGATTGAAGAAGAAGCATTTCTTGGCTATATTCCTTACATGACTCCAAGAACTACCTTCATAATCAACGGAGCAGAGAGGGTAGTTGTAAATCAATTAGTAAGAAGCCCTGGAATTTATTTTGTGGAAGAAGCCAAAAAAACTTCTGGGACAAGACCTATATACGTTGCCCACTTTTTACCAGTAAGAGGTGCTTGGCTTGAAATATTACTCAATTTAAACGATGAGGTATTCTACGCAAGAATTGATAGAAAAAGAAGGATAAATTTATTTTTACTCCTAAAAGCACTTGGATATGGAGATGACTTGGAATTACTATCGTTGTTCCCACATTGGATCGATGTTGAAGACGAATATACTTTATTACATTCAGAAGGACTTGTAATACTTGAAGATGTTAAAATGAAAAACGGCGAAATATTGGCAAAACGTGGAGATGTTATTACACAAGGACTTATTGAAAAACTTTCCAATTCAAATATCGAAAAGATTAAAGTTGCTCACAGATATGCGGTAAATACTTTAGAAAAATTAAAACATATGTATGGAGAAAATGTAGAAGAAAATAGAGCATATATAGAAATCTTCAGAAAATTAAGACCTGGTGAACTTCCAAGAATAAATGCCGCAAAAATATTCTTAAAAAACCTTTATTTCAACGAAGAAAGGTTTGAACTTTCAGAAGTCGGAAGATTCAAAATGAATAACAGACTCGAAGAAGCTTATAGAAAATACTTGATAGATGTCGAAGGAAAAAAATCCGAAGAAGTTGAAAATACTAAGTATACAGAAACTTCAAACGTTTTAACTCCAATGGACATCGTGCTCGCATCAAGAAATTTAATAGAAATAGACAAACACCCTGGAACTATGGATACAAAAGATCATCTAGGAAACAAAAGAGTAAGAACCGTTGGTGAACTTATAAGAATCGAATTTGAAAGGGCATTTTCAAAAGCTGTTTTCATGATTCAAGAAAAACTTGCAACATATACATCACTTGATAAAATTTCAGTACAAAGCTTAATTAACGTTAAATCAATTATTGCAACGATAAATTCATTTTTTGCAACAAATCCACTTTCACAATTTATGGATCAAACTAATCCACTTGCAGAATTAACACACAAAAGAAGGTTAACTGCCGTTGGACCTGGAGGTTTAAAAAGAGAACGCGCAAGATTCGAAGTACGTGACGTCCACCATTCCCATTATGGAAGAATGTGTCCTATTGAAACACCTGAAGGTGCAAACATAGGTCTTATTACCTCTTTATCAGTCTACTCTTCAATAGATAAATACGGATTTTTGATAACACCTTACGTTAAAGTAGTAAAAGGTAAAGTTACTAATGAGGTAGTCTATTTAACAGCAGATGAAGAAGAAAATTACAAAATAGCACCTTCAACAACTCCTGTTGATGAAAATGGAAATATCATTCCAGAAAATGTTACTGTAAGATACGAAGAAAAAGTACTTTACGTGAATAAAAACAACGTACAATTTTTAGATGTTGCTCCTAACCAGATCGTTAGTGTTTCCACTTCTTTAATTCCATTCCTAGAACACGACGACGCGAACAGAGCGTTAATGGGGTCTAACATGCAAAGACAAGGTGTTCCATTGATTGAAACTGAAGCACCTAGAGTAGGTACAGGAATGGAATGGAACGCTGCAAAGTATTCTGGTACTCTTATCCTTGCAAAACACGATGGAATAGTTAAAAAAGTAGATGCAAGAAAGATAATTATACACAGAATAGATAAAAATGGAAAAGAAATGTACGATTCTATGGGAAATCCAATTCTTGATATATACGAACTCATGAAATTCACAAGAACGAACCAAGATACTTGTATTAATCAAAGACCTATAGTTAATGTTGGAGAGTTTGTCAAAAAAGACGAACCAATAGCAGATGGTCCTGCAACAGATATGGGAGAATTAGCCCTTGGAAAAAACGTACTTGTGGCTTTTGTACCTTGGGAAGGTTACAACTTTGAAGATGCTATTTTAATAAGCGAAGAACTTTTAGAAAAAGAAACGTATACTTCCATACATATTGAAGTGTATGAAACAACAGCAAGAGATACAAGACTTGGTCCTGAAGAAATAACACCTGATATTCCCAATGTTAGTAAGGAAAAACTAAGAAATTTGGATGAAGATGGTATTGTCAGAATAGGCGCATACGTACAGGAAACAGATATTTTAGTTGGTAAAGTAACACCAAAAAGTGAAAGTGATACAACCCCAGAAGAAAAAATAATAAGATCAGTTTTTGGAGAAAAAGGTAAAGAAGTAAAAGATACTTCGTTAAGGGTTCCACATGGAATAGAAGGAAGGGTAATTGCTGTTCACGTTTTTGATAAGGAAAAAGATGGAGATTTAGGCCCAGGTGTTAACAAATTAATAAGAGTATATGTTGCAATCAGGAAACCCCTTGAAGTCGGTGATAAATTAGCAGGAAGACATGGTAACAAAGGTGTCGTTTCAAAGATATTGCCAAAAGAGGATATGCCATTCTTACCAGATGGTACACCTGTACAAGTAGTATTAAGTCCTCTTGGTGTTCCATCACGTATGAATGTTGGACAAATACTAGAAACAAGTCTTGGATGGTTAGCAGTTCTAACAAATAGATGGTTTGCAACTCCCGTATTTGATGGTGCAAAAGAAAAAGATATCTTACCTGAGCTATATAAAGCAAGAAAAAAAATGGGACTTGAAGCAGGTGATAATGAAAAAAATCCGTCTGGAAAAGTAATTTTGCGCGATGGTAGAACTGGAAAAGAATTTGATCATCCTATCTTGGTAGGTTACATGTATGTAATGAAGCTCATTCACATAGCAAGGGATAAAATACATGCAAGATCCACAGGTCCATACTCACTTATTCACCAACAACCACTTGGCGGTAAGGCACAATTTGGCGGTCAAAGATTTGGTGAAATGGAAGTGTGGGCATTAGAAGCATATGGTGCTGCACACACTCTAAACGAAATGTTAACGGTAAAAAGTGACGATATCAGGGGAAGAAATGAAGTATACAAAGCAATAATGAAAGGGAACAATATACCAGAACCTGGTCTTCCTGAAAGTTTCAAAGTGCTTATAAGAGAACTAAGGGGAATCGCTCTAGATGTTAGAGTATACGATGAAGAAGGTAATGAGATAGATATTGAAAAGTTATAATGCCCCATAAGGAGGGAAAAAAATGGGTTCAACTTTTAAGAGAAAAATCGCTAAAGTTACCGTTAAAGTTGCTTCACCAGAAGTTATAAGAAGTTGGTCAAGTGGTGAAGTTAAAAAGCCCGAAACTATAAACTATAGAACATTCAAACCGGAAAAAGATGGTTTATTTTGTGAAAAAATATTTGGTCCAACAAAAGATTACGAATGTGCATGTGGTAAATATAAAGGAAAAAAATACGAAGGTACCGTGTGTGAAAGATGTGGAGTAAGGGTCGAATCAAAAGAAGCAAGAAGAAAAAGAATGGGACATATTGATTTGTCTGCCCCAGTAGTTCATGTATGGTACTTAAAAAGTAGTCCAAGTATACTATCAGCGTTGCTTGATATTCAAGCGAAAGAACTTGAAAACGTCATATATTATGGTGGTAAAAGAATAATTGAAAAGATATTAATCGTTACTGATCCCAAAGATACAGATTTCATCAAAGGGTCGCTTCTCTACCAAACAGAGTATGAAGTTTACAGTCAAAAGTTAGATTTCGAGGTAATGCCTGGAGTTATCATTAAGTCCCCTACTACCCCAGTTATATCGGATATATCAGGTGAAGTAAAAATAAGACACGAAAAAACTCATACAGATAGAGAAATCACCTGGATTGATATAAGAAAAATTTCAAGAGCAGAGCACAGAGTGTATACTGGAATGGTTTTAAATGTGAAAAACGGTGATTACGTAAATCAAGGTGATGAAATTGTTTCTGAAATGCAAGTTGACCCAATATATGCCCCTTTTGATGGGACAATTGAGATAGATGAAATTTCAAATACTATAACTGTTAGACCTCTTACTACAAGTAAAGATATGCCTGTTACCTTTTCTTTGCCATATGGCGTAAAACCCTTAATTTCAAACAGTAGTAAAGTAAAAAAAGGAGACCAATTAACAAATGGAACAGTTTTGCCTGCTGTTATTGCATCTGTAAGTGGGACAATAAGCTTTGGAAAAGAACTTAACATTAGGCCTCTTGAAAATGGGAAATATGAAGTATTAACAAGCGGAAATGTATATGTTGAAAATATTGTAGAAGAAAAACATTATCCTTTGTTTGAAGGTGCCTTTGTTTACGTAAAAGATGGTGATGAAGTTTCAGAAGGTCAAACAATCGCAGATAGGTTTTTATTTGAAGATGAATATCTAACACTTGAAGAATATAAAATATTTGAACAACATTATCCTGCTATGTTTACCGCAGAATCAGAAGTGGAAAATGATAGACCCATAGTCGTAATTACAAAAATAGATGATGATGTTTCGGTTGAAACTAATTTAAAAGTCGGAGATATAATAACGGATCACCAATACAGCGCATATAAAACGCTTTATGGAGAAAAGATAGAAGCCGAATCTGGAGCAGCTGCAATAAAGAAACTTCTCCAAAATTTAGATCTTGAAAAATTAAAAGCGGAAATAGAAGCAGAATTAAAGAGGCTTTCTAAAAGTAGCGGTAAAGCCAAAAAACTTCTAAAGAGATTAAAAATAGTAAAAGATTTATTAAAAAGCGAAACAAAACCTGAATGGATGGTTTTGGAAGCAATTCCTGTGGTACCACCTGATATTAGACCTATGATACAAGTTGAAGGTGGGAGATTTGCTACTACTGATTTAAATGACCTTTACAGAAGAGTTATTAACAGAAACAACAGGTTAAAAAAATTATACGAAATGAATTCACCGGAAATCATAGTCAAAAATGAAAAAAGAATGCTCCAAGAAGCTGTAGATAGTCTTATATACAACGGTAGAATGGGTAAAGCAGTTACAGATAGAAACGGAAGACCTCTAAAATCACTTACTGACCTTTTAAAAGGTAAAAAAGGAAGATTTAGAAGAAACCTTCTAGGTAAACGTGTAGATTATTCTGGACGTGCCGTTATCGTTGTAGGTCCACACCTAAAAATTCACGAATGTGGTCTTCCAAAGAAAATGGCTATGGAACTTTTCAAACCATTTGTCTTGGCAGAACTTTTAAACAAAGATGATGAAACAAGCAAAACAGCAAGAAAAATGAAAAAGGCAATAATTGAAAAAGAAATGCCTCAAGCATATGAAGTACTAGAAGAAATAATCAAAGGGCATCCGGTACTTCT
The DNA here is from genome assembly GCF_001990485.1 of Thermosipho affectus. Classification (NCBI taxonomy): domain Bacteria; kingdom Thermotogati; phylum Thermotogota; class Thermotogae; order Thermotogales; family Fervidobacteriaceae; genus Thermosipho; species Thermosipho affectus. The sequence goes on along the minus strand of NZ_LBFC01000018.1, from coordinate 333,784 downwards.
CAACAGGGCACCTACATTACACAGAATGTCATTACAAGCATTTGAACCTAAACTAATCGAAGGTAACGCAATCCAGTTGCATCCTCTTGTTTGTCCGCCATTCAATGCAGACTTTGACGGCGACCAGATGGCAGTTCATGTACCTCTATCCGCTGCTGCACAAGCTGAAGCAAAATTCTTGATGCTCTCAAGGTACAATATAATTTCCCCGGCACACGGCAAACCTATCTCCATGCCTGGAAAAGATATTGTAGCAGGTGTCTATTATTTAACAATGGTTGACAAAAATTTTGATGAAATTGAAAAGGAAAATATAAAATGGAAATTCTCTTCTATAGATGATGCAGAACTTGCATATGAATTTGGTTATATCAATCTCCACGATCCTATACTTGTTAAAGTTGATAATAAAGTTATTAAAACCACATATGGAAGGCTTGTATTTACAAATATTGTTCCAAAGGAATTTAGAGATTATAACAAAACATATGGAAAAGGTGCTATTAAAGATTTGGTTTATAAAACATTCAAAAAATATGGAGTTGATAGAACAGCAGACCTATTAGATGATATAAAAGATTTAGGATTTCACTATGCAACAATTTCTGGACTTACGGTAAGTATAACTGATTTTTACATTTCACCTGAAAGAAAAGAAATAATTGAAAATGCTAAAAAGAAAATCTCTGAAGTTGAAGAACTATTTGCTCTAGGATTCCTATCAGATGAAGAAAAATATAGAGAAACAATAAAAATATGGGCAGATGCGACAGAAAAAGTCCAAGAAGCTACATTCAAATATATAGGAAAGGATCCATTTAACCCAGTATACATAATGGTAGATTCAGGTGCAAGAGGTAACAAGGACCAACTCAAACAACTTGCAGGTATGCGCGGTCTTATGGCTGATCCATCTGGAAGAACTATTGAGATTCCAATTATCTCAAACTTTAGAGAAGGCCTTTCTGTGCTAGAATTCTTTATCAGTACCCATGGTGCTAGAAAAGGCTCAGCTGATACAGCACTAAGGACAAGTTCTGCAGGATACCTTACACGAAGACTTGTCGATGTTGCTCAATCAGTTGTTGTAACTACTACAGATTGTGGTACACAAAATGGTATAAGAGCAACTGTTCTAAAAAGCAGTGATGGATTAACAGTTGAAAAGCTAGAAAACTTCCTATTTGGAAGAGTTCTTGCAAAAGATGTATTTGATCCAAAGACAAATAACATACTTACAAATCCTGAAAATGGTAAACAGTACACAAGAAATACTATGATAGACGATGATGATGCAAAATTCTTAGGAAACTACTCGGTAAGAATTCCTGTATCAAGAGAAGTAGTACTTAATATTGAAAATCCAGAACTTCCTGAAAACTACTGTGAACTAATAGATGATTTCATATATGAAGACATACATTACGATGCCGGAACAGAAGTAAACTGGGATATCATAAGAAAAGCAAGAAATGCTGGCATAACAAGTTTAAAAGTTAAAGAGTATCCAATTGTTGGAAAAGTTTCAGTTGAAACAATTGTAAATCAAAAAGACATGAAACAATTAATAGTTGATGAAGAATTAATAATGCCAACAACCGCAAAAATATTAGAAGAAAACAACGTGAAATCCGTATTGGTAAGACCTGAAATAATTGTAAGATCTGTATTAACCTGTGAATCAGAACATGGCGTATGTTCAAAATGTTACGGTATGGACCTTTCAAATCACAAAATAATAGGAGTTGGTGAATCAGTAGGTGTAGTAGCTGCACAATCAATAGGAGAGCCAGGCACACAGCTTACAATGAGAACATTCCACACAGGTGGTATTGCCACTACTGCAGACATTACACAAGGTCTTCCGAGAGCAGAAGAACTATTCGAAGCTAGGAAGAAACTAAAAGAACCAGAAGGTGTATTCTCAAAAGTAAAAGGTTATGTAAAAGATATCGTTGAAGACGAAACTGGTAAGAAAAAAATCTATCTTGAAGATGAAGCGGGAGATATCCACGAATACGAAATTCCAACAAAGGTAAAAGTAGCAGTAAACAAAGGTCAAAAAGTACTTCCAGGACAATCTTTATCTACAGGCGCAATTAGACCTAGGAAGATACTTGAAACACTTGACGTTGATGCAACAGCTCTTTACTTGCTAAAAGAGATTAAAAAGGTCTACGTCGAACAAGGTGTGGATATTCACGATAAACATTTTGAGATTATAATAAAACAAATGCTCGACAAAGTTGAGGTTGTTGATCCAGGTGATACAGATTACTTACCTGGGGATCTTTTAAGACTTCAAACTGTAAAAAGAATAAATAGAGAATTACTCGAAGGAAATACACATGTGGAAACAAACAGAAAACGGGTAATAGGAAAGATATTACATCAACACCTAATAGCTGAAGATGAGAATGGTCAGATAGTTGAAATTGCTCCAGAAGGAGCAGAAGTCACCGAGGAAATACTTGAAAAAGCTATAAAGTTGGGAATAAAAGAAATCATTGTTCAAAACGGCGAAGGCGAAGTAATAAATTATCAAATATTACCAAAAGAACCTATAAAATACAAGAGAAAATTACTTAGAATAACAAAAGCATCACTTGAAAGAGTTGGATGGTTAAGTGCAGCAAGTTTCCAACAAACACCTCAAGTCTTAACTGAAGCAGCTATTGAAGGTTCAGAAGATCTATTACTAGGTCTAAAAGAAAACGTAATTGTAGGACAACTAATACCTGCAGGAACTGGGTTGGACATGTTCGCAAATATACAAATTGAAGAAACACCTCGAATGGCTACTAAAGATAAAGAAAAAATGGCGTAAACAAATATCCCCCTCTTTAAAGAGGGGGATATTTGTTTGGATACCGAACAATATGGTATAATAATTATCGGAGGTGAGAAATATGGTATTATTAAAAAATGGCTCAATTTATCCTATAACAAAGAAACCATTTAAAGGGGATATTCTAATTGAAGATGGAGTTATAAAAGAAATTGGCGAAAACCTTGAAGTAAAAGGCACAGAAGTTATTGATGTAAGTGGAAAATACATCTTCCCTGGGTTTATTGACGCACATTCTCATATTGGAGTATTTGAAGAAGGTGTTGGAGAATTTTATTATCAAGATGGTAATGAATATTCAGATCCTTTAACTCCTCATGCTAGAGCATTAGATGCTTTCTATCCAGGTGACAGTGCTATAAAGCGGGCTCTTTCAGGGGGCGTTACAACGGTAATGGTAGTCCCAGGAAGCGCAAATCCTATAGGGGGGCAGGGTTTTATATTAAAGTTCAAATCTGACATTGTAGATGAAATGATTGTAAGACAACCTGCGGGATTAAAGATGGCATTTGGCGAAAATCCAAAAAGAGTATACGGTTCAAAAAACAAAATGCCAACAACAAGACTAGGTGTTGCAGCAATTATTAGAGAATATTTTTCGAAAGTAAAAGATTATATGAAAAAAAGGGAGGAAGACCCAAAGACCCCAATAGATTTTAAATTGGAAGTGGGAGTAAAAGTATTAAAAAAAGAAATTCCAGCAAGATGTCATGCACACAGAGCAGATGACATTGTTACTGCAATACGTATAGCTGAAGAATTTAATTTTGACATTGTTATTGAACACGCAACAGAAGGATATAAAATTGCAAAATTTTTAAAGCAAAAGAAAATCCCAGTTGTACTTGGACCTTTATTTGGATTTAGAACAAAATTAGAACTCACAGATTTAACATATGAAGCCATAAATATTATCAATGAACATGGAATTCTTGCTGCTTTAATGTGTGACCATCCAGTAATACATTTAGAACACACCAATATTCAAGCAGCTACTGCATTAAGATACGGTGCCAAAGAAGAAGATCTTTTAAAAATGCTAACCATTAACCCTGCCAAAATATTAAAAATAGATAACAAGGTAGGTTCACTTGAAGTTGGAAAAGATGCAGATATTGTAGTTTGGAATACCCATCCTTTTGATTTCAAAGCAAAAGCAGAAATGGTCTTCATAGAAGGAAAAATAGTTTACAAAGATTAAAACGGGAGAACACAATCTCCCGTTTATTTTATAAGTACATTTAAATTTTCTGTTCTCACCTCACTTCCTATCAAACCTTTATCATATCACAAAATTTGTGGTAGAATATTATTATAGGGGTGAGTTAATGAAAAAATTAATCGTTGTATTTCTTCTGATTTATACTATCTTTTATTCCATAACTCTTTACACATATCCTCAAGATACTATTGCAAAGTTTTTAGATAAAGATGGAAATCTTAATGGTATAAGTTGTAAAATTATAGAAATACTCAACAAAAAGCTTTCAAACTACAACATTGAAATCGAATTTAAATCAAACGCACCCAAATCTCTTTCTGAAATTCTCTCCTCACTTGAAAATAACGAAATTCAAATATTTGTAGGGCTTTCCAAAACACAAGAAAGAATCAAAAAATTCAAATTTACAACTTTCCCACTCTGGAATACAAAGCTTTTAATAATTTCAAAAAAAGAAAAAACACTAACGGAAAAAAATAAAAAAATAGGACTAATAAATTCATCAAAAACGAAAACTTTATTCCAAAATATCTTTCCTAATTTAGCTATTAAATCTTATGAAAATATCCAACTTGCAATAAAGGATCTATTAAACGAAGAAATAGACTATGTCGCATACAACGGCGGAATTTTAAATTATTATACAAAAATTTATCCTCTAAAAATCATCCCATTTGAATCTGAAAGATACAGACAATACATAGCATTTTCAAAAAATGTTGATAATCAAATAGTAAACATAATTAACAACGCTATAAAAGAATTATACAATTCCCATGAATATAACAATATATTCAAAGATTTTTCAGGTTTTTCACCTGGAAATAATGTATATTTTGCTCTAATTGACTGGCCACCGTACGAATACAAAGAAAATGGTGAATGGAAAGGTATCGACTATGAGTTACTCAAAGTTTCTCTCGAAAACTTAGGATTTAAACTAGTAACAAAAAAATATCCCTGGCAAAGATGTCTTAATTTAATAAAATCAAAAGCAATAGACGGAACTTTAACATTACGCAACACAGAAGAAAGAAGTAAATATATATATTTCACGAAAATTCCTATTAGCTATGGTATAGATGTTATTTTTTCAATAAAAAATAATAAAGAAAAAAAAATACTCGGTTATGTTAAAGGATACGCCTACAATGAAAAAATATTCAAAATGGGATACAAATTAGTTTCTGTTGATAATGATTTTAACGGTATGTTGCTGCTTTCAAAAAAGAGAATAGACTTATTTGTTTCAAATTTGTACGTTGGTTTGTTTTACGCAAAAGAATTAAATATAGATGTTGAATATTCCATTCCAATAGATTACTTTAAATATTACGTAGGTTTCTCAAAAAGTTACTTAGGAAAATTCTTATCAGAAAAAATTTCAGGTGTCCTTTTAAAATTTAGAAAAGATGGTACATATGAAAAAATATATCAAAAATACAATTTAATATTCCAGGAGGATAAAAATGGTAAATAAAAAATCTTTGACATTTTTGGTTGTTTTAATCACTGTTATTACAATATTTTTATATTTCTCTTTTTGGAAAAATCAAATTAATGAAAAACTAAAAATTTACACAAAATCCATTGAATATCCTCTTTGGCTTTTAGATAATGAAGAGCTGGAAAGAACGCTAAAACTAATCACAAATGACAGTGAAATACTTGGCGTTGAAATATTTAATTTTAACGGCAATAAATTAATTAAAAAAGTAAAAAATCTACCAGTAATTTATCGTAATTACTCATTTCCTATTTATTTTGAAAATATCTTTATAGGAAATGTAATATTTTATGTATCCTATAAAAAAGTTATATTTACCTCTGCATATTTAATATTTATATCTGCACTCTTTTATATCATAGCTTTACTACTATTGAAAAATGTAAACATAAACGAAAAATTATTTGAAACAAATGAAGAGTTACTTGAAACCAATGAAGAACTTGAAGAAAATTTAAAAGAACTTGAAAGAACACAGCAATCTCTTGTCACTTCAGAGAAAATGGCGGCTATTGGAAAATTAATGGTAAGCATAGCCCATGATATAAACACTCCAATTGGTATTATATATTCTGCAGCAACTGAAATTAAAAATAGAATAAATGATGATGATCTAAAAGAACTTGTAAAAATAATTATTAAAAACTCCCAAAAAATATCAAATTTAATAAAGAGTCTAAAAAAAACAACATTTTACGAAATAACAAATGAAAAGTCTAAAATTAATATAAAAGAGTTTGTAGATGATATAATCACAACTATCTCACCAAAATTAAAAGAAAAAAATATAAAGATAATCAAAGATATAGATGATGTGTCTGTATATTCAAATCCAGGAGCAATCTCACAAATTTTGATTAATCTAATAGACAATGCAATCTTTCATGCCTTTGACAAAAAAAATAACAATATTATTACCATTTCCGCACATATAATCCCATCTAAAAAATTAGAAATAACCATAAAGGATAATGGTAAGGGAATAGATGAAAAAATTCAAAGAAAAATTTTCGAACCTTTTTATTCTACCAAAGAAAAAGGAAGTGGTTTAGGCTTAAGCATTGTGTACCACCTTGTGACAGAAATACTAAAAGGTGTTATTAATGTTGAAAGTAAAAAGGGTAAAGGAACTATTTTTAAAATAATTATTCCCGTAGAGGTGAAATAATGGATGAATGGAAAGTTTTACTTGTCGATGATGAAGAGGATATTCACGCTTTAACATCAATAATCTTAAAAGACATTAAATTTAAAAATAAACGTATAAAATTACTAAGTGCCTATTCTGCCAAACAAGCAAAAGAGTTATTAATAAAAGAAAAAGATGTTTCTCTTTCAATAATTGATATAGTAATGGAGAATGAAAACTCTGGACTTGAGTTAGTAAAATTCATTAGAGAAACTTTAAATAACCAAATTATGAGAATAGTAATAAGAACAGGTCAACCAGGATATGCTCCTCCACGTGATATCATATTAAAATACAACATCAATGACTATAGAGAAAAAAGTGAATTGTCAAGCAATGGTCTTTTTACAATGGTCATTGCAAGGCTTAGGGAATACTCTGAAATAAAAAAGTTATATTCTCAAAAAAATTTATTAGAAAAATTCGATACTATAGATTCAAGTAAAATTGTGTCTATAAACGATTTAAAAAGGATTCTTGAGGATACTTTGAATACTTCGGTCGTTATAACAAAGGCTGAAACTGATAAAGATATAAAAAATAAAATATATTGGAAAGACAACAATAAAATTTTGTTTAAAATAAATAAAAGAAGTTATACAATAAACTTTTCAAACAATATGGATAACAGAGACTTATTCACCATTGCTTTTGAAAAATTAATTTTAGATCTTGAAAACAACATACTCTATAAAGAAAGAATTAATTCTTTATACCAACTCATATACATACTTTCTGAAATAACAGAAACTCGCTCACTGGAAACCGGGGAACATGTTAAAAGAGTTAGTACAATAACAAAACTCATATCAGAAAAAATATTTGATAACAAAGAACATATAGAAACTGTAAGTCTTGCTTCTATGCTTCATGATATAGGAAAAATAGCCATCCCTGATAAAATTTTAAATAAACCTAATAAACTCTCAGATGAAGAATGGAAAATAATGAAAACTCATACTGAAATAGGGTACAAAATTTTAAATTCTGTTGAAAATTCATTGTTCAAAATTGCCGCAAATATAGCCCTTTACCATCATGAAAATTGGGATGGAAGCGGCTATCCAAAAGGATTGAAAAATTCAGAGATTCCCATTGAAGCACAAATTGTATCCATAGCCGATGTTTATGATGCACTAAGTAATGACAGAATATACAGAAAGGCATGGCCAAAAGAAAAAGTATTTAAATATATAAAGGAAAATTCTGGGAAAAAATTTAATCCAAAACTAGTAAAAATTTTCTTTGATTTATCTGATAAAATCAAGGAGCTTTAAATAAAGTTCCTCATAATCTTTAGCTTTTTTACAATTTACTTCCTTATACCTACCTTTATAGTCAAACAAGATAAAATCTACATTTGCATTTTTTGCACCTTCAAAATCCGTCTCTACATTGTCACCAACATATATAGAATTTTTCAAAGGTACATTTGAAAGCTCTTGTGCATAGTAAAAAATATCCGGATTTGGTTTTGGATTTCCGACTTTTTCCGATGTTAAAATAAATTCAAAAAATCTATCTAACCTTGCAAGTTTTGAACGTCTTTGTTGCACATATTCAACACCGTTAGTTAAAACAGCCATTTTCAATTGTAATTTTTTCAACTTTCCCAAAAATTCCTCTGCACCATCTATAAAAAATGCAGAATTTGAAAGACCCTCAAGGTAAATTTTTGCAATTTCATTATAATCCTTCAAAGATATACCTACATTTTCAAAAAATTCCCTAAATCTCTCAACAACTATAATTTCTTTCTCATATTTTCCCTCTGAAAAAAGTCTCCACCATTTTTCATTTATCGGTCTATAAATTTCTAAATATTCTTTTTTATACAAAACACCAATATGTTCAAACACTTTTCTTAAAGCATACTCCTCGGATTTATCAAAATCTAAAATAGTATTATCCAAATCAAAGTAAATCATTTTCTTCATTTTAATATTACTCCCTTCATATCGTTGGTGGAAAAATTGAAAGGAAACTTTACAGGTTTTCCTTCTAAAGCAGATTTATATATTGCAAGTACTATTTCTACCGCCTTCTTCCCATCTTCTCCTGATATATATGGTTTTCTATCTTTTTCTATTGCTTCGTAAAAGTCTTTGTATAACGGTACATGTCCAAATCCATATACCGTATCTGGATCAGGCAAATTCATAAAAGGATGTCCTTCTTCGCCCTTAAATCTCCACTCTTCTATCCTGTTTACCGCAAGTCCTCCTATCACCACTGTTCCTTTTTCTCCAAATATCCCTAATTTTTCATGTAAGTTCTTTGGATATATCGTTGTCGTACCTTCTATTATTCCTACTTTCCCGTCTTTAAATTTTACTATTGCTCCTCCAAAATCTTCTGCTTCTATATATGGATGATTAAAATTTTTAATTATTCCATATACTTCCTCTATCTCTCCTCCTAACATCCACTGCAACAAATCTATATTATGTGTGCATTGATTCATTAATGCACCTCCATCTTGAGCCCATGTTCCCCTCCAATTTGCTTGTTTGTAATATTCTTCATTCCTATTCCACCTTATTGTTGCAACTCCATAGTGTATCTTTCCAAATGCCCCTTCTTCTATTTTTTTTCTTAGTTCCTGTATTGGAGGATTAAATCTGTTTTGAAAACAAACACCCAATTTTAAGTTTTTTTCTTTCGAAAGCTCTATCATTTCACTTGCATGTTTTGTGGATAGTGCTATTGGCTTTTCAACAAGTACATGTTTGTTATTTGTTAATGCTTCCATCGTTATTTCATAGTGCTTTCCACTCTCTGCTGCTATCGCAACTGCATCTATATCTCCTCTTTTTAAGATTTTCACATAGTCTTTTTCAACCTCAGGCTTTCTACCTATCCTCTTTTCTATTATCTCTGCACACTTTTCTGCCCTTTCTCTTTCTATATCACAAAGTACAACTGTTTCAATTCTATCCGTGTTTTGAATCAATGCCTCTATATGTTTCTTTGTTCCTATCCTTCCGCATCCTATTAATGCCATTCTTAACATCTTTATTCCTCCTTAGCCCAAAGCTACATCAAGCGCAGCCATTAAAAAGAAGCCAATAATCAAAAAATAGGTAGATAACCTTTCGTTCCCCCTAAGATGTGTTTCAGGTATAACCTCATCACTGATTACAAAGATCATTGCTCCACCAGCAAAAGCCATCATGTATGGAAGTAATGACTGAGAAATACTTACAATACCAGCCCCAAGTAACCCACCAAAAATCTCAACTAGACCAGTCAAAAAAGAAACAAAAAAAGAAATTTTAATGGAATATCCAGCATTTAAAAGTGCAGCAGCAACTGCTGCTCCTTCAGGAATATTCTGAGCACCTATCGCAAATGCAATATTTAAAGCTTGATCGGAAAAAGCACTAACACCTACTGCCATTCCTTCAGGCAAATTATGAATGGTAATTGCAATTACAAAAAGCCATATCTTGCTTAGCCTCTTTAATTCTGCTCCCTCATGTCCTTTTAAAAAGTGTTCATGGGGTGAATACTTATCCATCAAATCAACTAAAATTGCTCCTAAGAAAAAACCAAATGCAAATCTCAAAAGACCTCCTAACTCTATTGATGGAGCAACCAGGCTAAATGCACTTGCAGCAAGCATTATACCAGCTGCCATTCCCAAAAGTGCGTCTATAAATTTTTCATTTACTCCTTTTCTAAAAAACAAAAATGGAATTGCACCGAGGGATGTTGCCATACCTGCGACTGAACTTAACAAAATTCCATAAAGGAAGCGATTCATCTTGCTAACCCCCTATATAGTTCTTTTTTTCTATTTAAAAAGTACGCATGTGAGATTCCTTTCTCTTCAAATCTAAAATAATCTAAAGTTTTTACGTCCACATCGTGATAAATTAACTGTTCTTTTTTTCTTGCACTAATAATTACATTACCATCTGGCCCTACTATTCTTGAACTACCTATAAAGTTCATTAAACCCTTTCCAGATGTAGAGGCCGTTACTAAAAATGCTCCGTTTTCCAATGCTCGCGCCTTTGTAGCAATATCATATATGTGTTTTCTCTCCCTTCCAAAAGCAAATGGTACAAGTAAAACTTGCGCACCATTTATTGTCAAAATCCTGGATATCTCAGGGAATCCTATTTCATAGCATATTAATATACCAAACCTTACACCATCAAACTTAAAAACCAAAAACTTTTCCCCAGGATAAAAAACATCTTTTTCTTTTCTAAAAAGATGTGTTTTATCGTAAAATAAAACACCTTTTTTCTTTTTTACAACGAATACAGAATTTCTAATTTCTGAAAGTACTACTCGAGGTACGCCACCTACTATAGCTATATTGTACTTTCTAGAAAGCCATATTAACTCTTCTTCTTTTTCTTTGAAAAATTTCACAGAAGAAAGCAAGATATCTTTATCATACGTGTATCCCGAAATAGATAACTCCGGAAACAATATCAATCTTATTCCCAATTTTCCGGCTTCTTCTATAAATTGTACATGTTTTAAATAATTATATTCAAATTTTCCAGGTTTAGGTTCAAATTGGGCTGCTGCTATTAACATTTGCAACCCTCCTTGCAAGTTCTTCTTGTTTCAACCAATACCCATCAAGATAGCCCTGTGAAGTTAATAATCCGAGAAATTTATAATGTTTTTTGGTTAGTCTTCCAGGTCCTACATTTGCAAGTGGCGTACCCGGAAGAGGCATAAAAGTATGTGCATGTACCTTTGCATCGTATTTCTTAACTATTTTTTTTATAAACACAAACGTCTCTTCCACATCTTTCTCGGTTTCAAATGGGAAACCAAAAATAAAATCTACTCTTGGTATAAAACCAAATTCCTTTAACAAATCTAAAGCACGTTCTATCTCATCTAAATTATGCCCTCTGCGTATCCTTTTCAATACATCTTCACTTCCGCTCTGCGCTCCTATAACAATATACTTGTTGTTCACATATTTTTTTATAACTTTCAAGATCTCTCTACTTACACTTTCAGGTCTTACATCTGACGGAAAAGTTCCAAAATAAATCTCTTCAACACCTATTTTTTTCAAATTGTATAAAAGATCATCAACTACTTTCACATTTGGCGTTACCCCATTTTTACTACCATATCCAAATGAATTTGGTGAAATAAACCTTGCAATTTTTCTGCCGTTTTTCACTCCAAGTCTAGAATATTCCACTATCTGTTCCACAGGTCTATGTCTAACTATCTTCCCGGCAAGTCTAGGAGTTTGACAATATCCACATGAAAATGGACAACCACGTGTTATTTCAATAGGCATATATAAATTCTTTTGCGGACAAAAAGGTGGATATTTTGAAAGATCAACTCTATTTTTCACACCATCAAATATGCGATTTTTTGGGAAAAAACCATCCAAAAATCTCCTTATATTTTCCTCACCATCACCTGTAAAAACGTAATCAATACCTATATCTAAAAGTTGCGTAGGATTTGCCGTTGCATGTGGTCCTCCGGCAATAACCATGTAACCCTTTTCTTTTAATATTCTCACTTCGGATATTACATTTTTAAGGTCAAAACTCATGAAAGAATAGAGGACAACTGTCCCCTCTCTAGAAAAAGAAAAAATATCATCAAAATTCCTTATCTCATACATTTTCACAATTTTTGTGTAAGAATAGATAGATGCAACAAGTGCAGTAATACTGTATCTATTTGTCTGTGTGTATCTAAATAATATTCTTTTTAACTCCACAAGGCCTCATCAACCTCTTCTAAAGTCTTAGCTATCACAAAAACATGACCACTATCCATAATCAAAATAGTTTTTGACTCTTCACCAAAAGTCATGTTAACAATTCTCCCACCAACTTTATTCATTCCCCTTAATCTCCTAGCAACGGTTGAAGAAACAGGCAATATTGCAATAATTCTATTTCTTGGAATAAATAAGTTTTTGGAAATTTTAATCACTTGCTTCACAATTCCCCCCCTAAACATTAAATCTTATGGTAAGAATATCTCCGTCCTCAACTATGTAATCTTTACCAACTAATTTCATTAATCCCTTTTCTTTTACTTCTTTTTCACTACCATAATTTATTAAATCTTCATATTTTATAACTTCTGCTTTAATAAATCCTCTAGCAAGATCCGTATGGATAACTCCTGCCGCTTCAACGGCGCTACTTCCTTTTTTTAAAGTCCAAGCTCTAACTTCATCTGGACCTACCGTGAAAAATGAAATAAGACCAAGTTGCTCATATACAACCCTAGAAAGTCTTTCTATACCACTTTCTTCTATTCCCAAATCTTTCAAAAATTCCTGACGTTCTTCCTCGTTAAGCTCCTGTATCTCTTTTTCCATCAATCCACATAATTCTATATACGCAAAATTATAATCTTTCACTAAATCTAAAACTCTTTCTTTTTCAGGATACTTTCCTTTTGTAAATTGATCCTCATCTAAATTTACAGCAATAATTATTGGTCTCAACGTAACTAAAGAATAACTTGAAATCATCTTCTTTTGTTCTTCAGTTAATTCATGCTTAGATAAAAATTCTTCATTTTCTAAAACTTCCCTCAATTCCTTTAAAAGTTTTAGTTCTATTTCTTCTCTGTTGTCTAATTTTCTTTTTGAGTTCTCAAGTTTTTCAATTCTATTCACAACTATTTCAAGGTCTCTAAAGATAAATTCGTCTAGGGCTACTCTCAACTGCTTATAGGCATTTTCCTCTGGAAAAAGCACATTTTCATTTTCAAAAGCCCTTAAAACTAAAAGTAACGCATCTGCACTTTGAACCATATTAAAGACTTGTGTCCTACTCTTTTTATCAGAAGGATCAAGTGAAGGTGTATCATAAAATTCTAAAGTAGCGTATGTGGTTTTTTTGGGATTATACATATTTGAAAGTAGTTCAACCCTTTTATCATAAACCTTTGCCACACCTTTCTGATGAACAGGCGAATAAGGATCAACATCAATACCAGTTAACAAAGAAAAAATTGTAGTTTTACCAGATTGTGGAAGCCCTATAATTCCTATCTTCAAGATTTTCCTGTTACCAAATTTACCTTGGTAACAGACACACCTCCTTTCATATTTCCCTAAAAACTTTCTTCAATTTAAATATGTTTCCATTTGGATAATTCTTTTCAATAAATTTTGAACTTCTTTCTGCCCTTGCAACAGCAATTAATTTTCCTTCACACAATAACATAACATCTTGCTCTTTTGGAAAATCATCAAATATTGTTTTTAGAAAATCCATTGTCGGTTGAATTCCGTTGAAGATTTTTTCCACAGAATCCTTGTAAACTTCAACCTTTGGCAAATTTAAAACCTTTTCAACATTTAACATATTTTTTAGTAGTTTGTCTTTTCCTGTTTCAAATGGATTTATAGAATTTTTCAATTCAAAATCTCCAACGCTTATTCTCACTAATTCCTCCGCCGTTGCACCACATCCAAGTTTATAACCTATATCCATACACAAACTTCTTATATACGTTCCTTTTGAAACTTCCACTTCAAGTGTTACATGTGGTATATTTATTTTGATGTTTTCTATCGAATATATTTCTACTTCAACAGGTGGAAGAGAAATTATTTTTCCTTTTCGTGCAAGTTTGTAAAGCCTTTCACCTTTATACTTTTTTGCAGAATATGCAGGGGGAACTTGCTTGTACCTTCCCTTAAATGATTTTATTGTCTCTATTATCTCTTCTTCTGCTTTATCACATACCCTTTCTTCGACAACTTCACCTGTTATATCAAAAGTTTCCGTTGTAATCCCAAGAAGTATCTTTACAAAATACTTTTTTCTCTCTACTTGCAAATATTCTAAGAGTCTTGTTGCACTTCCTATTCCAACCACCAAAACTCCCTCTGCAAAGGGATCTAATGTTCCTGCATGTCCTACTCTTCTTGTACCTAATTTTTTTCTTATTTCATCTATAACGTCATGCGAAGTAACACCTTTTGGTTTGTACACGTTTAAAAAGCCCATCATATCAGTAATTCTCCAGAAATCTCACATCATTTCTTATAAAATCTCTTATATCTTTAATACCGTATTTTACCATTGCAATCCTCTCAAGTCCAAGTCCAAAGGCAAATCCAGACCAAGTTTCTGGATCATACCCCACATTCCTAAATACATTTGGATCCACCATTCCTGCACCTAATATTTCGAGCCAATTACCTTGAAACCACACGTCTACTTCATAACTTGGTTCTGTAAATGGGAAGAAGCTAGGTTTCAACCTAACTTTGGCAGACTCTCCAAAAACTCTTCTTGCCATTTCCTCTAAAGTGTATTTTAAATGTCTAACGGTAACATTTTTATCCACATAAAGCCCCTCCATCTGGGTAAACATTGGAAGGTGAGTTGAATCATAATCCCTTCTAAAAACCCTTCCCGGTGAAATTATAGCAAGCGGTGGTTTTTTTTCAAGCATAGTCCTTATTTGTATAGGTGATGTATGAGTTCTAAGTAACGTTTTTTCGTCAAAATAAAATGAATCTTGAGCATCCCTTGCAGGATGCCATTCTGGAGTATTTAAAGCATCAAAATTATGCCATGTATCTTCTACCTCAGGACCTTCAACCACTTCAAATCCCATGGAAATAAATATATCTTCAAGTTCCCTTTGAACCTTCGTTAATATATGCAAATGACCTTTATCCCTTTTTGCACCTGGTAATGTTACATCCACTCTAATTTTTTCAAACTTTTTAATCTTTTCATTTTTCCTTATCTCCTCCATCTTTTCATTTAATAATTTCTCTATTTCATTTCTTACTTTATTGATAACCGCACCAAATTTTGGTTTTTCTTCCTGTGGAAGTTTTTTTAATTTTTTCATTTCCAAAGTAACAAGACCTTTTTTTCCCAAATATTTGATTCTTATATTGTTTAAAGAAGCCATATCGTTAGCAGAAGATATCTCATCTTTAGCTTCTATCAAAAGTTCTTTTACTTCTTTCATTAAAACACCTCCAAATTTAACTTATATGAAACGAAATTCAATAGTAATTATAACATACATATGCTATTATTAAAACAAAATAAGGAGGTGAAAATAATGGATGCAATCGAATTGAGGCATCTTTTACACCAAAATCCAGAAGTCTCTTTTAGAGAATTTGAAACGCAAAAAATATTACTAGATGCATTAAAATCGTTAAATGACAATAGATTAAAAATTTATAAAATTGCTGGTACAGGTGTGATTGCACTATATGAGGTTGAAAAAGATAAACCGTTTATAATCTACCGTGCGGATATAGATGGACTTCCCATATATGAAAAAACAAATTGGGAATTTTCATCAAAAAATTCCAACATGCACGCTTGTGGTCATGATATACACATGGCAATCGCATTTGATTTAATTAAGAAAATTTTAAAATACAATCTAAAACAAAACTTTGCCTTTATTTTTCAACCCGGAGAAGAAACGGGCGCAGGTGCAAGATATGTTTTAGATGAAATAGAACAACTTCCAGTAAAATACGCTATTGCATTGCACGTAACAGACGAATACGATTTTAAAACTATTGCCACAACAAATGGGATACTTTTCGCAGCTGCAACAGAAATAGATATCGTTTTTCAAGGGAAACCTTCTCACATAGCCTTCTACGATAAAGGAATAGACTCGATAAAAATGGCTACATTTTTTCTAAGTAAATTTTACTCTACAAAATTTGAAAATTCATTAGTTGGTTTTGGAAAAATAGTTGGTGGAAATGCAAGAAATATCGTTTCTCCTGAAGCAACCTTGATGGGAAGCATAAGAAGTATATCCGTTCAAAACACCGAAAAAATAATTAACACATTAGCACAATTAGCACAAGAAGTAACAGAGAAAACAAATGGAAGTTTTTATATAGAAAAAGGCAGTCAATATCCTCCTGTTGTAGTAAATAAAGAATTGTACGAAAAATTTAAAGACTTCTTGGTAGAAAAAGAAATAAACTTTGTAGATTGCGGTATGAAATTCACTGGAGAGGATTTTGGATATTTTTCACAAGAATTTCCATCGCTTATGTTCTGGGTAGGTACAAGAACAGGTGAAAAATATGGGCTTCACCATCCACAATTTCTTCCTAAAGATGATGTTATTCCTTACTATTCAAATGTTATTTTTGAATTTCTTAAGGAGTTGATATAGTGAAAAAATTAATAGAAAAATATGGCACTCCACTTTACATATACTATGAAGAAGTAATAGAAAAAAGGATAAAAAAAGTAAAAGAAGTATTTAAAAACGTAAATTTCTTCCCGACATTTGCCGTTAAGGCAAATAACAATCCAAATTTACTAAGAATAATACACAAAAACGGATTTGGAATGGATATTTTAGGAGAAGGAGAACTTTACGCTTGTAAACTTGCAGGTATTCCTGGAGATAAAATTGTCTGGAATGGAAATGGAAAAACAACAAAACAAAAAGAAAAAATGAAAGAATATGGTGTAAAATATGTAAATATCGATAGTGTTGAAGAATTTGAAAATCTCTGGAAAAATGATGACGAGTTTACTTTATTTTTACGTGTAAATCCAGATATCGATGCAAAAACACACCCATATATTTCAACAGGACTTAAAAACCACAAATTTGGTGTTTCTTTTGACTTAGCAGAAAAAATACTTAAAACCGGAAAAATACAAGGCTTACACATACACATTGGTTCTCAAATCACAACAATTGAACCATTTAAAGAAGCTATCGAAAAAACATTAGAACTTGCACAAAAATATAACATAAATAAAATTAATATAGGTGGAGGTTGGGGAATTAAATACAAGAAAGAAGAAAATGAACTAAACCTTGAAAAATACAAAAAAGAAATCATACCTATTTTGACAAATTTTGAAATGGTAATAAACGAAATTGGAAGGTTTATAATCGCTCCAGCAGGTATTTTGGCAATCAAAGTTATACTAGTAAAAGAAACAGAAAACAAGAATTTTGTAGTAACGGAAAGTGGTATGAATCATTTAATTAGACCTGCATTATATAACGCATACCATGAAATAGAGGTATTAAACAACCAAGAAGATAACATAACTGCAGATGTGGTTGGTCCATTATGCGAATCTGGAGATTTTCTTGCTAAAAACAGGAAAATAAAAAAGCCAAACCCCGGTGATATTTTAATTGTTAAGAACGTAGGGGCATATGGATATTCAATGGCAAATAACTATAATGGGACAACCAGACCTGTGGAAATATTGATAAAAAAAGACGGAAAAGACTTGATCATAAGAAAAGGTGAAGAGATTTCCGACTTGTATAAAAATGTAATTATATAGAAATGGGGCAAATATTTGCCCCATTTTTTAACCAATATACTCCACTTCTTCTTCATCTTCACCCTCAAGTGCAAATTTTAAAGACTCAATTGCAACCTCAATTTGTGATCCATCAGGTTCTGCTGTAGTGAGTTTTTGCAAAAGAAGCCCAGGAAAAGCCAAAAATCTCAAAAACTTTACCTTATCAAATAACTTTAAAAGCTCATATGAAACCGAAGCAATTATCGGAATAAAAACAATTCTAACAACTATCCTTTCAAGCCATGTCAAAGGTCTGTATATTCCAAACAAACTAAATAATATTATGGCAACAATAAAAAAAATCATTACAAAATTCGTGCCACATCTTGGATGAATAGTAGAATATTTTTTTACATTTTCAACTGTTAATTCTTCATTATTTTCATACGCATGTATAGTTTTATGTTCTGCTCCATGGTATTGAAAAACCCTTTTTACATCTTTCATAAACGAAATTATCCACACATACAAAAGGAAAAATCCCAACCTTATAAACCCATCTATCACTGAAAATAAAAATTCATCATTGTTTATTCCTATCAATCCTGTTAAATAGACGGGGAGCATAACAAAAAATCCTATTCCCAAAACAATTGCAAGAAAAATAGAAAAAAATGTCTCAGACTTTTTCATTTCCTCACCTGTTGCTATTTCCGCTGACCTATCTAAACCCTTCAATCCAAAGTACATTGAGTAAAAAAGACTAAATAACCCCCTCAAAAATGGAACTTTTAGTATCTTTTTGTTTTTTATCTTTCCAATCTCCTCCTTAACTATTTTCCCAGATTCATTCCTAACGGCTATAACTATTTTTTTACCCATCATTAGGACACCCTCTATTATCGCCTGTCCTCCTACTTTCATATCATTCCTCCCATAATAAAGAAATTGGGGTCAAATATCCCCCAACATCTCCAAAATTTTCCTTGCATTATCATTTTCTAAAACTACCTTAAAAAACCTATACGCACTTCTATCTTCTTCCGTATTTTTATTCATAAAGTAACTGCGCATCTTATTTGCGAACTCATCTTTCTCTTCCTGCGTCATCTTTGCTATATCTTCTACTATATTCAACAACCTTTTATCATCTCTACAATTTCGAGCTATATACTCCAATTCACCCATTCAAGATTTATTCCGCCTTCTTTTTAGTAAGATATACTCTAAAGGAAATCCCCGTTCTTGTTTCACCATCAATTTCAACTTCTATAAACCCAGGTACTGCATATAGATCCTTTCCCTCTTCCGCTAAAAATCTTCTTGCCACTGCTAAAGCCTTCGACGCCTGGTTAACAGCCCCAGCACCAATTGCTTGAATCTCAAGTTTTTCATTCTTATTAAGCGAACCTACAATAGCACCTGCCACCTTGTTAGGATTTGATTTCGAACTAACCTTAAGTGTTTCCATAGCTATACCACTCCTCCTTGAACAAATATTAATAGAACTGTAACAACACAAGTATATTTTAACATAAAATTACAAAAAAACAAAATTTTACCAAAAATTTTTTTATTTTAATCTGATAAAAACCTAAAAATCAAACAAAGAAGATTGATCAGTCTCAGGTAAATCTTTCAAAACACCTAATTTTTTCATAGTATCAATATGTGCTTTACTTAATTTAGTTCTTCTTTTTAAATCTTCAATTGAAGTAAAGGCCTTTCCTTTTCTTGCTTGTAAAATGGATAGAGCAACGCTATCTCCAACGCCTGGAATTTTGTTTAGAGGTATCCTTAATTTATTATCTTCAATAATAAATCTTCTATAATCACTCTTAAATATATCAGGAGGCAAAAATTCAAATCCCCTTAAATACATCTCAAGAGCTGCTTCTAGTACTTTTTCTTCATTTTTCTCTTTTACATCTTTTTTTATCTGTGCACCTAATTCTACGAGTCGTTTTTTTATTGCCTTTTTACCTTTTAGAATAGTTTTCACAGAAAATTCATCACCTTTTATAGAAAAAAACGCAGCATAATATGCAAGTGGATAGTGCACCTTAAAATACGCTATTCTAAAGGCCATACTTACATAAGCAACAGCATGGGCTTTAGGAAAAAGATACTTTATTTTTTTACAAGATTGTATAAACCATTCTGGGATATTCTTTTCTCTCATTATTTGTTCATCTTCTTCTGAAATACCCTTTCCTTTTCTCACGTTTTCCATTATCTTAAATGCTCTAGACTCATCAACCCCTGCATCTATGAGATATATCATTATATCATCGCGACATGATATCACTTCTGAAAGAGTTGCTTTTCCAGAACTTATTATATCTTGTGCATTATTAAGCCATACATCTGTGCCATGTGAAAGTCCAGAAATCCTTACAAGTTCTGCAAATGTTTTTGGTCTAGTTTCTTTCAACATCTTTTGCACAAAATCTGTTCCAAATTCTGGAATACCTATCGTTCCAACATCAGTACCTAAATCATTCGCCTTGATCTTCAAAGACTTTAAAGAAGAAAATATTTGCAATGTTTCTTTATCATCCATTGGGACTTTTGTAGGGTCAATACCTGTATATTCTTGCAAAAGCTTTAACATTGTGGGATCATCGTGGCCCAATGCATCCAATTTCACCAAATCATCGTGTATGGATTCATATGCAAAGTGCGTTGTACACATCCCTGAATCTTTCTTATTTGCGGGATACTGTATAGGTGTAAAATCATACACAGTCATATCTTTTGGAACTATCATCAATCCACCTGGATGCTGACCGGTTGTCCTCTTAACACCGGCAACCATTTCAGCTAATCTAATTTGCTCTGCAGTTTGTAAACTTTCACCTTTTACCTCCATATAACTTTTCACATAACCAATAGCACTTCGTTCCGCTATTGTACTAATAGTTCCCGCCCTTAAAACGTTGTCCTTTCCAAAAAGTTCAACAATATAGTTATGAGCTCTATCTTGATATTCTCCAGAAAAATTTAAGTCTATATCAGGTACTTTATCCCCCTTGAATCCCATGAAAGTTTCAAAAGGTATATCCTGCCCCGTTTTCACAAGCTCTACTCCACATTTTGGACACTTTTTACTAGGCAAATCATATCCAGAACCTACTTCTTTTGAAAATTCCAAATATTTACATTCAGGACAAAGATAATGAGGCGGTAGAGGATTAACTTCTGTAATTCCCATAAGGTATGCGACAAACGAAGAACCAACTGAACCACGCGAGCCAACCACATAACCGTCTTCGTTTGCCTTTTTAACTATAAGGTGTGCAATTTCATACAACACCGCGTAGCCGTTGTCGATTATACTTTTTAATTCTTTTTCCAAACGTTTTTCAATAATCTCTGGAAGCGGATCACCGTAAAGTTCCTTTGCACGGGTAATAGATAAATTCCTTACATTTTCATCAGCACCTTCAATAATTGGAGGATGCAATTTTCTTTTCACTGGTTTTACATATTCAATCATATCTGCAATTTTATTGGTGTTTTCAACTACAACTTCTCTTGCTATATCCTCATCTTCAAAAATTTTCATTGCCTCTTTTAGCATTTCTTGAGTAGTTCTAAGGTACAACATTGCATTTTTATCTTTTAAATCATCATCATTTGGATTACTTTTTTCCACTGGTGCAAGTAGTACATGTCTTGCTTTGATATCTTCTGGTTCTAAAAAATGTGCATTACTAACCATAACCACGGGTAAATCCAATCTCTTGGCTAAATTGTATAGCCTTCTAAACACCTGTTTTGCAACATCTTTTTCAACATTTACTACGGTATCTATCGGAAAAATCTCCACAAAATCATACTCTTTTAGCATTTCTAAAATTTCTTCATCTGTTGAAGAACCCGTTAATGCTTGAAAAATCTCACCATTTTCACATCCAGTACCAAATAAAAGCCCTTCTTTGTATCTTATCAACTCTTTCTTTGGAATAAATGGTACATATTTAAAGTATTTTACATGCGCGTCAGATACAAGTTTATATAGATTTTTTAACCCCACTTTATTCTTCACAAGTATAGTCAGATGATTAAATTGTCTCTTTGTTCTAATACTAGAATAAGAGCTACTCTTTAAGTTATTTACTTGTTTTAAAGTCCTTATACCGCGTCTTATAACAAGTTCTAATAATTTTTCAAACAACTTTACAGTTACACTGGCATCGTCAAAAGCCCTATGATGTTTAAATGGGCCTAATTTAAAGTATTCCACAAGCCTTCCAAGTCCAAAAGATTTTACCTTCCCCCTTAAAACTTCTTTGGAAAGTTTCAAAGTATCCAAATAGGGAAGAACTAAGTCTTTTTTGTGTAACTTTCTATAAACTTCTCTTATAAATCCATAATCAAAATCTGCATTATGTGCTACTAAAACTGTACCTTCAATAAATTCCAAAAATTTTGGAAAAACTTCATATATATCCTTTGCATCTTCTAACATCTCATTTGTAATACCTGTAAGCTTTTGAGTAAAATCTGAGACTTTTTTTGTAGGTTTTACAAAAGTAGAAAATTTATCGATAATCTCCCCATTTCTATACTTTACCGCACCTATTTCAATAATTTCATCAAATCTAGCATTCGTACCCGTTGTTTCAAGGTCAAATACAGTATATGTAACCTCACTTAAATCAAAATCATCCGATAAATTTTTTACTATATCCCCTGTTTCATTTAATATGTACATTTCCGTACCAAATATAGGTTTAATACCATTTTTTTCCGCTTCCTCAAACAAATAAGGAATGGACTGTACATTACCGTGATCCGTAATTGCAACTGCATTCCAACCCCATCTTTTTACTTTTTTTACCAATTCTTTAATATCTATAATAGCATCTAAATCACTCATTTTTGAATGAAGATGTAATTCTACTCTTTTCATATCCGAAATATCTTGTCGTTCAATAGGGTTTGGATCTTCATAGATCTCAGAAATCCCAAAATAATATTCTCCTTTTTTGCTGACATTCATAGAACCTTTAAAATAATACCAATTTCCCACACTAAGTGTTGACTCAAATTTTTCATCAAAAATCTTTCCCAAAACAGACTCCTTTTTATCGGTGATATATACTAAAATAGTTGATAAATAATCTGACTTTTCTAACTTGAACACCTTTCCCCTTAAAAATACTTTTTTAGCATTCAAAGGTATATTGGATGGAAAATAATATCTCTCTTTATCGGTAAAAGTTTTTATTTTTTCTTCAACAACTCTTGGTGGTTCAAATTTTTCTTTAACAAATTCAATCTTTACAGGTTTACCCGTAATTTTCTCTATGTTCTTTAACTTTTTCTCTATTTTTTTCACGGCAAATTCACTAAAAGTTTTTACCAAAATCTCATTTTCAAATACCTCTACATCTTTTACGTAAGGTGCCGTTCCATTCAAAAGTTCTAAAATTTCCTCTTTTTTTAGTTCAAGAAGTTCATATTCAAATTCAACATCGATTCCAAAAAAAACCCTTAACTTTTCCCTAAGTAACTGAAAATCCCCAACTCCCTTCTTTATATAGAAAATCAAAAGGCGGTTACTTTGGTCGTAAATCACTTTTGTAACTTCACCATCTATCTCAATATTAAAATATTCAGCTATATTTGTAATTGGATAACTTAGTTCATCAAAAACGTACTTCATAACATACCTCCTTACAACCTTAATTCCACTGCTAAACACCAAGCGACAGCTAATGCATCAGCTGCATCATCAGGTCTCGGAATTTTATCCAATCTCAAAAGCATTTTTACCATTTTTTGTACTTGTTTTTTATCAGATCTTCCATAACCGGTAATGTTATTTTTTACTTGATACGGGGTAAACTCATATAACGGCAAATTTCTTTGAGATGTTGCAAGTAATATTACTCCTCTTGCTTCACCTACATGGATAGCAGTCTTTACATTTTTATAAAAAAACAAACTTTCGATTGCACACGCATCTGGAGAATAAGATTCAAGTAATTTAACAAATTCTTCGTATATAATTTGGAGTCTCTTTGACATGGAAATATCTTTTTCTGTTGTAATAACTCCATGAGCTACATGAGAAATCTTATTCCTATTTTTTTCCAAAACTCCATACCCTAGTATACCATATCCCGGATCAATACCTATTATTATCAAGTTATTCCCTCCGCAATGAAAGATTATAAACAAAGATTGTTAAAACAGGTAACACACTTGCACTTAAAAACATAAGCATGGTATTATTACCAAAAATTGCGGCGTAACCACTAGACAAAAAACTACCAATTGCCCATGAGAACCCCATAGAAATTGAAGAAGCCAATGCCTTATTGTTGGGTAATAGTTTTTGAGCAGAAACTATGTTAGAAGACATGGTAAAAAAGCTAAAACCATCAAATAGAATGAAAAATACAATCTTTAGATATAAATTCGGAACAAGTACAAATAATAAACCAAAAAATCCCATTCCCAAAAATCCCACAGTATTTGTAAATATATCATTTGTCTTCTCAAGCACAATTGTACCAAAAAAATTGGTAAATACACCAAGAATCATACCAAATGTTAGTATTGAACCACCAATTATCAAAGATTTTCCAACTTCATTCATATAAATAGGTATATACGTATGAAAAATATCCATAGAAAAACTTCTTGAAGCCACTATCAAAAATATAGGCCATAACTTTAGAATATCACCCCTAAAAGACAAATTCTTTCTAACTGCCTTTTTTTCATAATGTAATATGGTTCTTGATAATACTAAAAGGAAAATAGAAACACTAAACGTTAAAATATACAATTTTTTTATCCCTACATATCCCTGAAAAATTGTTATAAAAAGTGGCGCAAGCCCTGCACCCAATGTCCCTGCTACCGAAAAAATGGCAATATGTTTTCCCTTTTCACTCTTTCCAGCAAAACTAGCACCAATTGGATGAAAAATAGAATTTAAAACCCTTATTATAACAACAAGAAAGAAAAATAAAAACACAGAGTTTACAAATCCTAAAAATGAAACAAAGAAGATTTCAAGTAACACTATAACGCTTATGTACAAACCGTCTCTCTTTTTACCATCAAAATACATTCCAAAAAATACTTGAAATAAGGAAGTAAGCCCCCCTAAAAGTGCCATAAAACTAGCAAAAGTCCTATTGTCTATATTTAAATTTTCAATAAAATATGGGGCAAGCGGTTTGACAAAAGCATTAAAAAAATCCGCAAAAAAATGAAAAATAGCCGTTACAAACTCCATCTTTATCACCTTCCTTTTTCTGATATAATAATTATAACAACGAAAATCTAACATGTCCATATATTTCGCAAAGCTAATCAAAGGAGGGTTTTTATGAAAAAACTTGTTATATTATTATTAATTTTTCAAACACTCTTTTTATTTTCCATTCAATATGTTGAATTTTCATCCACACTTGATAACGAAATTTGGAGGTTAAATGTAAAATACCCCATGTTCTTCGACGTGGAAAACTTTGCAGTAGAAAAGTACATAAACGATATGATTTATAATGATATTTACAACTACATAAGGAATTTATACGATTTTTTGAATTATTCGTATCACGATGCAAAAAAGTACGATATACAATACAGACCTGGTAATGTAGTTGTAAATTATAAAGTCACATATTTAAAGGATAATATAATAAGTTTGGTAATAGACTACTACGAATATACAGGTGGTGCTCATGGAAATACAAAAAGAAAAGCATACAATTTTGATATAACCAAAGGGAAATTATTAAAATTACACGATGTAGTAACACGTGATTCTATTGAAAAAATGTTAAAATACATAAATAATCAAATTAAATTAGACAAAAAAAGATATTTTCAAACCCTACTCGATGAATTACCTTCTGAGCAATTTTATTTCACAAACAAAGGTTTGGTAGTATATTTTAACCAGTATGAAATTGCACCATATTCTTCCGGGATCCCAGAATTCACGTTTAAACTAGAAGATATACAGCTAAAAAAATGAAAAAAGAATAACGTTAAGCTTTTAGAAAAATAACATTAACAGAATTTTTTTATTTCAATTCGTTAAAAGTGGTAAAATATTTGAGGTTGTAGACGCCTGGAACGTGTCGTAAATGCCAAGAGGGCTACATGTTCCAGCGTGTGTTTATTTCAAAAATATCGAGGAGGTGAAGTTTGTGTACGCTATTGTTGAAAGTGGTGGAAAACAGTTTCGTGTAGAACCTGGAAAAATATTCTTCACAGAAAGAGTTCTAGGAAAAAACGAAGGAGACTCTATAACGCTAGACAAGGTATTGATGGTAAAAACCGATGATGGAAAAGTTCTAGTCGGGAAACCATACCTTGAAAATGTTTCAATAACTGGGACAATTGTTGAACATGGTAGAGCAAGAAAGATTATAGTTGGAAAATTCAGACCAAGGAAAAATTACAAAAGAATCAAAGGTCACAGACAATGGTATACCGCTATAAAGGTTGAAAATATAGAGGTAAAATGATTAAGTGTATTTTTACAAAGAAGAACGGGGTATTTGAAAACTTTTTAATAACAGGACATGCTATGTATGAAGAAAAAGGAAAAGACATAATTTGCGCAGCGGTAAGTACTGTTTCTCAACATACGGCACGTTTTTTAGAAAAACAAGGTGCAAAGGCAACTATTAAAGATGGATACTTAATGGTAGAAAAAATTCCAAACGACGAGATATCTCAAATTTTTGTTAAAGAACTAACGGAAACGCTTTTAGATCTTTCTTTGCAATTTCCTAAATTTATAAAAATGGAGGTGACCAATGATGAAGATTAACATACAACTCTTTGCAAAGAGTAGTACCGCAAGGAACGGTCGTGACAGTAATCCAAAATATCTAGGTGTAAAAAAATCTGATGGTCAAGTGGTAACCGCAGGTACTATAATAGTTAGACAAAGAGGAACAAAAATATGGCCAGGTAAAAACGTAGGAATGGGAAGAGATTTCACGTTATTTGCCCTAAAAGATGGGAAAGTAAAATTTGAAGTAAGAAATAACAGAAAATACGTTAGCGTGTATTAAGGGGGATTAAAGGTGAAAAATGCCAAAAAAGTGGCAATTATCGGGGTTTTTGCTGCGCTTTCATTTGTTGTAATGTATATAGAATTTCCCATATTTCCAGCTGTAAATTTTCTAAAATACGATCCAAGTGATATACTTGCATTATTAGTTTCTTTCGTATATTCCCCAACAGTAGGATTAATAGTACTTGCAATAAAGGATATATTATTTTTCATATTTAAATCAGGAGATATAGTAGGAATTGCAATGAACTTTGCTGCAGGCACACTTTTTATAGTTCCAACAGCCATGATATATGCAAATAAGGGGAGAGTTAGAGAAATACTAGGGTATATAGTTGGTATAACAGCTGCAACGGGTGGTATGGCACTTCTAAACATAGTAGTTGTACCATATTATTGGAAAATTTCTTTATCTGATGTTTTTAAATTATTACCATGGATAATAGGATTTAACGCAATAAAGTTTTTCATAGACTCGGTCGTAAACGCAATAATACACAAAAAAGTTAAAGGAATATTAGAACCTGACGAAAATATAAGGAGGGAGGAATAACAATGGCAAGACTTTTGCCTATACAGAAAACAACACTTTTAAAGAAAGAAGAAGTCAAGAGAGATTGGTATGTAATAGATGCCGAAGGACAAACACTTGGAAGACTTGCAACAAGAATTGCACTAGTTTTAATGGGAAAAAATAAACCAAATTGGACTCCTCATGTAGATTGCGGAAATTTTGTAGTCGTTGTTAATGCCGATAAAATAAAACTTACAGGTAAGAAATGGACTCAAAAGAAATATTACAGACATACAGGATATCCTGGTGGTATTAAGGAGTTTACCGCAAGGCAACTTTTACAAAGAAACCCAGAAAAATTAATTCAACTTGCAGTTAAGAGAATGCTCCCAAAAACAATTCTAGGTAGAAGAGCACTAAAAAGACTTAAAATTTACGCAGGTTCAGAGCATCCACATCAAGCTCAAAAACCAGTTGAATTGAGTTTTTAATAAGGAGGGGAAAGGAAGATGGCTGAATACTACATGGGAACCGGTAGAAGAAAAACATCAGTTGCAAGGGTATATTTAAAAGAGGGAAATGGAAAAGTAATAGTTAATGATAAAGAGTACGAAGATCTAAATGGTTATCTTGAAAACTCCGTCTGGACCCTTCATGCAATGGAACCTTTAAAAGTGACTGGTCTAGAAGGTTCCTTTGATATGTTAATTAGAGTAAATGGTGGAGGAAAGTCAGGTCAGGCAGGAGCAATTAGATTGGGAATCGCAAGAGCACTCTTACAATACAATCCAGATTTAAGATCTACATTAAAAGAAAAAGGTCTGCTAACCAGAGACCCGAGAATGGTAGAAAGGAAAAAATACGGCCTTAGAAAAGCAAGACGCGCTCCACAATTCTCCAAACGTTAATATTCCCACATTTTCCTTTGTGGCAGCTTTTTGCTGCCACGTTTGTTGTTTTAAATAAAGAGGTGGTCTATGTACTCCAAGCAAATTATTGAGGAAATCAAATCAAAAATTGATATCGTTGAACTTATCTCAAGATATGTTAGCCTACAAAAAGTAGGAAATAATTATCGTGGGCTCTGTCCTTTCCATACCGAAACTACACCATCATTTTACGTAAACCCATCCTTTCGGACGTTCCACTGCTTTGGTTGCGGTGCGTCAGGGGATGTGTTTAGCTTCTTGGAAAAAATAGAAAATATATCCTTTAGCGAGGCTCTTCAAAAACTAGCAAAAGAAGCAAATGTAAAAATAGACGTTAAAATTTCTACTTTTCAACGATTATACTACAAGTTCTATTCACTTGTACACCAAGAGTATAAAAATCAATTGAAAATAAGTACCATTGCACTAGATTATCTTAAAAATAGAGGGTTTTCAAATGAGGAAATACTAGAATACGAATTTGGATTTTCTCCTTTAAATTCCTCCATACCATTAAAGATATCACAACAATTGGGAATAAAAATTTTGAGAAAATTTGGATTCACCTCAAAGGATCTATTCGAAGGAAGATTAATTATCCCTATTAAAGATGAATACGGTAAAACAATTGCATTTGGCGGCCGATTATTGGGCGAAGGTCAACCTAAATATTTAAATTCATTTGATACAGATTTATTCAAAAAATCAAAGACCTTATTCTTGTTAGATAGGGCAAAGGAAAAAATCAAAAATGCAGATTTTGCAATTGTATGTGAAGGATATTTCGATGCACTTGCGTTTCATAGAGCAGATCTTAAAAATTCTATTGCAACACTCGGCACTGCCTTTACAAAATTTCACGCATACAAACTAAAAAAACTTACACAAAATGTAGTACTTTCTTTTGATACGGATAAAGCTGGCATAAAGGCTACTTTGCAAAGCATAAAAATCCTTCTTACTATGGACTTTAACGTAATGGTGGCAAATAAATCTTCAAAAAAAGATCCCGATGAAATATTTAAATCGAGCGGAAAAGATGGTCTTTATAATTTTATAAAAGAATCTATCCCAGCAGAAAAATTTATTCCCATTGCACTAAGTAAAAATTACAACCTTGAAAATCCAAACGCAATTTCACTATTTATCAGTGAAATAAGGAATTGGGAGATTATTTTTGAGAAATTTCCAAAAAAACTAGAAATATTCAAAGATAAAGTAAAAGAAATATCCGGAAGCAACATCTTTACAAGAAGAATAATCCAAAAAAATTCAAACCTCCCAACACTAGATGATATGATAATCTATCTCATAATAAACTATCCAGATATAGAATTGGATTTAAACCCAAAAATATTAAGTAAACGTTTACAAGAAATTTTAAAATATTTAAAAAACTTTTCCTTTGAAAACATGTCTAAAGATTTGCAAGAATATGTAAAAGACGTATTAAAAAAAATGGAGAATGTGGAAATTACTG
Source organism: Thermosipho affectus (assembly GCF_001990485.1). Lineage (NCBI taxonomy): Bacteria > Thermotogati > Thermotogota > Thermotogae > Thermotogales > Fervidobacteriaceae > Thermosipho > Thermosipho affectus. Next base: position 303,776 of record NZ_LBFC01000018.1, on the reverse strand, counting down.
AAGAATTTATTAAAAACATAAAGAAACAAATCAAAAGAAAAAATATTGAAAAAAGAATAGAGGAAATAGATCAATATATAAAGAACGCAAGTGATGATGAAAAAAGAATTCTTCTACAAACAAGAATAGAGCTTATTCGAAAGCTCAAAAATATTTAGGAGGTGATCTCCTGATGGCAAGAAGCAAAAAGTTTTCCGTGGATAAACAAATAGAAAAACTAGTAAAAATCGGAAAAGAAAAAGGTTTCGTAACATACGATGATATTGATAAAACATTTCCGCCCGATAAAACCGACGATTTTGATGGAAACATTTTAGAAAAAGTCTACGAAGAACTAGAAAAAAATAACATCTTAATAACCGAAACAAATCCTCATGAACAAATAGATGAAGTTTCATTAGATGATTTTCTAGAAGAATCCCCAAAATTTTACGATAACATGGCAACTAAGGATTTGATAAAAATGTACTTGAAAGACATAGGAAAAATACCTCTTCTCAGTCAATCAATGGAAAGAGAACTTGCAAGACGCGCCCAACAAGGTGATGAAAGAGCCAAGCAAAAATTAGTTGAATCAAACTTAAGATTAGTTGTAAGTATTGCAAAAAGATACATAGGAAAAGGATTGTCATTTCTTGACTTAATCCAAGAAGGAAATGTGGGGTTACTAAAAGCAGTAGAAAAATTCGACTGGAGAAAAGGATATAAATTTTCAACATATGCCACATGGTGGATTAGACAAGCTATAACAAGGGCTATAGCAGATCAAGCGAGAACTATTAGAGTCCCTGTCCACATGGTTGAAACTATAAACAAAGTACAAAAGATAATGAGAGATTATTATCAAAAACACGGAACTGAAATGCCTCTAGAAGAAATCGCAAAAGAAATTGGGAAACCAGTTGAAAAAGTAGAAGAAATACTCCAAGCTGCTAAAGAAACAACCTCACTTGAAGCTCCTGTTGGAGAAGATGAGGATTCTACTGTAGGTGATTTTGTTGCAGACGAAAGTATAGCTTCCCCTAGAAAAGAGGCTATGAGAATGCTTATTAGAGAAGAAGTGGAAAAAGTATTAGAAACATTAAATGATAGGGAAAAATTGGTCTTAAAGATGCGATATGGTTTAATTGATGGAAAATCAAAAACCCTTGAAGAAGTGGGACAATACTTTAACGTAACACGTGAAAGAATTAGACAAATAGAAGTCAAGGCCCTTAGAAAATTAAGGCATCCATCTAGAAGCAGATATTTAAAACTTTTATTTAAAATGTCTGATGAATCATAGGTGAGAGCAATGTTTAAAATACCCTTTCGAAATGTAATTAAAAATTGGAAAAAATCCCTTTTGGTAATTCTCGGAAGTATGATTGCAACTATGTTAGTGGTGGGAGCACTATCACTAAATGATTCTGTAAATAATTGGTTTGCAAACAAAATTAAAAACAATTTTGGAAATATAGACATAGTGGCAAAGGACAAAAGTGATACATTTTTCTTTCCAAAAACACTCAATATCACAAAGATATCTAAGTATCTTGACAAACTTAAAGAGAAAGAAAAAATAAAAGACTACACATTCGTTAATCTTATATCAACTAGAATACAATTTGATGAAAAATTTATAGATGTATTCGCAATAGGATACGATAAAAATTTTTTTAATTTTTCCAAAAAAATTGTTAATGGAGTAATAATATCAAAAGACCTAGCAGAAACTTTAAACGTAAAAAAAGGTGATAAAATAAATTTAATCACCCTTAACGGAAAAAAAGTTGTGGAAATAAACGAAATAGGAGCTGAAGAATTTAATTTTAGAGGCGAAACTGGTATGACAAATGGAAGCATATTTCTCCCTAAAGATCTTATGTTAAACCTCAAAATTTACACGTATAAAGAACCAAATACAGTATTTATTTCTTTAAAAAGTCCTATAAAAAATCATCTTAAAATTTCAGCAGAAATATCAAAACTTACAAATCTTAGAACTACTCCTACTAAGTATAATTTAAGGTATTCTCCTCTTAATAAAGTTATTGGCTATTTATTTTTAGGATTTAGTGGCTTTGCACTTTTAAGTAGTTTTTTATTTGTTTCAAACTTTTTTGGTGTACTAGCCGAAGACAGAAAAAAGGTATTTGGTACCTTAAGGGCTTTGGGATTTTCCAAATACAAAATTGGAGGATTGTTGTTTTTAGAAGGAGCTATATATATAATTTTCTCGTCTTTAATAGGGGCTACTTTGGGAATACTTTTTGGAAAATACTTATTAAGCTTAGTAAATAAAGCACCGGAAATATTATCATCTAATACTATGATTCCAGAAAAGATAACTTTCTTTATAACTACAAAAACCATATTATTGGGAATATCAGTTTCTATAGTTGTACCATTATTACTACTTATCTTTCGTTCAATTTCTTTTTCAAAATTACCTCCTGTTGTGTTACTTTCCAATACAGAAATTTTACCAAAGAAAAAATACTTGTATTTCCTTTTATTTGTGGGACTTTTAACTATTTTAAATTTCAACAGATTTTACTTCTTAATATTCTTAATTTTAACACTTCCAATATTCATTAAAAAAAACTATATCCTGGTAATTTCTGGAATTTCTGCTATATTATTGACACTCCTTCAAATAGGAACTGGGGGTAATTTGGACTATTTAATACGTTCTATCATATTTTTAATTGCAAGTATATATCTAGTTTTTTCGATTTTAGATATATTAAAGAGCATCTTAAAAAAATTTCACAGCATAACATCTATACTTTCAATTTCATACATTGAAAAACAAAAATTAAGAAATTACGTTGTTTTCCTTGTCTATGCAATCATTACACTCGTAATCATACTAACCGCTATTATACCCACAAGCATTTTTAAATATATCAACCAAAAGCTAAACACTGGTATACTAGGACACAATTTTATTATAATCGAAAATCCATTAAAAAGTTTCCTTAGCTTTTCAAATTATGATGAAGAATTTAAATCTATGTTTAAAAATATCTCAAAAATACAACTTGTCAACGCAAGGAAAAATGGAAAACACCTGGTAGTAATACTAGCATCAGAAAATATATGTAAAAGTTTAAAGATAAAAGGAAAAGATATCCCAAAATTAAAGTTAAAAGATGGATTAGGAAATAAAAACATACTTAAAAATGGAACAAATACCATCCTTCTAACAGGTATACTACCTGGTATAAGTGCAAGATTTAATGAAACATTTAACGTAGTTGATACATATGATCCAAAAGAACTACTTGTACCACTTGATGCAATATTTGTTTACGACAAAAAAATTTCCGGAGCACTTACGGGATATGCAGGGATAATAAAAGAAAAATTTGCTGAAAAGGCAAAGAAAATTGTATACGAAAAATTTGATTCTCCTTTGTACATAACAGAAGAATTAAACAAGATATTTTCCGGTATAAAGTATTTTGTTAATATAGCAATTCAACTTTTTTATTTTGGATTTATTAGTGGTTTTTCCGGACTAACCATACTAAGTTTAAAAAATGTACATGAAAGAAGAAGGATAATCGGTGCACTAAAGGCAATAGGTGTAAATAAAAAAATCATATTCAAATCCTTCTTGACGGAAACCTTTTTGATAGTCACGATAGCAATCATCACGGCAATATTCACAAATATTTTTATAACGCTTGATATTTTTAAAATGATATCTTCTGAAATACCTAATTTCAAAATAACAATTCCTTGGGGACAAATTTCATTAGTACTATTGGGCGTTTATCTTATTACAACTATATTTACCATATATCCTGCAAATCTTGCTCAAAAAATCAAAGCATCAGAAGCAATTAGGGTTTTCGATTAATGAAACACACTTTTTACATTTCTAAAATTGACACATTGAAAACAAAAGTGTAAAATATAGTTTGTATTAAAGTAGAAAATATATAAAGATAAAATAAAAAAGAAAGGGGAGAATGAAAATGGCAAGATGTCAAATTTGTGGTAAAGGACCCGTTACCGGCAAGAACGTTTCACACTCAAACAGAAAAACAAATAGATGGTTCAAACCTAACCTACAAAAAGTAAGAGTAATAACAGATGAAGGAAAAGTAAAGAGAATGTGGGTATGTACGAGCTGTCTAAGCGCGGGGAAAGTTAGAAGATACGTTAGCAAAAGCGTGGAGGCGTAATAAGCGGGTATTCCCCGCTTTGTTTTTATGTACAAAATATTGGTAATTTTATTTTTCTTATCTTCACACTATCCTTTATACTACATATTAAAATTCCCCATTTCTTTTCCTGTTTTTGTGATAACTTTTTCCTCATACTTTACTATAACTTCCCTCTTTTTGGAAGCCGTTACTTTTTCCGTTAATCTCAATAGAGATTTCATTGAAATTAGTTCTCTCTTTTACGAAAAATCCATTTCTATATCAAAAATCGAATATTTTCGTTATTCTATATTTTGTGTTAAAATAAGGTCTGAAGGTAAAACTTATGCTTTTCCACCAATGGGGGGATATTTACGGAAAGTAGAAGAACTTTTGCCGAAATAAATCTTAAAAATTATATACATAATCTAAAACATTTTGAAAAAGAATGTGCTCCTGCAAAAATAATGCCTGTAGTAAAGGCTGATGGGTATGGCCATGGTGCTGTTTTCCTTGCAAAGGCAGCGGAAAAAATTGGAATTGACTATTTTGCCGTGGCTTTTTTAGAAGAGGCATTAACATTAAGAGAAAATGGAATTAAAGCAAATATACTTGTATTTAACTACATAGATAAAGATTTTGTCGAAATTGCCGTAAAAAATAATATAACCATTACAATGTTTTCTTGGGAACAACTTCAATTATACAAAAACTTAAAAAGAAAACCAAAAGTTCACATAAACATCAATACCGGAATGAATAGGCTAGGAATTAAACCAAATGAAGCTCAAAGGTTTTTCAAGGCACTTATTAAAAATAATTTTGAAGTTGAAGGTGCATACACTCACTTTGCCGTTGCAGATTCCAAAGATAAAGAAGATATAGAGTTTACAAAAAAGCAATATAGATTATTTGCCAATACAAATTTAGATGTTAAAATAAAACACGTAAACAATAGTGCAGGTGCAATCTCAAAGCTAGTACCCATGGAAAACTATATAAGAGTTGGAATTGCAAGTTACGGTCTTATGCCAAGTTTACAAGTAACAGATGAAAATCTCAAACCTGTACTTTCATGGAAAAGTGTGGTTTCTCACGTAAAATATATTGAAAAAGGAGAAACAATAAGTTACGGTAGAACATTTAAAGCACCAAAAAAAATGAAAATTGCAACAATTCCCGTTGGATATGCAGATGGATATTGGAGGCATTTATCAAACAAAGGAGAGGTCTTGATAAACGGCAAAAGAAGAAGAATCTTGGGCAGGGTTTGCATGGATCAATTTGTAGTAGAAGTCGATGATGATGTGAAAATAGGTGATGAAGTAGTATTAATAGGTATGCAAGGAAAAGAAAAAATAAGTGCAGAAGAAATTGCAGAAAAAGTGGGAACAATAAATTACGAAGTAACCTGCAGAATATCCAGTAGAGTCCCAAAAATATACAAAGGGGTGGAATTTTGAAATTATCCAAAGAATTGATAGAGAAATCCAAAGAACCTTTCATATCTGAACTCGAAAATTATATAAACTCAGATGTTGAATTAATTGTAAAAGTAAAGAGCAAAAGACTCCTAGAGAATAAAAATGGTAAAAGATATTTACTAATAACTTTTGAAGATAAAACAGGGATTTTAAGAGCTATTGACTGGTTTAACGCAGAAAAAAACAACTCAAAAGTGGATGTTGGTAATGTGGTAAGAGTAAACGGCAAAATTGTTTTATACGATGGAAGACTTCAATTAAACATTCCTCAAGACTCGAATTTAATTGTATTAAATGAAAATGAATATTCGTATGAAAGATTCGTATCTGAATCAAAAATTCCCGTAGATGAAATTATAAGTAAGCTCTTTGAAATTATCGAATCTATAAGAAATAAAGAATTAAAACAACTTTTAGAGGAAATATTTAAAAATGACGAAGAGCTTTTTAACAAATTTAAAAATTCACCGGCGGGATTAAAAGTACACCACAACTATATTGGAGGTCTTGCCGAACATTCCATAACAGTGGCAAAAATGTGTGATAATGTAGCAAAGATATATCCATGGCTTGACAGAGACCTTTTAATAACCGGTGCACTTTTACACGATATAGGAAAAATTTACGATTATGAGATCAATTCAAAGGGTATAGAAATTACCCAAACAGGTGAATTAATAGGTCATATTGTTATGGGATATGAAATAGTTAACGAAAAAATAAAAAAATTAAACCTAAGAGGAATCTCGGAAAAACTTCTCCATATGATCCTTTCACATCACGGAGAATTAGAATGGGGTTCTCCTATTCTCCCAAAAACGCCGGAAGCTTTTGTATTACACATGATTGAAAATTTAGACTCCAAATTAAATAGAATCCAAAATATAAAAGAAAAAGAATTAGAAACAAATCCAAATAAAAAATGGAGCGATTTTGATCCAAACTTAGGAAGAAGATTATTATTAAAACACACTGAGAGGGGATAACGTGGGAAAGAAAAAAAAGGTAATCATAGTAGAATCACCTGCTAAAGCAAAAACTATCGAAAAAATACTTGGGGAAGATTACAAAGTTATTTCATCAAAAGGACATGTTAGGGACTTACCTCAAAAGAAATTTGGAGTAAATCTCGAAAATTTCGAACCTGAATTTGAAATAATCCCTGGCAAAGAAAAGGTTGTTGAACAGATACAAAGAGAAGTAAAAGGAAAAGAAGTTTTAATAGCCTCAGATATGGATAGGGAAGGTGAAGCTATCGCATGGCACCTTTCCAATATATTAAACCTTTCCGGAAAAAATCGAATAATATTTACCGAAATTACACCAAATACTATTAAAAAATCCGTACAATCTCCAAGAGAGATAGATATAAAAAAAGTAAACGCACAACTTGCAAGAAGAATTTTAGATAGAATAGTTGGTTACAAAATAAGTCCTCTATTATGGAAAATTATAAAAGGTGCAATGAGTGCCGGAAGAGTTCAATCTGCAGCCTTAAAAATAATTTGCGATAGAGAAAGAGAAAGATTCGTTTTTAAACCAAAAGAGTTTTACAAGGTCTCTATTGAGGTAAAAAAAACTAAAGCAAGCTTGTGGAGTATCTCTGGAAAAAAGATAAAACAAGAAAATGTAACGGAAAAAATAGCAAATGATATAAAAGAAAATGTTAAAGAAGTAATTTTAAAAGACATTATAGAAAAAGAACGAAAAAAATCACCTCCCTCACCATATATAACAAGTACACTTCAACAAGATGCAGCAACAAGACTGGGGTTCCCCGTATCTAAAACCATGAAAATAGCACAATCACTATATGAAGGCGTAAATACAAAAGATGGTCAACACATTGCCTTTATTACTTACATGAGAACAGACTCTACACGCGTTTCTGAAGAAGCAAAAAACATGGCAACAGATTTTATTGAAAAGAAATTTGGAAATGAATATAAAGGCGGAAAAAAAACAAAAAAACAGAAAAAGAAAGTTCAGGATGCCCATGAATGTATAAGACCTGTAAACATAGAAATAACTCCGGAAATTGCCAAAAACTTATTAAATCAAGATGAATACAAGTTATATAAAATTATATGGGAAAGATTTCTTGCTTCGCAAATGAAACACGCAATTTATAAAGACAAAACTTATATATTTCAAAGTGGAAAATACGAATTTAGAACCACAATATCTCACCGTATATTTGATGGATTTGAGATAATTTACAATACAAAGGAAAAAAAAGAAAATGAATTAAATCTTAAAGTAGGCAAAACATATAACGTTTCAAAGGTAAACACCGAAAAAGACATGACAAAACCTCCTTCAAGGTTTACAGAAGCAACACTTGTAAAAAAATTAGAGACAGAAGGAATAGGAAGACCAAGTACTTATGCAACGATAATCTCCACTCTTTTGCAAAGAAAATATGTAATAAAGGAAAAGAAAGAACTTCTTCCGACACTTCTTGGCTTTGTAGTAGAAGACTTTTTAACAAAAAAATTCCCAGAAATAGTAGACAAAAATTTTACCGCAACAATGGAAGCAGAACTGGATAAAATAGAGACTGGTGAAAAGCAGTGGAAAAGCGTACTTAACGAATTTTATTCAGATTTTTCAAAGTACCTTTCAAAAGCACAAAAAGAATTTTACACCGTAAACTACGAAACTGATTTAAAATGCGAAGACTGTGAAGGTACTTATAAACTGAAAATAGGAAAATTTGGCCTGTATTTAAATTGTGAATCATGCCAAAAAAATAAAAGTATTGATAACACAATAAATGCAGTAATAATAGAAAATAAAGCCTATATTAACAAAGCAATTGAGAACCACATCTCTATAACAGTTTCTGAAAACGCATGTCCAAAATGCGGTGGTAATCTTACAAGAAAAAAAGGAAAATTTGGTTATTACTTTAAATGTGATTCTTGTGATTTCACTATATCTGGTTATAAAATTGCAAGCGGAAAATGTCCCAAATGCAACTCAATAGTAGTAATGAAAAGAAGCAAAAATGGAAAAACATATTGGGCATGCGCAAATCCAGACTGTGATTATATGTCATGGAATGAACCCAAATGAGGTGATCATTTGTTAAAACTATTCATGACCTTTGCAAAAATTGGATTTTTAGCATTTGGTGGTGGATGGTCAATAATAGGAATCATTCAAAGTACCGTTTTGTCTAATAATTGGCTTACTCCACAACAATTTAAAGAAATATTATCAGTGGCCCAAATGACCCCGGGCCCTGTTTTTTTGAACCTTGCAACATATTTGGGACTTAAAATGTACGGTATAAAGGGGGCTATATTAAATTCCTTTTCAGTCCTTGTTGCACCTATTACTTTTACCACTATATTTTTCCTAATTAGGAATAAAGTTTCCAACAAGCTTATAAATGCTTTAAAATTTGGAGTAATTTTTCTAATAATTCTTACCATTCAATCTCTTGCTTTGCGTATTGATAATGCCTTTCAAATAATACTGATATTGTTGGCTTTTATACTATTTACGAAAACAAAAATTGATCCGATATACATTATACTTCTATCTGGAATAATTGGCTACTTTCTTTTTTGATTTTCCAATAACTCATCTGCAGGCACATCCTTTAGTTCTCTTGCCGGAACTCCTGCATAAACTTTTTTAGAAGGTATATCTTTTGTAACAACTGCACCTGCAGCTACCAATGCATCTTCACCAATTACTATTCCTGGAAGAATTGTAGCGTTTGCACCAATTCTCGCACCTTTTTTTAAAGTAGGACCTTTAAAGTATTTTTTTCTCTCTTCTGTCCTTCCTAAAAAGTTATCGTTTGTAAACGTTACTTCAGGAGCAACAAAACAAAAATCTTCAATATTTGAAATTGCAGTTATGTATGCCTCTGTTTCAATTTTTACATACTTTCCTATTTGTGTTTTATTTTCTACCGTTACCCCTCTACCAATGATAGTATACTCTCCTATTTTCACATCTTCGCGTATACTTGCAAGATCACCTACAAAAACAAAATCACTTAAAATTGCACCTCTATAGATTACGCATAACGCCCCTATTGTAACAAAATTTCCAATAACAAGTGATGGTAATTCTTTTTCTTCCGTTGTTGCAGATGCTTTAGCTTTAAATGGCTTCTTTCCAAGGACTGTATTATCACCAACAACAGAACCTTCCCTTATGATAGTTCCCTCTCTAATAACTACGTTGTGACCTATTTGCACATTGTTCTCGATAATGACACCATCTTCAATTACCACATTGTGCCCCAATTTAACATTTTTTCCTATTTTTGCCTTATCTGAAATATACAAATCTTCACTTCCTTTCTAATTCACCACATCTCTTTTTCAATTCCTCATATTCTAATTTTAACTTCTCGTACTCTTCCTTTGGAACAAAACCTGCAGAACTTATAACACTTATTATATCCGCTTTTAATTTATCATTGAATTCGTTGAAATGCTTAATAACCGAATTTCCTATGTCCTTTGCCATTTCAGAGGTTAAAACACCTTGATCAACAAGATCCAACAAAATTTCAACAAATTCATCGGAACTTCCATTAAAAAACCTTATAAAAGCATGTATCAATTTTTCAACAATCTCCCTTTTTAACCCACCAAATACTTTTCCCTTAATTCTCGCTTTTAAAGAAATTTCCTGGGTAATATCATTACCCAGGCTATCCACAACTTTTATAACTTCACCATTTCTAACAAAATTAGCAATATCATCCAATGTAATAAATTGCTTATCTAAGGTATCGTATAACTTCCTATTTTTATATTTTTTTATTAACCGCAATGTTCCCTCCATAGTAAACCAAAAAAACCGCAGGTTTTATATTTCTGACTTTAGTCCAACCATTACTAAAGTTATATCCTTGTTCCATTTACCTCTTAAGAAAATACCTGTATAATCATCAAAGTTGTAGCCCAATTCGTATAACACATCAAAATCCTCTAAATTATATTTTACCATACCTTTTACATTAAAGTTATCTTTTGAGTAATTGCCATATATTCCCACTAAAAAACTATCGTATTTAAGGTCTACTAACTTAATATACCCATCAACACCTACTAATCCATTACTACCTATTTGATATTCAACTCCTGAAACGTTTTCTAACAAGCTTGGTACTTTCTCTTCAATTTTTACATCTCCAACACCTGAAACAGGTATTTCAAAATCTGAAACATTTCCAGATTCAAAACCTAAATAGTTATGTACCAAAAATGAAGTCTTTGGGATCTGATAGACTAAACTATTTGAAATTGTAAAAACAAAAGGTCTTTTAACAACTAACCCTTCTTCTGAAATTTTATCTACTACAAAATAATCTGCTCCTTTGTATGTAAGGTATAGAGAATAATCCACACCAAGAATATTACCAAACCAACCCATTCCATACGATAACATGGGCCTTAATCCATCCAAAACGGGAGTTGAAGGTGTGTTCAACAAGGCTAAAATTAGTGAATCGTCGGGTAAGTCTGTTTTAACTGTATACGTATAAGTTGCAGGTCTTTCAAATTGGACAAAATTTGAAAAAACATTTAACCTTATACTTCCAAAATCAGTATTATACATATACCTTGCACCTATTGTTGGAAGTTTTTCACTTTCAAAAAATTTTCCAACTTTGTCATAAACTTTGAAAATCTCTGAATCAGGCAATCTCTCAATAAATTTTCCAACCCTTATATCACCAAATTTTGTATAAGCTTCCGCATATGCTTCTTTTAAAGTGGTTAAAGTTAATGGTGCAGGATATAAAATTGAATAGAAATCTCCTTCAAAATAAATATAAGAACTATCATAAACCTGATCAAAAATAAGTGTTGATTTTGTATAAAAAGTCCTATCAAACTTTGTATCACTACTAAATGTTAATGGAAAATACATTTTATACTGTCCTATATCAACTAAATTTGTATCAAGATAAAGATACCCACTTTCCAAGTTCAAAGTAAATGAAAATGCGTAAACAAATAAAATTGATAAGAATAATACAGATAATTTTTTCATAAACTACACCTCCTTAATACCTTAAAATGGGTTTTGATATAGTAATCGGCGAAAAGAATTTTTCAGGAATACCTATATCAAACTCTACATCTTTAAGGATAATTTCTGTTACTGTATTTTCTTTTAAGTTTCTTGCAACAATACTTGTTGGGACGTTATAACCATCTATGTTTTGAATTTTTTCAAACGTTATAGTTTTATACTTTTCACCTTGCCAGTTGAAAAATTCTATGTAAACTGGTAAAAGTAATTTTTTATCAATTTTCATATTTAACTTTTTAAAATCAAGTTCTGAATCGTTATGTGTAATATGTAAATAATAATAATTTTCATCCTCTTTAGTTAACTCTGCATTATAATTTCTATCACTTACCTTATAAACAAGCTCAATATCTTTATATGTAAAATCTGAACCTGCAAATCTATCGTTTTTTGCCGCACCACTTATACGCTTTGTGGTTCTAAATGCCGGCATGTACAAATATATATTGTCCGAACCTCTTACCAATAACGTTAAATTTCTATCAGATGCAGGTTTTTTAAATCTAATTATCGCATATACAACATCTTCACTTTTTTTGTACATGTAAATAGTAAATTCTTTTCGTTGTACGTTTCCCTTTTCATCAGTCATTTTTAATTCAAACAGTGCCTTCTCGTCTTTTACATTCTGATAACTATCCTTTACATTATCCAAAACCTCTTGACCTGTTATAGAAAATGCAAAAATAACAAATAATAGTGAAAATACCGTCAAAAACTTCTTCATGCCTTTCTACCTCCTTTTATCGAAAATGCCGCAGATAAGAATAATATTGTTAAAAGTGCACTCAAAATCAAAGTAATACCCGTTAAAAGCCCGAATTGCCTTAACATCTTAATATCCGAAAATACAAATGTGAAAAATCCAAATGAAACAGCCAATGCATTAAATACTATTCCCCTTCCTGTTGTAAATATAGTCTTTACAACCGCATCTTTTTTATTACCCAACCTTTCACTTTCGATCTTGTACCTGGAAATAAAATGAATAGCATAGTCTACCCCTGCACCTATTGCAATAGCAGCAATGGAAATTGTTGCAGTATTAAGCGGTATGTTCAACATACCCATAAGCACAAAGTTGAAAAAGACGGTAAAAATCGACGGAATTACTCCTATTATTCCCACTGCAAAAGACTTCATTTGTAAAAGCAAAAGTACAAAAACTACAAATAAAGTCAAAAACATGGATTGATACTGATTCTTAAACAACAAATCACTCACGTACAACGCTATTTCTTGTGCACCTGTGTGTATTGCACTATAACTTGGCTTTAAACTTGGAATATATATATCTTTTTCGGATACTATCTTTAAATATTGTTCGGTATTTTCGTTATATGGAATTCCTAATTTCCTTGCAAAATAACTTGCCTTCCATTTTTTTACAGGCAAATAAAGCTCGTTGTATAATAGATAGCCAAAATCAGAATCAAATTCTTCTTCTTCAAACTTCTTCATACTTAAAAGCTGATCTACAACCCTTTCTTTATCTTCTACACTTTCTCCTAATAATTTTTCTACATCATCAATTGCTTTTAAAATTTCATCTCTATGTAATCTTGCAATCTCAGAAAATGGCATATTCTTCACTAAATTATATGTTTTCTCAAGTTTTTTAACATCTACATTAAGTGCTTTTGCGTAATATTTAAAATCGGGAGTATGAGAAACTTCAAAACCTTTTGGCACACTCTCTAAAATTTTTTCTATATCATTTATTAATTTTCTTGTTTTGCTTTCACTATCAACTTTGACTGTTACTTGTATAATCCCCCTATTTAGTTGTTTGTTAACGACGGAATAAATTGTTTCATTTCCTTGGAGAAAAAACCACAAGTTTGACAACTCGTCTTTTGAGAACGGTATGGAATAAAATCCAGTAAACGCCCTACTTAAATCCAACAAAGTATCAACAATAGAAAATGTATTTACAACTCCCTCTAAATTATTTAACCTTCTTTCTATCTCATCCATTGCAATTAAAACAGCAGGATCTTTAAAATCTCCCTTCACATCTATGAATAAATAATCAGATCCTCCAAAATTTGTTTCAATAAAACGTTTATCTACAATAATTCTCTCGTTATCATTTATAGAATTAACAATATCCATATCTGTTTTTATATTAAAAATAAATGGTATCGTTGCAATAACAAGGATAATCAAAACAGTTAGTGTTAGTTTGGGCCTTAAAACCAACCTTGAATGTTTCTTTTCATCCACATGAAAAACTGTAGGCGGATTTATGTAATACAACATCGCTGGAACAAAAAATAGCGCTATAAAGTTACACAACATAACTCCAATACTAGAGAAAATCCCCATTATCCAAACAGGTTTTATATCAGCAGTAAGTAATGACAAAAATCCCACTGCGGTTGTAAGACCACTTAATAAGACAGCAATACCCACATCTCTTAACGTGTAAATTACCCTTTCTTTCTTATTTCCCTTTTCTTCATAGTACTTATTCACAACGTGTATAGAATAAGCCGTACCAATAGATATCAAAGCAACAGGTATAATGGAATTTGCTATTGTAATGTCGAATCCAAAAACTACTATTAATCCCATAGTCCAAATAACACTAATAATTACCCCTAAAATTGGCAAAAAAGCACCTGTAAATCTTCTAAATGTAACTGTCAAAATTACAACCACTATTAAAAGCGATATGGGAACAAGTTTCATTAGATTTCTAAAAGTTATCTCTTTAACAGCCTGATTCATAGCAGAAACTCCGTAAAAATGAACACCTTTATAATAGTTGTTTTCTGCTAAATCTTTTAACGCTTCAAATGCTTCAGATTCCTTCCCACTTTCAAGAGAAACTAACATCAATCCAGATTTCCCATTGTCAGAAATAAACTTACTCCTTAGCGTTTTATATTTCAAAAGAGACGTTGGTTCTACCTCTCCTGATTTAAGCATTTCAGAAACTGTAGAAACCTCAATACCATTTTTCGTGTTTACAACAAGTGGAATATTTGTTATCGAAGTAACATGTTCTACTCCTTCCAACTTTTCAACCTTGGTAGTTAATTCATCAATCTTTCTTAAATCTTCTGAATTTTCAATTTCAAATCCCACCATGACCATGGAATTAATGTTAAATTCTTCTGCAAGAGATTCATACTTTTGCACTAAAGGATCATCTTTTGGTGGATATTTTGTAATGTCATCCCTTATCTTTAAATCTTTAATTTGAACCAGAAAAAAAACCGTAAGTACAAAAGTAACAATAATTATCAAAAGCGCATTCTTTTGAACAAATCTTCCCAACCTTTCCAAAACAACACCTCCTTTATTCTGCGTTGCATAATATAATCTATCACTTATTTGTTACAATAAACACACAGAAAATGTTAAAATTATGCGATGCATAAAAATAAATCAACCCATATTCTAAAGTTATTTTATTTAATTAATATTTAACATAAAATACATTTTTTCTAATTACGCAATAAATTCAATTAACAATTGATCTGCATAAACTTATACAACACTTTTAATATATAATATACGTAAATGCAATTATATATTTACTTACTAACAATATTAAATTAACTTATATTTGTTAGAATTAAAATGAAACCAACCAAACTATTCCTTTCTTTCCTGAAAACATACCAATTTTTTACAAAGGAGGGATATTATGCCTGTAAAGTATATTATTGACATTTCAAAAGTCGACCAGCTTACAGATAAAGAAAAAAAAGAATTGAAAAGAGTAACTGAAAAATACAAATTCCGAACTAATGATTATTATTTAAATCTCATAAATTGGGAAGATCCAAATGATCCTATAAGAAAACTTATAATTCCTCAAATAGGAGAACTTGAAGAATGGGGGAGACTAGATGCTTCAAATGAAAAAAGCTATACAATAAGCAAAGGACTACAACACAAATACAGAGACACCGCTCTTTTGTTAGTAAACGATGTATGTGGGGGTTTTTGTAGATTTTGCTTTAGAAAAAGATTATTTATCAACATCGGCGAAGAAGTCGCAAGAGATGTAACAAAAGATTTAGAATATATAAAATCACATAAAGAAATTACAAACGTACTTCTTACTGGAGGAGATCCTCTATTACTTTCCACCAAAAAATTAGAAAAAATAATTTCTCGAATTAGAGAAATAGAACACGTAAAAATCATAAGGATAGGTTCTAAAATGGTTGCTTTCAATCCATATAGGATAATAGAGGATCCCGAATTAATTGAGCTTATCAAAAAATATTCAACTGATGAAAAGAAAATATACATAATGACACAATTCAACCATCCAAGGGAATTAACAGAACCAGCTATTAAAGCCGTGAATATGCTTTTAAAAGCTGGTGCAATTCTTGCAAACCAAACACCTTTAATCAAAGGGGTAAATGCTAATTGGAAAACCCTAATGGAACTATTCCAAAAATTATCATTTATCGGAATACCACCATATTACGTTTTCCAAGGAAGACCGGTATCCGGTAATAAACCTTTTGCGGTACCAGTTGAAGAAGGATATCAAATATTCTTAAAAGCAATAATGAACGTATCTGGGCTTGCAAAAAGAGCAAGATTTGTTATGTCACATGAAACCGGAAAGATAGAAGTTTCAGCACTTACAGATGAACATATAATATTCAGATATCAAAGAGCTCACAATCCAAAGAATGCTGGGAAAATTATGGTTTTCAAAAGAAATCCAAATGCATACTGGTTTGACGACTACAAAGAACTTGTAACTGAATATATTGTTGAAAATCCTATATATTAAAACAAGCAACCTTTAAAGGTTGCTTGTTTTTTTATATATACCATTTGGAGATATAATATTATATAGAAAAAATTAAAAATTTGGAGTGTGCAAAAATGAACTACGCAATAAGTATTGATTGCGGCACTCAAAGTTTGAGAGCACTTCTATTTGATGAAAACGGAAAACTCCATGATATTGAAAAAATAACATACGTCCCATATTTTTCTACAAAACCGGGTTTAGCGGAACAAGATGTAGAAATTTATTGGAATGCTCTTTCAAGTTCTGTAAAAAGATTAAAAGAGCGAAATAAAGGAAAATTCTCGAAAGTTCTAGGTATAAGCATAACAACCCAAAGGGATACTATTGTTTTTGTAGATAAAGAAGGAAAGCCCCTTAGGCCAGCAATTATATGGCTTGATCAAAGAAAAGCATCGCAGAAAAATGTGCTAAATTTTATTGAAAATATAGGGTTTTCAATTATACGCATGAAAAAAACAGCATTGAGAATTTATAGAAGAAGTAGACCAAATTGGGTAATGGAAAATGAACCAGATGTTTGGAAAAAAACTCATAAAATTCTACTATTATCAGGATATCTCTTGTACAAACTAACGGGAAAATTTATCGATTCAAAAGCATCTCAAATTGGACATATACCATTTGACTATAAAAAACAAGATTGGCCTAAAAGTGACAAAAATTGGCGTTGGCGGTTGTTTGGATTCACAAGAGAACAACTTCCAAAATTAGTTGACCCATGTATCTCCATTGGAAAAATATCAAAAAAAGTTTCACAAGAAATAGGTCTTCCAGAAGGAATAGATATAATAACCTCTGGTTCAGATAAAGGCTGTGAAACTTTGGGAACAGGTTGTATAACCGAAAATTGTGCAAGTCTAAGCTTTGGGACAACTGCAACGGTTCAAGTCACATCTAAAAAATACTTTGAACCTATACCATTTATTCCTCCGTATCCGGCAGTTATCCCAAACATGTACAACCCAGAAATAGAAATATTCAGGGGATATTGGCTAATAAAGTGGTTTATAAGAGAATTTGGAGAAAAAGAAATATCACTCGCAGAAAAATTACAAGTAGCCCCCGAAGTAATATTAAACAAATTTCTCGATAATATTCCCCCAGGATCACACGGACTTATTCTACATCCCATGTGGACTCCAGGACTTGATATGCCAAATGCAAAGGGAGCAATAATTGGTTTTGGAGATATACATACAAAAGGACATATTTATAGAGCGATAATAGAGGGAATAAATTATGCGCTCCGTGATGGATTAGAAAGGATTGAAAAGAATGGGAAAATTAAAATAAATAGATTAACAGTTTCAGGTGGTGGTGCACAAAGTAATCGCATCTGTCAAATAACCGCAAATATGTTCAACCTTCCCGTATATAAAACAGAAACACATGAAACCTCTGGCCTTGGAGCAGCAATATGTGTATTTGCCGCGTTTTCAGATATAAAAACTGTAGTAAAAAAAATGGTACATTACTCAAATATATTTCAACCCAACGAAAGAGAAGTAGAAATATACGAAAAACTGTATAATAAAGCGTATAAAAAGGTATATTCTTCCCTTAAAAACGTATACAAAGATATTAAGAAAATAACAAACTATCCTGAAGACTAAATAAACAATTGGGAGAAGTACTTCTCCCAATTGTAAAAATTTTACTTTATATTATCATTCTTCAAGTAATTAACTATGTTAATAGCAAGTTTTGCATCATCTCCATAATCCCAACCATTGTGTAAAATATCATTTCTATCACCGGTACCATCATCAAAAGGTGAGCTATCACCAATTGCCACTACTTTTCCTTTTCCAAAAGTTGAAACAACTAAAAACGGCTTTTTAAATCTATCTGCTATTAAAACCTTTACCTTATCTGATAAAATTTTTATCGTACTTCCTGCCCATACACCTACTTTTTCTACACCACTTGTTATATAATGTTCATATATATATCTTAAAGGTTCTTCTTGGATATTATCTTCCGAAAATACAAAACCAAACTTTTTAACAAATTGATTAAATATTTTTGGAGAATCCCACCCGTTATGGTTTCTATCTGATCCACCATGGTCAGCTATAAGGAATAACCCTCCACCATTTTCCACAAATTTTACAATTGCCTGTACTTCTGTCTTATCAAATGGTTTGTTAGGTTCTGGAATTACAAGTACCTTGTATAAGCTTAAAAGTTCAAAGGAAAGTTTTTCCTTTGTACCTTTTACATACCCATCTATAGAGTTTGCAAATTTAGAATATGCCCCATTAATTACCCAATCGGCATTCCCCGCTTGTTGACCATGTCCTTCATCGAATAAAACTCTATTTTCAAAAATATCTTTTTTTGGATCAATCGATAATATTTTTGACCCCATTTTATTTCCATTAATATCTCTTATAAATCTTATCATTATCTTTTCAGGTTTTTCAACACCAGCATCCAAAATTATTACTCTGTTGTTAAAGAACATTTCATGTCCTTTAATTTCAACATTTGAAATTCTAACAGTTTTATTATCATTCACACTTGTTGAATCTACAGGTTCATTAAAAACCACATAAACTTTGTTATTCTTCAAAAATACGGATCCTACCTCTGGTGGAAAAACATCTCCAGCTTCTATATCTTCCATTCCCCTTGGCCAAAGCTCAAAAAATGCTTGATATCTTCCAAGTACACCTTTTACCTTCATTTTCATTCCAACTCTAAAATACGAAGTCAATATTCCTGTGTTTTCCCTTATAAAGACCATACCCTTTCCACTACCATCATCAATGTATATCTTTCGCGTATCCCCTTTTTCAATACTCACAACTTTTCCTTCAACTTCAACGAATAGCCCTTGAAGTGATTCATCGTTAATATCAACAGTTTTTATTTTTAATGGCTCTGGCAATTCATTATCACTTGAAATCACCTTAACGCCATTTTTACTCACTACTATTTCCCGATTTAATCTATGTGTCCACAAATAACCTTTAACCTCAACTAAATCCCCACGCTTAACTTTCTCAAAATACCCACCTTTAAGATACACATTAATACCCGCACTCTCATCTTGAACAAATATGATATTAACATCAAATGGGCCTGGTTCTACTGTTACAATTCCCCTAATCAAAACATCTGTCCCATCTGGTAATTTCTTTGCATCTGAAATACTCATGGAAATAGAAATTAAAGAAATTATCAAAAACATCCACACTATAGACTTTTTCATGTTTTCACCTCCTAATTATCATATTATTTTATCATATGGTATAATTCTTTTGAAAGGGGGATTTTTATGCTAAAAGAAATTTTTTTTGACCAAGTTAAACCTGCATATGGTTGCACAGAACCTATAGCAATCGCACTTTCGACAGCAGTTGGAAAAGAGCATTCAACAGGTGAATTAAAAGCAATAGAAATATCTTTGGATAAGAATACGTATAAAAATGGTTTGGTAGTAAATATACCAGGCACAGATATATTTGGGCTTGAACTTGCAGCATCTTTGGGATACATATGTGGAGATGCAAAAAAAGGTTTAGAAGTTTTAAAAAATATAAATCCAAAATGTTTGGAAAGTGCTATGAAAATAAAAAATTTAGTAAAAATCTCTCTTAACGAAAAAAATTACCTTTTTGTGGATACAACTATAATCTCAGATAACAATGTACAGATACTTATTGAGGGAAAACACGATAACATTGCAAAAATAGTGATTGATGGCAAAGTAATTAAAAATGAAAAATTCAATCCTAAAAAAACGAGCATAGAAAAAATTAAAAACTTTTCCATAGATAAGATTTTAGATTACATAGAAAATCCAGATACAGATATCTTAGACTTCGTTGAAAAAGCCATTGAAATGAATCTGGAAATTGCAAAATTTGGAATAAACACAGAAGGAAACTTCTCAAATGCCGCAATAAATGAGTATGTAAAGTATGTAAGTGCAGGTGTAGATGCAAGAATGAGTGGTGCTTTGAAACCTGTAATGACGGTGGCTGGAAGTGGAAATCAAGGTTTGTCCTGTATACTACCACTTGCTTTATATAAAGACAAAGTTTCAAAAGACAAATTATTAAAAGCCACACTATTAAGTATACTAGTTACAATATATATAAAGGCATACACAGGACTTTTAACCCCCATCTGCGGTGCTGGAACCATTTCAGCAGCAGGGGCTGCAGCAGGATTAACTTATATAAACAATGGGAATAAAAAACAAATAAAAAATGCAATAAATGATACTTTAGGTACACTCTTTGGATTAACGTGTGATGGTGCCAAAAGAGGATGTGCACTTAAAGCTATAACTGGTACTCTTACTGCTCTACAAGTAAGCAACTTAGCTTTACACAATATAGACGTTCCATGTGGAAATGGAATAGTTGCAGAAGATGTGGAAGAGACAATAAGAAGAGTGGGAAAACTTACAAATTCTGTTAAACAATTTGACCGTGATGTATTAGATTTCATTGGAAAATGCTAAAGGGAGGTACTTTATGAAATGTCAACATTGTAAGAAAAAAGCTATTTTCAAATCACCAAGACTTTGCGAAGACCATTTTGTGGAATACTTTGAAAGAAAAATAGGAAAATTTTTGGATAAATACAAAATCAAAAATAAAAAATTACTTGTTGCAATTTCAGGTGGAAAGGATTCTGTAGCAGTAAGCTACATTCTTTCAAAATTAAAAGAAAAATTCAATTTAAAAATAGAATACTTTTTTATACGACTTGGAATCCCCGTATTTACCGAAAAATCCGAAGAAATAGCACTAAAAATCACACAGATGACAAATGAAAAGTTAACTATATACGATTTAGAAAAAGAAGAAGGGTTTACAATAATGGATATAAAATATAAACCTTGCTCATACTGTGGAATGATAAGAAGATATATATTAAACAAATACGCATTCGAAAATGATTTTGATTATGTGGTTTTAGGTCATAATTTAGATGATGAGGTCTTTTTCATATTCAACAACATGTTCAACAAAAACATAACACAACTTCAAAGAACAGGTCCCTTAACACCTACAATAAAAGAAAAAAAACTAGTTGGAAGGATTAAACCATTGTACTTTTTAACAGAAGAAGAAATTTTAACATACACAAAACTAAAATCTCTTCCATATATCGGTTGTGCTTGCCCAAACTCTCTAAAAAGCACACAAAAAAAATTCAAAACAAACATAGAGTTTTCTAGGGATCAAAAATTAAACATCGTATACAGCATTTTAGAGATGAAAAAATTCTTACCTGAAGAAAAAATAGAAATAAAATTTTGCGAAAAATGTGGATATCCAACGACTAGTAACATATGTAAATTTTGTAGAACTAAAGAAAGGATAAGGGGGTAATTTTTTTGCAAAACAAAACTTTGTTTTACATATTACTTTTCATGATAGTAGCATTTTTAATATTTGATTTTTTCACAATATTTAATCGAAAACCAAAATTCGATATCACATATTATCAAACTATCATTGAAACTGATTATTCAAACGCTGCAACTATAACAACCATTGCAGGGCTTTCTTTTAACGATCCAAAGGAAATGGAAAACTACAAAGTAAGTTATACACAAAATTCATCTGCTACCTTTCTTGATTATTTCAAAAAGATATCAGAAGAAATCGGAAAAAACATGAGTGTAAAAATGTACAAAAACTCTGCCTCAGAAAGGGCAGGAATCTTAGAAATACAAGAAATTGCCGTAATAGAAAACCTAGTCACAATAGGCAACAACAAATACACATTAAGTTTAGGCAACATACAAATAAATCCAAATGAAAATTCTTCATTTATAGTATATATCCCAAAAGAAAGTGTTCTGATATCTGCTCAACCTACCCCAACTAGTATAATTAAAAACAAACTCTATTGGTCTGGAAATACACTTAAAAATTTTCCAACGGTAATCTATGGAGGGAAAAGATGAGTTTTGTTGAATGGCTAGTGCTATTATCAACTATCTTTAGTGTTTCGTTTGCATGGGGAACATACCTTGTGCATCTGTATTCTACCAAAAATCAACCCGAAAAGTTGAAAGAAGATGAAGAACGTCTCATCCAGTTAATGGGACGGGTAAAAACTTTTGTTGATTCAAAGTTGGAAATATTAGAACAAAAAATGAAAGAAGTCAACGATTTAATTTCTGAAATTAACGACCTTTATTCAAAGGTACTTTTGGATATGTCTCAATTAAAAGAAAAAAATAGACAAAAAACACAGGAAAATATAATCAAAGAAGAAAAAATAATTCTAGAAGAAAAAAATGAAATAAAAAAAGAACCAAAAACAGAAAAAACAATGGAAGAAAAAATAATCGAACTTTACAACAACGGTACTAGTGAAGCAGAAATTGCTAAAAAATTTGGTATAGGTATCGGCGAAGTTAGACTTATAATAGATTTATTTCTCCGCTCGAAAGGTGGACAACTATGATTGGAGAACATCCATATGTAAAATGGGCAATAAAGGTAATAGAAAATTATGTTTTATATTCAAAGATAATAAATCCGGACAACTCATTGCCAAAAGAATTATTCGAAAAAAAAGCGGGCTGTTTTGTAACTCTACATACTACAGATGGAAATTTAAGGGGTTGTATAGGAACGTTTAAACCTACTCAAGAAAATCTTGCTCTAGAAATAAGAAATAATGCAATCGCTGCTGCAACACAAGACCCAAGGTTTTTACCACTTTCAAAAAAAGAACTTGGTTCAATTATTGTATCTGTAGATGTGCTAAGTGAAATAGAAAAAGTAAACTCAATTAAAGAACTTGATCCAAAAAAATATGGAATAATAGTAAAACAAGGGAACAGAAGAGGGCTTCTACTTCCAAATATAGAAGGTGTTAATTCAACAGATGAACAAATAAGAATTGCAAAACTAAAAGCAGGTATATATTCAGAAAATTTCGAAATATATAAATTCACAGTACAAAGATATCACTGATAAATCTTTTTCCAAAGTTTCTTAATTGTCTTTTCGCACCTTACAAAAACCTCCAATACTTTTGGAGAAAAGTGTTTTGGTTTTGTCCTTCTGTCGCCTTCCATTATTATTTTCATAGCTTCTTCATGTGTAAATGCCTTCTTATACGGCCTTTCCGATCTAAGTGCATCGTAAACATCTACAAGATGAACTATAGCAGCTTCAATAGGAATTTCCTCTCCCTTTAAGCCGTATGGATATCCACTTCCATCCCAGTTTTCATGATGATATAGTGCTATATTCCTTGCAACTTCAAAATGTGGTTTATCACCAATTAAACGTGCACCGTATATCGTGTGTTTTTTCATCTCTTCCCATTCCTCTTCTGTCAATTTTCCATTTTTCGTTAAAATATTTCTATCAACAAAAATCTTGCCAATATCATGCAATGGTGCATAATGTCTTATCTTATAAACCATTTCCCTTGAAAACCCCATCTTTCCTGCTATAAACGCCGACAAAATCCCCACTCTATCTATATGATTCCCTGTATTTTCATCGTATCCTTCTGCAACTTTTGAAAGTTTTATACTAAAATCCAAATATGCCGATTCTAACTCATCATTTACACGTTCTATTTCTTTGTAACTATTTTCTAATTCTTCATTCATGGCAGTTAATTCTTGAAATGTTGCAGACATTTCTTCTATCATATATTCATATTCACGTATTAATTCATTAACTTCATCTATCTCACAATCTTCAAAATTATTCACATCAAATATCTTTGTCTTTCTATACTCTCTCATATTGGAAATCAATTTTTCAAAATAACTAGATAATCTTCTAGAAATCTTCTTTGAAAGCTTTATAGAAAACAAAATACCTATTAAAACTGCACCGCCAATTATTAACGACATATAAAAAAGGACTTTATATATATACGAAAAGTCAAATGACACACTTAAAAGTAAAGGTCCAAAAACTTCTTTTTCACTTTCAAATTTCCATGGATAATATATTGTATAAATTCCTCTTTGTTTTTTTATATGCAAAATACTATCACTAAAAACTCTTTTTAAGTCCTTTTCACTTAAATCTGTTTTAAGAAATCTTTTTGAAATGGGCATTCCAGAAGAATCACAAACGTTAACTGAAGATATAAATTTAAAATTTTTACTCATATCATTTATCTCACTAAAAGTATCCTTTAGAAACTCAAGTGGCAAACTCATTCTCAAAACATATATTTTATCATTTATCCTAATATACAGATTATTTTTGAAAATTCCATTAACGATATTTTTTTTAATATAATAATCTACAGATTTACTGAGTTTTCCTCTCAACTTTTTATCTAAATCATTAAAATCTAAAATATCCATATATGCATGTTTAAAATAGAAAGGGGCCTTTGAAAATAGTAAAGTTAAAACTCTTTCTCCTTCATCTGGATTCATTTCCAAATATGAAATAGATGATTCTAACTCTTTATCCAAATACCAATTAAAACTCTTTAAAGTTCTTTCAAAAATCTCCATGGTATTTTTGACAAAGGATACGGACATATCTTCAATCTGTTTATTTATACGAAAATTTACAAAAAGATAAAATAAAGAAAGTACTAAAAACAAAATAATCAATCCAAAAACAATGATTTTTATATAACTTTTAAAAAGAAGATCCTTAAACTTCAACCATTAACACCTCCCTCAAATAGTGAAAGTTGTCCATTTGGTATTTTTTTCTTACTTTTTATTTTCTTTAGTTGTCCTTGTTTTAACACACTTACTTTTTTTTCCAATTCACTTTTCTTTGAGATTACATCTAATATTTCACGTGCTCTCTCTACAACACCTTCAGGAATACCTGCAATTTGTGCTACCTCTATACCATAACTTCTATCTGCAACTCCTTCAATAACCTTATGTAAAAATATCACACCATTGTTTGTTTCTTTTACTGCTATTGTTAAATTTTTTATTCCTTCATACACATCTGAAAGCTCCGTTAATTCGGTAAAATGTGTTGCAAATATTGTTTTACACCCAATTTCGTTATATATGTATTCACTCATCGCCCAGGCAATACTTATTCCATCAAATGTACTTGTACCTCTCCCCACTTCATCCAAAAGCACTAAACTCTCTCTTGTCGCTTTATCCAAAATCAAAGCTACCTCACTCATTTCAACTAAAAAAGTGCTTTTGCCAGTTGAGATGTCATCTCTTGCACCCATTCTCGTAAATACTCTATCAAAAATGGGAAGTTTAACATTTTCTCCTGGTACAAAACATCCAATTTGAGCCATTACGGCAATTAATCCAACTTGCCTTATATAAGTGCTCTTACCACTCATATTTGGTCCCGTAATAATATACATTCTTCTTTTTTTATCCATGTAAATATCATTGGGAATAAAATCTGAAATGTATCTCTCAACTACAGCATGCCTTGCATTTTTTACACTAAATTCACTATTTGTAAATTCTGGCTTTGTATAACCATACAGTCTAGACACCATTGCGAAATTGCTTACAACATCTAGCTGTGCAAGTTTTTGTGCAAGTACTCTTAAATTTTCCACATAATCTAAAAGTTTCACACGTATTTCTTCAAATAAACTTTTTTCTATAAGCTCTACTTTCTCGCGTGCAGACATTATTTTTTCCTCAAATTCTTTTAATTCCTGCGTTATGTATCTTTCTGAATTTACCAACGTTTGCTTTCTTATATAATCTTCTGGAACGTTCTTTATCTGTCCTTTTGGTACTTCAATATAATATCCAAACACTTGATTAAATCCTACTTTCAACTTTTGAATACCAGTTCTTTGCCTTTCTAATTCTTGAAATTTTTTCAGTCTTTCTTCAGAATGAAACAATAAATTCCTGTAATCATCTAACTCAACAGAATATCCCTCTTTAATTACATTTCCATCACCAGGTGAGTTTGATGGTTCGTCATATAATGCTCTTTCAAGAAACACCACCACTTCCCTAAATTCATCTAAGTTACTTGCAAAATCTTCCAATTTTTTATTTGTGCTCAAAGCTTCTTTAATATGTGGAATCAACAAAAGACTGTTTTTCAAAGATATCAAATCTTTTGGTGAAACCTTTCCATAGCTAAGCCTTGTTAAAATTCTTTCAATATCATAAACTCCGCTTAAATACTCCCTTATCTCATTTAAAAGTAATTGATCATTATAAAAAGCCTCTACTAACCCCTGTCTTTCTAATATTTCATTTTTATCTTTTAAAGGTTGTAAAATCCACTTTTTTAATAATCTTGCCCCCATTGAAGTTTTGGTCTGATTCAACACATCAAAAAGATTCTTACCTTTTTCCCCGGGAATAAGAGATAAATTATCCACTGTTTTTGAATCAAGGACCATATACTTTGTTTTTTCTAATTTCTTGGGTTTTTGTGGTACCTTGCTATCCATTAAAGTGTACTCTAAGTACTTTAAAAGTCCTCCCAAAACCTTTTTTTCAGATTCTAATAATTCAAAATGATCAACAGATGCCAATTTATACGTCTCTTTTATTTTTTCATCATACCCTTGAAAATACCATTCATCCAATTTCTCAACAAAAATATCTGGTAATTCTCTTTTTAAATCTTCATACAACTTTTCATCACAGATTATTTGAGAAATATTTGAAATTTTCACATAATCAATTAATTCATCTAATTTTTCAAAAATTTTTAAAAATAACTCACCTGTAGATACATCAATGAAGGCTGAAACATAATTTTCTTCAAAAATAACCGACATCAAATAATTGTTATCACTTGAGAGAAGTTCGTCCTCAATTATTGTTCCAGGGGTAATAACACGGGTAACTTCTCTTTTAACAATTCCTTTTGCTCGAGATGCATCTTCCATTTGCTCGCAAATAGCCACTTTGTAACCACTTTCCACCAACTTTTTCAAGTAATTTTCAAGTGCATGGTATGGTATTCCCGCCATTGGAGCACTTTGTCTTTTTGTCAACACTATATTTAAAACTTTAGAAATTACCTCAGCGTCCTCAAAAAACGCTTCATAGAAATCTCCAAGTCTAAATAACAATATTGCGTCCTTATACTTTGATTTAATTCCCATATACTGTTTCATCATGGGCGTTAACTTTTCCAAGTCAACCATCCTTTCTGTGTCTTTTCTCAAAATTAATCTCCGCAATAGATTTTTGTATGTAAAGCGGATCAACTTTATCTACAAAATTTCCATTTTCTATTTCTTTTTCCACAAGCATTCCCAATCTCTCAGGTTGGGGATAGTCAAAAAATTCAGGAAATTTTTTCCCGAAAAATTCTGCAGCATCACCTATAACGCTAAAATCTCCATTTAACCTCTCTTTAAATTTTTCAATTTCTTCGACAAATGGAGAAACTTTTACGGATAATTTATCATCGTATATTGCACCATATATATATCCACTTCTTGCCTTACGTACAACTACAATATCTTTACCACAATACAACAGATTTGCCGCTATTATCTTTGTCGATGGAACTGTAACTATCTTTTTATCTATAGAAAGTCCTAAGGCAAATGATATACCAATTCTTAACCCCGTTAAACTTCCCGGACCAATTCCTATACCAACTACATCTAATCCATCAAAATCTATTTCAAATTCTTTGAGTATTTCCATCAAAATACTTAAATTTTTCGTATGTTTATCTTTTGCCATTAAAGTTTGAGTAATAATCCTATTTTCATCTCTATAATACACTACAAGTTGTGGTGTTGATGTATCAATTGCAAAAACTTTCATCAATTATACCTCCTTTCTTTCAATTTTATCATAAAAAAAAGCAGGATATTTATCTATCCCGCTTCTTTATCTTTAACAAAAACAAAAAAACACCAATATACACGAAAATATCACCCACACTTATTATATAATATTCTTTCCACGGCAAAATAACAGGTATCCAATCACCGAGGAATATTTTCCAACTAAACGTGTCAACAACTACATGCCTCATACCTATAGGAAGCGCAAATTTTTTTACAAGACTTTTTAAAACTGGCATTTTCCAACCATTTATCATCATAACGAATGAATTTAAAACTGTTCCAATTGTTATCAAAGAAAACCCCGGAATATGTTTGTTTAATAACAAGAGCACTATTAATATAGAAAAAGAAAGTGGCATTAAAATCTCCCTATAATACGGTATAACCTGAAGAACTAAAGGTATTGGAAACAAATAAAAATACCTATACCTTCTCTCTACTACAAATTTTATTCTTTTAGTTAATATAGAAGTAAAAAAAGAGATTAAAAAGATATATACTATCATTAATACTCACTCCTTACCAAACTTAAAAATATTTTAACGATTTTAGGATCAAAAATCACTCCCGAATTTTCCTCTATAAATAATATTGCCCTTTCTTTCTTCCATGCCTTTCGATACGTCCTGTCACTTGTAAGTGCATCAAAAACATCACATATAGTTAATATTCTAGAAACAACTGGAATATCTTCTTTTGACAACCCATCTGGGTAACCTTTTCCATCCCATCTTTCGTGATGATGCAACACCCATTTTGCTATAGTATCTTTATACTCTGTTATATTTTTTAATATTTCATATCCCTTTTTAGAATGTTCTTTCATTATTTCGTACTCCTCAAAAGACAACTTATCTGTTTTCAAAAGAATTATATCTGGAATTCCTATTTTTCCCACATCATGTAATACTCCCGCAATCTCAATTAACTTTAAATCTTTATCGGGAAACCCTAGCTCTTTTGCCACTTTTACGGCAAGTTTTGAAACATTTTCTCCATGTCCAAAAGTATAACTATCCTTTTCTTCTAAACTTTTGGTAAGTACCGTTAAAAAATCAACCTTTGCATTTCTGTATTTTGTAGCATAATAATTTCCAAGCTGTACACTAACAATTGTAAAAAATGTAATAGGAATTGCGGAAACACCAACCAACCTGTACAAAAAATAAACCACAAAGATATTCAAAGATGTAAAAATACTATTAAAAAACCTTCCTTCACCAAATACTTGTCTTACACAAGCCTTAAATGAACCATTGTAGAAAAAATATAAAAACAAAAATACAAAAGAAAAATTAAAAAAAGTATAAAAAACAGAAAGAACAACAACATAAATGGAAGATAAAAGGATATTTTTCATGATAAAAGAACCCCAATGAAATAACTTAGATACAATAAAAATCAAAAGACCTATCATTGAAGTATTAAAAACAAAAAAATGATAATTCTTAGAAAACAAAACCTTTGGTTTTAAAAAAAGAAAAGAAATCAAAGGTAAAAGCATTGCATTTGAAATATTGAGAATACCAGCAGAAATAATAGAAATAATCATTCCAGCACTCAATATCAAATCAAACTTTTTTTCTTTTTCTTCAAATTTCTTCTCAATAAACGTCTGAAGGTTTACAAGCACAAGTTCAAATGCAATATAAAAAGCAATCATTAGGTAAAAATTTATGTCAAAAAGGTCAAAGCCATTTTTTCTTATAGAAAGAAAAAGAAGGAGCGCATATAATGCTCCTAAAAAACATACATATATAAATAACCTATTCTTTTTCAAATCTAAATTCTTCAAAAAATTCCCCATCGTATCACCTGCTTTTTCTCTCTAACTTACTTTCCTCCTTTTGATGGCCAAAGAGTAAGGTTTCCCACAGTAGCAATTACAAATGGCAAAGCAATAAGTGCGAAAACAATAATTTTCTTCCACATCTTCTTCATACCTTCTCCCCTCCTCCTAAATCATTAGCTTCAAAACTCAATATTATCACAATATTAAATATTTCTATATTAATTAAAAAATTCACACAATCGTCAATAAACTAATGGATTTTTCCAACTATTTCTTTATTTTTTTCGTAATTATTTTAAAATATTTTCTTGAAAAAACATAATCAAATTTGTAATAAAATTAATATTAAATTCAATCTAAAAAACAGCTTATAACAAACTCTTAAAATTTGTTATAATATAGTAAGGATGGTGAAAAAGGATGAAAAAATACTCCAACTATATAGAAATTATTCTCCTTAATTCTCTTCTTTTTACATTTGATATTATTTTCAAATACTACGGATACGTTTTATCTTATCCAAATCCATATTGCATATTAAACATATATATATCTATAAGACATGGCTTAGATATGTTTTTTTTCTCATCCACATTTAGTTTATTTTTCTATTTTTTATCTTTATACATCCACTACAATATAAATATTTTTACCGTTATCTTTACTTGGCCCGTTCTAAGATTTCCGATAGTACTTCTATCTATGGGGTTCATAACCGGATTTTTTAGAGATAGCTATGTACAAAAAATAAATGAACAAAAAACACAAATTAATCTTTTAAATGAAAAAATAAAAGCACTTGAAAAAACTATAGAAAAATATAAACTTTTGACTAATGACCTTCAAAACAAGCTACTCCTTGAAAATAAAGGAGTTTCTTTGTTTGTGGATAGATTAAAAGAAATAGAATTTAATAATCCTGAAGACATATTTAATGAAGCAGTGGAACTAATATACGACTTTGTAAGCGCCATAACTGTTTCCATATATACTCTAAGTAAGAACAACTTTTTACGATTAAAAGTTAGAAAAGGTCCACAAATCCTTCCAAATTCATTTCCAATAGAAAAATCAAAGATAATTTCAATGGCCAATGATTTAGGATTTGCATCTGTAAGTGTTTTGTACATTTCAGATGAAAATGTAGACTTTTCTATGGAACCTATAATGGCTACAAAAATTTCTCAAAGAAATAAAACAATAGGTTTTGTCCTAATTGAAAACATGGACCCTGAGAAAATAAACAAAAATACGGAAACATATCTTAAACTTTTATCAGATTGGCTATCAAACCTTCTATATGTTTCAATTGAACTTGAAAAGCAGACTATAACTACAGATATAGAAAAATTTAAAGCCGTATTTGAAAAGATAGATGAAAGATTTAAAAGGTTTAAAATTCCATACTCACTTATCGAAGCTTCTATTACTAAAGATTTTGATATTAGCAAGATAAAAAAATATATCAGAGAAACTGATTTTGTTTTTTACAATCCGTTACAAAACAAGCTAAGTATTCTCTTAACTTCTTGCAATTCCCAAGGACTAAATCGCGTGTTAAACAAAATTAAAACCGAAAGGAAACTAAACATACTGGAGGCTTATACAAAAGAATGAAAAAAATAATTATATTTGTATCACTTATTTTTGGAATTCTTTCTTTAATAAAATTAAATATATTCTTCTTCTTTCTATATCTAATACTAAACTTAATAGATCTAAAAGTATCAGATCTTATTGGATCTATTATATTTTTCCCGTATTATCCAATAATAAAAACATTATTAATAACCCAAAAAAAACCAAAATATATCCCTATAGAATTTAAAGAAAAAAACATTGAAACATTCAACCCAAACTTTAAAAGTGTTGATCTTGCACCATTTAACATAATCATAAAACACGGAAGTGTTTCACAAAAAAAGGAAGCTATACGTTTGTTATTCGAACTACTAAAAAAAGAACAAATAGACTTTTTGGAAGGTCTTCGTCTACTTTATTTAGTCATAAAAGTAGAAACAAACCAAGATGTAATTTTATACACAACTGAAGCAATAAACAATATTGAAAATTTACTTTTAGAAAAACTTTCAAAAATCAATAATAAAGTAGAATACGCAAGGTATTCATTCTATTATGCACTTTCTCCATTTCTTACCGAAAATCAAAAAACAGATATACTTATCTCTACAAAAAAAACACTTCTACAATTCTTAGAAAAATATCCTCTTAATATAGAAGCAATCCTTTTGTTATTAGATGTATTACAAGAATTAGGAGAAAATACCTTGATTGAAAAAATATTAGATGAAAAACTAAAAAAACTAAAATTTCAACCTCTATTTGAAAAAGCAATGTTATATTATCTAAAACAACGTAATATCAAAGAGGTCAAAGAACTATTAAACGTTTTCTACTCTTATAACTTTTCATTTAAAAACGAAGCACTAAAAATACTCTTGGAGGGATAACATGGATAAAATCCTTTTTATTATAACTTTCATTTTAATAATTTTAATAATTGTAATAAACTACAATCAAGCGGTGATTGAATCACCGTATGAACTAAAAAAACTGCCTTGGAATAAAAGAAGTTTATACATAAAAATGAACGAAACATTTAACGAATTGTACCATAAAAAAGAACTTGGTATTGAAGACTTATCTAAAGTAGAATACCTCATCTTAATTTCTTCAACACTAAAGGATTTTAACAAATACAAATTTGCCGAAAGTTTAAAATTTAATTTACTAATCAAAGAACTTGAAAAATTAAATTTATCATATACACAAAAAATAGGACTTTATATAATTAAAAACAATCCATCGGAAAAAAAACTAAAAAAAATCTTGGAAGGTGATTAATCTGAAAGTAGGTCTACTTTTTGAAGGTACTTATCCTTACGTGGTGGGAGGCGTATCAAACTGGGGACATTCTTTAATAAAAAACATGAAAGATATTGAATTTTGCGTTATTCATGTGGGTGATACTCCAAGAGAAAGAAAGCAAAAATACGTGTTTCCCGAAAACGTAACAGATTATTTTGAATTCTACCTCTTTGCAAAATACAAATTTAAAAATAAAAGAAAAGTAACAAAAAAATTTACCAATTCTCTAGGAAAAATTATAACCTATCCATTTAATGAAAATAAAATGGGAAAGGATTTATATTATCTATTTAAGAAAAATCTCAATTTCGATTTTACAAGTTTCCTAAAATCTGAGTTCTATTGGAGTTCAATACTAAAATTCTATGAAAAATACTTGCCTTTTGAGAATTTTCCAAATTACTACTGGACATTATATTCTATGATGATACCCTTTTTAAATTCTATGGCTATTGATCTTCCAAAATGCGATATATACCATACAATCACCACAGGATATGCAGGAATTTCAGCTATTTTAAATGGGTTAAAATACAACAAACCCGTGATTCTTACTGAACATGGTATATATCACAGAGAAAGACAACTTGAAATACTACGTTCGGATTGGATTAAAGAAGAATTCAAAACAGGGTGGATAAAACTTTTTAACACAATAAGCTCAATTGTATACAAAGGTGCAAAGAAAATAACAACATTATTTGAAGACAACCAAAAATTTGAAAAAGAACTCTGCAGTGAACACTCAAAAATGCTTGTAATACCAAATGGTATTGATGTAGAAAGATTCAAAGACATACAATACAGAAAAGAAAAACAACCATTTACCATTGGAATTGTAGGACGAGTTGTAGAAATAAAAGATATAAAGACAGCAATAAAAGCTGCAAGAATAGCAAAAGATGAAATAAAATCTTTCAAGTTATACATAATTGGTCCTACCGATGAGGAACCTGATTACTTTAAAGAATGTTACGAAATGGTAGAAATATTCAACTTAAAAGACACGGTTGAATTTACTGGAATGGTTGACGTAAAAGAATATTACGATAAATTAAATATCCTTCTAATTTCAAGTATAAGTGAAGGTCAACCACTAGTTATACTTGAAGCATTATCAATAGGTATTCCAGTAGTTGCAACAAACGTTGGGGCATGTAGAGAATTAATATACGGTAGTAAAGAAGACATTATAGGTCCTGCTGGCATTGTCGTAAAGCCCAAAGATTTTAAAGCCATGGCAAATGCAATTATCACTTTGTACAAAGACGATTCTTTTAGAAAAAGAGCATCAGAAATAGGAAAAAAAAGGGTAATGTTAAGATATAGGTTAGATCAAATGGTGGGAAACTACAAAAAACTATACTATTCGGTGGTGGAATAACTTGGCGGGAGTCGGATTTAAATTAAATAAATTATTCTTTCAAAATAGAGTTTCGACAGATGCACTTGCCATACTTTATTCTATATTGACCGCTTCAGGTCCATGGATTATTACCACTTTATCTTTGTGGATAATACTTAACTATTTAAATATATTTAACATTTACTTTAATACTGCGATCATATATGGATTTATTTTTTCTATAATAATATCAGGGATTTTTTCTATGTTTCTTTCAAGGAGAATTTCAGATATTATGTATTTAAAAGAATATGAAAAAATTCTCCCTGAAACATTGGGAATAATTGTAGCAAATGCAACTTTATTAATTATCTTTCTTGTTTTATTTTTTCTATTTAATCCCCAACCATTTAAATTTATTATTTCATTTACCTATCTTACACTCTCATTACTTGTCTTATGGTTAATTTCAATTGCGGCAATTTCCACTGACGAAATTAATTGGTACATTACATCATATGTATTAATGGGTATATCTTCTATTGTTTTTTCCAAATTATTTTCCTACTACAACCTTTCGGAAATATATGGTTATGCATTAGGTATAACTGTGGGTATAATAACAAATTTTATAACAGTATATAATACATTTGGAAATAATAATCAAAAAATTTCCTTCGAATGGTTAAAAGAAATAAAAAAATATTGGCAACTTATGTTAATAGGGGTTTCGTATTATCTTGCTATATGGGTTGATGATTTTATAGTGTGGAATAATCCAAACTTTGGAGAGGAATTAATAGACGGATTTAAATTTTCATTTATATACGATAGTCCCATGTTTTTTTGTTATCTAACTATAATTCCCACAATTACCATGTTTATATTGGTACTTGAAACAAGGTTTTATAAAAAATATAAACATTTTTACACTTCACTAAAGGAAGGATACGTATATTCCGAGATATTAACTATAAAAGATGAAATGGAAAAAGAACTTTTACAAAGTATTTCACTTACCATAAAGATTCAAATATTAATTACCACGTTATTTTTTATACTAAATGAATTAAAACTTCTCCCTATATCAAATGAACTTTCAAAACCTATTTTAAGACTGGGACTAATAGGGGCAATGCTCAACGGTTTTTACCTCATGGTAATATTATTAATTTTATACTTCGATTTTAGAAATTTGGCGTTTAGTTTGAATATAGCAGTATTATTTTTGAACATTTTCTTAAGCCACATTTTAGTCTCAAAGATAGGTTATGCATCCCTTGGTGCAGGATATGCCCTTTCATTTTTAATAGGAACTATGGTTTCATATACATTACTTAAAAAGAAAATAAAAGATATAATTAAAATCGAATTTTTCAGACAAAATCCTTCTCTTCCAGAAGGAAAATTAATTAGAGGAGTGAAAAGATGAAAAAAATATTATTAACAATTTTTCTAATCTTAAGCATCCTATCATTTTCTCAAAAAAAGATCTTACTTCTCTACAAAGGCTCTGAAGAATACGGAGAATACATGCTAAAAGATCACGTAATTCCCATCCTTGAAAAAAATAACCTAAATTTTGATTTAGCAGACATTGAAAAATTTAATTACTACAACATCTCATCAAAACACTATACTGGGATAATCTCATGGTATTACTCAACAAAACTAAACACTCCCGAAGTATACTTAAGACAACTTTCTAAATTTGTTGAAGAAGGCGGTATATTTTTCTTTTTTAACAATTTAGGAGTTTCAACTGAACAAAGGGAAATCAACAACCTATTGAACAAGATAGGTATACATTATATGTATGGATACAAAGTCTTAAAAAATTTTGAAATTACATATGATAAGGATTTTTTTACAGCAACACCAAGTACATTACCACAACCTGTTGAAAAATACAAAATCTTTGCAAAAGATATAAAAATTATTTTAGATCTAAAATCAAAAGATACAAAATATCCATTAATATTTATCTCTCCAAGAGGTGGATGTGCAATTTTCAATAGCTTTTTAAACAACGAAAAGGTTGTACTCAACATTGAAAAGCTAATAGACGTATTTTTGACAAAACAAGTTGGAATGAAAAACAAAATACTAATCGTAAAAGATACATATGATTCAAACTTTTACACAAAGATTCAATATGACCTAAAAAAAACTTTAGAATACGCAAAAATAAATTTTGATATAACAATAATAGATGACTTTTATAACAAATCATTTATAGATCTTTTACCATATAAATATATAATTTGGTGTACAAATTCAAAGTTCATTTCTTCTGAAAATACAGAGATGTTTCTAAATAACGGAGGTACAATTTTATACATAACAAATATTTATAATACTCCCTGGAAAAACAACATAAAAACTGAAGAACATATCGTCAAAAAAATTTTCTTTAAAAAAGAAATATTTCCTTTAAAAAACACCAAAAACGGCATTGGAATTGAAAGAAGTTTTGAAATTTCTTTCAATGTGGATTTACATAATGAAAAAATTCTATCTTATCTTGTAAGTGATAAAAACATTCCAGTAATTTGGTATAAAAAAGAAAAAAATGGATACCTTGGATACATTTATCCACCAATTATAATAAAAGAAACAAGGGGATTAATTTTACAATGCATCCTTGATATGCAGGATTTTAACATAATGGGATTTTTAAATTCTTTTATATTTTATATAGACGATTTTCCAATTCCGTCGTATGAAATTGTTAAAAAGGGAATAAATGATACAAACTTTTACTATAACATATGGTGGAAAGACATGAAAGATTTTTCAAAAAGCTACAATATAAAATACACAATAGTCACACCTTTAAGTTACAATGGTGCAAGTAATCCACCTTTTGATTTTTCCGAATTTTTAATTTCAGATAAACCCTCAAATGCATTAGTTGAAATCGATAACTCCGAACATGAACTTGGATTACACGGATATAATCATCTTTCACTTTTAAAAAGAAATTGGGAAAATGAAAAAAACCTACAAGAAGGTCTTAAATCGGCCAAAAAGTTTATCCAATTAATTTTAGGACATCCTATTTTTATAAATAGTTATGTAGCTCCAAATAATATAATAGATAAATTTGGTATAAAAAATTTACTAAAGGCACTTCCAGAAATAAAAACAATAGGTACCACTTACACATCTAATGATGATTTTTCAGAATACAAAATTATCGGCAACTTTGCAATTGTAATACCACGATCCACATATGGTTATTATCCACTTAAGAAAATCCTTTTAAATTCCATAAACACCCTTGCAAATTTTGGTTCTTTCCAACACTTTATACACCCAGATGACTTCTTTTCAAATGACAGAAATCCTAAAAACAAAACATGGGAAGAGCTATTGTCTTATTTAAGTACATTCTACTACAAAGTTAAGATAACTTTTCCATGGTTAGAAAATCAAACTGCTTCAGAGGCATATCCTTATTTTTTTGATTTTTTAACACAAAAATACGAATACAATATCAAAAAAGATAAAATGGAAATAATTATTTCACCATCTGCTTTAAAACCAAAATATTTTCTTTTACGCACAAAAATTCCCATAAGAAGCATACTGGGAGGTGACATAGTGGCATTTTATCCCGAAAACGATATATACATATTAAAAACAACTTCATCAAAAGTAGTTATAACTTTTCTAAGGTGATAATATGAAATATATAACTTTATTCCTGATATTTATGATTTTAATATATACTCTAAGTATTGAAAAGATAAATGTACCGTTTATATATCAACTTCAAAATATAGATTTACAAAAAATCTATACCTTTTATACTCCAAAATTTCTGGTTATAGATGTTTTCTACTTAAATGATAAAGACAAAGTTTATCTAAAAAAACTCCAAAAAGACGGCACAAAAATCCTTGCATACTTAAGCATCGGCGAGGCAGAAAGCTATAGAGATTATTGGAAAGATGCTTGGAAAAAAAATCCACCAAAATGGCTTGGAAAAGAAAACAAATATTGGAAGGGAAATTACAAAGTAAAATATTGGTATAGCGAATGGAAAAATATAGTTTTCAAAACAATAGATAAAATTTTGTCATACAATATAGACGGTCTTTACCTCGATTTAATAGACTCTTATAAATATTGGTCAGAAAATGGCTATGAGATAATGTTTACAGCAAATGAAATGATAAGATTTTTAAGCGAAATAAAAGAAAAAGTAAATAACCTTTTAATTGTACCTCAAAATGGAGAAGATATTATAGACTTTGATTTCAATAATTTGTACATAAAATCAATAGATGGAATAGGAATTGAAACTCTATTTTTTTACAAAAATAGAAAACTAAAAAGTGAAAAAAGACTTACGTACATACTCAAAATACAAAACTCTGAAAAATTTGTTCTTGTTACAGATTATATATACCCACCAAATAATGAAAATATCTTAAAAGAATTTATTAATTTATGCGAAAAATATCATTTTTATGGATATCCCGCAAATAAAAATCAACGTTTAAAAGATATATCACTTGGTTTGAAATACTACAAAAAATATGAGGGCAATTAAGCCCTCATATTATTTCATATTTTCTTCTTTCCCATTCACTTACAAATGTGGAATATTCTCTCCATTCTTTTCTTTTCATTTTTATAAATTTGGAAAATATATGCTCACCAAGTGCTTCTTTTATTATTTCGCAACCTTCCATTTCATTTATAGCTTCACTAAGATTTTCCGGCAACAACTTTATCCCAAAAATTCCTTTTTCTTCTTCTTTCATATGATAAATATTTTCCTCAACTGGCATTGGTGGTTCTATTTTTTCCTTTATACCAATAAGC
This sequence comes from Thermosipho affectus, assembly GCF_001990485.1. Taxonomy (NCBI): domain Bacteria; kingdom Thermotogati; phylum Thermotogota; class Thermotogae; order Thermotogales; family Fervidobacteriaceae; genus Thermosipho; species Thermosipho affectus. Next base: position 264,676 of record NZ_LBFC01000018.1, on the reverse strand, counting down.
CCCGCTTTAATTAAAACAGTAAAAGCTAAATACGGATTACATGAAGGATCAGGTGCTCTATATTCTAATCTTGTCCCCATTTTTCTTGCCATTGGTACTCTAATAAGTGCAGATCTATTTGCAAGAGACCAAGCGACATTTACAGGGGCTTCATATCCTGGAACTAACCTTTTATAACTATTTACAGTTGGATTTGTAATCGCCGTTATAGGCCTTGCAAATTTTATTAAACCTCCTATAAAATACCTCATTATATCGGAAATATCATCTTTTTCCTTATCGTAAAACGCATTTTCACTTAAATCACTTGTTAACAAACTCATATGCACATGCATCCCACTACCATTAATTCCAAAAAATGGCTTAGGCATAAATGTCGCGTATAAATTATTCTTTACCGCTAACGTCTTTATAACTAACTTTACAGTTTGAACGGCATCAGCGGATGAAAGAGCATTACTGTATCTAAAATCTACTTCATGTTGTGATGGAGCAACTTCATGATGCGTAGCTTCAACATCTATCCCCATCTCTTCTAACATTACAGCAACTTCACTTCTTAAGTGTTCTGCAATATCTACAGGCAAAAGATCGAAATATCCACCTTCATCTAAAAATTCAAATACAGGTTTATTATCTTTTCTTGGCAACAAGAAAAATTCAACTTCAGGACCTGTGTGAGGGACAAATCCTAATTCCTTTGCCTCTTCCATAACTTTTCTCAATCTAAACCTAGGATCCCCTTCAAAAGGTGTACCATCATATTTGTAAACATCACAAATTATTCTTGCACTCTTTTGACCTTCAAGTGTCCATGGAAGAATTGCAAAAGTCGCTGGATCTGGCTTTAAATACATATCCGATTCATTAATCCTAACAAACCCTTCAATTGATGAACCATCAAACATTATCCCCCTTTCAAACGCCCTTTTTAAATCATTCGAAGGAATTTCGACATTTTTTAATATCCCGTTAATGTCGGTAAACTGCAACCTTATAAATTTTATCTTTTCCCTCTCAATAACCTCAAAAATCTCATCTATCCCCATAACAAAACACCCCCTAAAAATAAATAATAAGGCACATAAGCCTTATTTGTTATGATTATATCATTTATTTAGCAAAAATCAACTCTTACAAGATTTTTTATTAAATTTCCGAAAGATTCTTTATCACCCGTTTAAAATCAGAAGGAAGGGGGGCAACAAAAATCATCTTTTTTCCAGTTGTAGGATGAAAAATCGAAAGTCTTAAAGCGTGCAGCATTTGTCGCTTAACTCCAAATATTTCATCCTTTTTTCCTTTTCCATATAGTTCATCTCCAAGAAGAGGATGGCCTATGTATTTCATATGTACTCTTATTTGATGGGTTCTTCCCGTTTTTGGAAAGGCAAGAACAAGTGTAGCAACTTTAAATCTTTTTAAAACTTTATAGTATGTTAAAGCACTTTTTCCCCATTCTAAAGGGGCCATTTTTGTCCTCACAACTGGGTTCCTTCCAAGTGGTACATCAATTGTTCCATAATCTTTTTTTATAACTCCAGAAGTAATTGCAATATAAGTCTTTTCTGTGAGTCTCTCCTTAAATTGACTAGATAAGCTTTGATGAGCTTTATCATTTTTTGCAACAACTATAACTCCACTTGTGTCCTTATCTAATCTATGTACTATCCCGGGTCTTAATTCACCACTTATCCCCTGAAAATCTTTACAATGGTACATCAAAGCGTTAACCAACGTACCAGAAATAAAGGAAGGTGTGGGATGAGTCACCACACCTGGAGCTTTATTTATAACAATTATATCTCTATCCTCATAAATTACATCTATAGGTATATTCTCCGGTACAATTTCCACTTTTTTGGGTTCTTCTGGCAACTCAAAAAAAACCACATCACCTTTTTTTAATTTATAGCTTGGTTTCTTTATCTCATTATTTACTATTATCTCCCCACTCTTGATTGCTTTTTGTATGTACGTCCTTGATATCCAACTTGGAGCTATCTCTTGAACAAACTTGTCCAATCTCCATCCTTTTTCCCGCGCTGTTACTTGAATTTCCAATATCTCTCCTCCACAATGATAATATTGCAATTCCAATACCACCCAAAAGTATAAAGAAATCCGCCAAATTGTATATAGTTGGCCAATAAGGCATAGTTATAAAATCAACTACATATCCAAATCTAATTCTATCCACTATATTTCCCAATGCACCACCAATGATAAATCCTAAAAACATATTCGTTAAAAAATCCAAATTTTTGATCAAAGGTATCAAAGACAAAAAGATGGTAATTGCAAGTGTTAAATAAACAACTATTTCTTTTGAATTTGAAAAAAGACCAAATGCCACACCTTTATTAGTCGCATATGTGAAATAAAATATCCATACCTTAGTTGGATTAAACCTCCAATAATTTGTAGCAATATATTTAGTAATTTGGTCGATAACAAATGCTAACGTTATCCAAAACAAAAAATCACCTCACAACTTTCTGTAAATAAACGGTGATGCAACTTCAAATCCCAACTGCCTGTAATTAAATATTCTCTCAGTGTTCCCTATAAATAACAAACCACCTGGTCTTAAGGACTTTGCAAATTTTTCGTACAACTCCATTTTCGTTTCCAATTCAAAATAAATTACCACGTTTCTACACAAAATCAAATCATATCCTGTTTCAAAACGATCTTGTAATAAATTATGTCTTTTGAACAAAATTCTTTTTTTTACTATATCCTTCACTTTATAAGTCCCTTTGCTTGTTAAATCAAAGTATTTTTTTAAATATTGTGGAGGAGTACTAACAAAGGATCTTTCTTCATACTCACCCATTCTTGCCTTTGTTAAAACACCTATATCTATATCCGTTGCATGAATTTTTGCTGTACTTGGTGCTCTTAATTCTTCAAGTAAAATCGCAAGAGAATACGGTTCTTCTCCTGTAGAACATCCCGCACTCCATGCTTTAAACTTTGTACCACTTTCCTTTAAAAGTTGAGGTAAAAATTTATCCCTTAGTTCCCACCACTTCTCTGGATTTCTAAAGAATTCCGTAACATTTATAGTCATTCTATCAAAAAATTCTTCCTTCTTCTTTTCATCTTTCAAAATCAAATTGTAATAATCTTTATAAGATTTAAGTCTATATTTTTTAATCAACATCTCTATTCTTCTTTTAACTCTATGTGGTTTATAACCTGTCAAATCAAAATTAAATTGCTTTTTTACTTGCTCTAAAAACCATTGAAATTCCTCCATAGAAAATTCTTGTGTATCACCAAATTTTGAACCCGAAAGCAAACTTTCTCTTCTCTTTTTGAAATCTTCCAAAGACATTAATCTCACCCCACTTTACATTCATGTACATTTCTTCTTGCGTTATAAATAAATAATTATTTTTGCTGAAAATAGCCATTCCTAGCAAATTATTTACAGGATTAAAATACAGTCCAAAATACTCGTCTTGAAAATACAACGCCGCTTCTAGCCCGTATTCATCGTAAAAAAAGATCAAATCATCTATTTGAATCCCAAAGATATTCTTTTCTAAAAATTTTTCATAAAAAATTCTGAAATCTTTGTATTTTAGTCCAACATTAATTAAGCCTTCTTTAAAGGATACATCCAAAAAATTTCCAGAAAAATAACAATAATCATTATAAAAACCTGTAAAACCATATCTTACATTCAAACCCATTTCATATGGATTTACAAATACAGAAAATGGAACTTTTCTGTGAAAAAAACCATACTCAACGGAATAGATCTTTGCATTTAAATCAAAAAAAATTTCTGGAACATTTGCTTCAAATACAGGAAAGCCCTGCTCCCAATTAACATTAATATCATATCGAAGCAGGGCTTTAACCTTCCAAAATTCGATGTCTTGAGTAATAGAAAAACCGTACGTATCGAAAAAAGGATCTACCCAAAAATCCAATATTTGGGCAAAGCTTAGAATTTGCAAAAACAAAAACAAAAAAACTATTTTTTTCATTTTATCCTTCAAGTTTGGCCATTATTTCTTCCATTTCTTTGTCATCTATATCAAAATTTGCATAAACTTCTTGCACATCATCATTATCTTCCAAAATACTTATCAATTTCAATACTTTTTCTGCATCTGCACCCGTTACTTTAACGGTATTTTTTGGGATAAAGGTTACCTTTGCTTCTCCCTCAAAACCGTTTTCTGCCAACTTATCTTTTACCTCAGTCATATTTTCTGGAGCTGTAATAACCTGTATAGGATCATCTTCAACAATATCATCTGCTCCTGCATCAATTGCTACCATTGCAAATTCCTCAAAGTCTGCAACTTTTTCTTTCGGAATTTCAATAATTCCTTTCCTTTCAAACAACCACGCAACAGAACCACTCTCTGCAAGAGAACCTCCATGTTTACTCAGAAGATGCCTTAATTCTTGAGCTGTTCTATTTTTATTATCTGTCATAGCATAAATGTACAATGCAACTCCAGCAGGAGCATATGCCTCGTATATTATTTCCTGGTAATCTACACCTTCCAGTTCACCTGTACCCTTTTTTATGGATTTTTCAATTGTATCTTTTGGCATATTTGCCGCTCTTGCTCTTTCTATAACTGCTCTTAATCTTGGATTTGTTTCTGGATCTCCACCGCCTTCTCTTGCAGCAACTATAATCTCTCTAATCAATTTTGTAAATATTTTAGATCTTTTTGCATCTTGGGCCGCTTTCCTATGTTTAATATTTGCCCATTTGTTGTGACCCGACATTCTTTTACCTCCTTCAAATTATCCTTAACACATTAATTATACCATAAATCATTTTTTCCTATCTTCCGGTTTAATAACCTTGTCTATTAAACCGTATTCAAGCGCTTCTTCAGGTGTCATGAAAAAGTCTCTATCCGTATCTTTTTCCAGCCTCTCAATTGGCTGACCCGTGTGAAAACTTAATATTTCGTTAATCTTATTCTTTATTCTCAAAAGTTCACGCGTCATAATTTCAACATCTTTTGCAGGACCTTCCGCGCCACCTAATGGTTGATGAATCATGATTCTGCTATTAGGCAGCGAAAACCTCTTTCCCTTTGCACCTCCAGCAAGCAAAACAGCACCCATAGATGCTGCTTGCCCTATACATATTGTGACAACATCACATTTAACATATTGCATAGTATCGTATATGGCAAGCCCAGCACTTACAGATCCACCCGGAGAATTTATATACAATTGTATATCTTTATCTGGATCTTCTGCTTCTAAAAAAAGAAGCTGTGCTACTATTAAATTTGCAACATGATCATCTATGGCACTGCCCAAAAAGATTATTCTATCCTTTAATAATCTGGAATAAATATCATAAGCCCTTTCATATTTTCCGGTATTTTCAACTACCATTGGGACATATTGATCAATTATTTTCTTCACTCTCTTCACCTTCTTTATTCACATCGACAATTTCTCTTTGAACTTTTTCTGCAGCTTTATCAATAACTTTATCCACAAAAATCATATTCTCTATTTCTTCTCTTATCTCTGGTTTTTCTTTCGCTAAAACCTTTGCCCTTTCAACACTAATACCCCAATAAGGTGCCAAAATTTCGGCGTATTTTTCCAATTCTTCATCAGATACTTTTCTTTCAATGTTATACTCTTTTGCAAGCTTTTCAATTGCAGACTCTTTCTTTAATTCAGTTACATAGTAATCTTTTAAAGATTCTAAAGCCTTTTCTTCAGTTTCGTATTTTTTCACGTAATCTTCATATTTATTTTCTTCTTTCATATTGTTAACTATAAGCCTTACAGCATAATCTATAGTTTTCTCAGAAATAAACAATTCAGTCACATCTGGAAGTTGTGCCAAAATCTGTTCCCTTATTGAATGCTTAATTTCATCATCGTAAATTTTTGTACCTTCTTCTCTTATTTTATTCTTAAGTTCTTCCAAAGTTTCTAGATGTAGTTCGGATAAATTATTTTTTACAAATTCATCGGTTAATTCAGGCAAATTTCTTTTATAAACTTCTAGGATTTCCAATTTATAGTGATAAGTAACACTTTCCCCTTCTTTTCCTGCAAATTCTCTATCAAATTCTACTACATCCCCTTTTTTATGTCCTACTACATTTTTAACGGTTGGTCTTTCATCCTCTTTATACAACACGTATTCATCTTCTTTTCCATCTATTAAAACTTTTCCCGTCTCTTTATTAACCACAAAAACTCTAACTCTAACTAGATCATCAAATTCTGCAGGTCCCTCTTTTGGTTCTAAAACAGCATGTTCTTCCTTTAAAGAATTCAATCTCAAATCAAGGTAATTATCTAGTACTTGTTCCTTATTTGCAATTCTAACCTTAATTTTTTCAACTTCAACTTTTGCAACAGGCTTTTTATGGAAATTTACAACTACTCTTCCATTTTCAGAATTTATTTCCTTTTCCACAATTTCTGGAATTAACAAGAGGTTAGTCTCTTCTTTAAAAGATTTATAAACCTCTTCCAACAATTGCTCAAAGACAAAATAATCATAAAAATCTTTTCCAAATCTCATTTTAAAAACACTAAGAGGGACTTTTCCTTTTCTAAACCCCTCCACAGTATATTTTCTATTCAATTCGTTTAAAGTCCTTCTTTCAGCAGTTTTAATATCTGTACCATCAAATATATATTCCTTAGTCACAATGTTTTTATCAACACCTAGCTCTTTTATTTCCATACTACACCTCCTCAAAGAGTAAAAAAGGGGGACTTCCCCCTTACTCTTCTATTACAAGTTTTATCAATGACATCTCTGCACCATCGCCTCTTCTTGGACCTATTTTATAAATAGCCGTGTATCCACCTGGCCTATCAAGATATTTTGGTGCAATTTCATCAACGAGTTTATTAACTAATTTTCTATCACCTAATGCTTTGAAAATTTCCCTTCTTAAAGCTACTTCTCTTTCTTTTTTATCTGCCTTTTTCGCCTTTATTGCCTTTGTCATTAATTTTTCAAAAAATTCTTGTGCCGCTTTTGCCTTTTTGGTGGTAGTAATTATACTACCATGTTCTATAATTTCCCTTGATAAATTTCTTAGCAAGGATCTTCTATGACTTCCATATCTTCCAATTCTATGTTTTTTCATTCTGTGTCTCATTTCATTCTTCCTCCCTTCCAAAGCTTATTCCAAACTTTTCCTTCAGCTTTTCTTTTACCTCATCTAGGGATTTTTGTCCGAAGTTTTTAATTTTTAACAATTCATCTTCTCCTCTTTCAAGCAAATCTCCTATTGTCTCTATTTTATCCCTCTTTAAACAATTTAATGCTCTCATGGACAGATCTAGCTCATCTATCTTTCTACTTAAAACATCATCTTCATCTACCATTTCTTCAATCACTTCTGTGTTTGTAGTTTCAATTACAATTGCATTATCTTCCATATCACCAAAACTTTCTTCAATTAACTTAAAGTGATCATTTATTATCTTAACAGATTGTTTTAATGCTTCTATAGGTTTTATATTTTTCTTAGTCCAGATTTCTAAAATCAATTTATCATAGTCAGTCTTTTTACCAACCCTAACATTCTCAACTTTCCAATTAACCTTAAGAACAGGGTTGTATACTCCATCCAAAACAATCCATCCTATATCTGGTTTCTCATTTCTTTCTGCAGCTGGCACAAAACCTTTACCTATCGTTGCATACATCTTTATTTCAATATCCGCATCTTCATTTGCAGTTGCAATGTGTAGATTTGGATTTGCGACTGTTACCCCTGCAGGCACAATAATATCCCCAGCTTTAATTTCTCCTTCTCCTTTGTGCTGAATACTCAACTCTACTGGACTTTCTATGTAACTTTCCATCTTTAGTTGTACTTTCTTTAAATTTAAAAGTATCTCTATTATATCTTCTTTTATCCCTTCTATAGTGTCAAATTCATGGTATTTTTCTGGTCTTACAAACTTTACATCCGTTATCACAAGTGATGGGATGGAAGAAAGCAAAACCCTTCTTAATGTATTCCCTATAGTTGTAGCGTATCCTTTTTCCAGCGGAAAAAGAACAAACCGGGCATAATAATGTTCATCCGCTTCCGAATGATCTTCCATTTTAAGACCTTTAGGCATAATAAAATCCATAATTTATCACCTCGAGTACAATTCGATAATTGCTTGTACGTCAACTGGAAGATCAATAACTTCTTCTAGTTTTGGATGTCTTTCATAAACCCCTTTATAATTATCAAAATCCACTGAAACCCATGGCATTCTATTTTTATCTTTATTCAATTCTATTGCATTTTTAATTGGCAAAATATCCCTACTTTTTTCCCTTACTTCAATCACATCTCCCGGTCTAACTTGATAAGATGGAATCGTTACTTTTCTTCCATTAACCATAAAATGTCCGTGATTTACAAGCTGCCTTGCAGTTGTTCTATTAACTGCAAATCCCAACCTATACACTACGTTATCGAGTCTTCTTTCCACCTGTATAACAAGATTTTCACGGGTATCCCCCGTTTTTTTAGCAGCAGTCTCATAATATCTTCTAAATTGTGCCTCAAGTACCCCATATATCCTTTTCATAGTTTGTTTTGCCCTTAATTGTATACCATATTGCGTTAACTTCTTCTTGTCTCTTCCATGATCACCTGGAGCAAAAGGTCTCCTATCAAACGCACATTTATCAGTAAAGCACCTTTCGCCTTTCAGGTACAACTTCATTCCTTCGCGCCTGCAAAGTTTACATTGTGGACCTGTATATCTAGCCATTTATTTCCCTCCCTTAAACTCTTTTCTTCTTTGGCCTACAGCCATTAAATGGAATAGGTGTAACGTCTTTAATAATCCCAATTTCAAGTCCCGCTGCTTGGAAAGTCCTAATTGCAGCTTCTCTTCCTGAACCTGGTCCTTTAACCAAAATATCAACTTTTTTCATACCAAGTTTTACCGCTTCTTTGGCAACTTGATCTGCTGCAAGTTGCGCTGCATAAGGCGTTCCCTTTCTTGTTCCTTGGAATCCTGCAGTTCCTCCACTTCCCCAGGTGATTACTTTTCCATCTGGATCGGTTAAGGTAATAATAGTGTTGTTGTATGTTGACTTAATATGTACAACGCCACGATCAACAGATATTTTCTTTTTCCTTTTAACAACCCTACGCGTTTTTTTTGCCATTTATGTCCCTCCTTATTTTTTCTTCTTAATTCTACTTGGTCTTGGACCTTTTCTCGTTCTTGCATTAGATTTTGTCTTTTGACCTCTTACTGGTAACCCCAATTTATGCCTTAATCCTCTATAGCATCCTATATCGATTAACCTCTTTATATTTTGCATTACTTCTGATCTTAATTCACCTTCAACTTTAAAGTTCTGTTGAATAAATGTGGCTATTTTACTAATTTCTTCATCATTTAATTCTCTTACTCTTTTATTTGGATCCACATTTGTTGCTTCACATACTAATTTCGCTCTAGTCCTACCAATACCATATATATAAGTAAGAGCAATTTCTACCTTCTTATCATTTGGTATTTCAACACCAACAATACGAGCCATCTATCTCCCTCCTCAACCTTGCTTCTGATTGTGCTTTGGATTCACCTTACAAATAACGTAAACTCTACCTTTTCTTTTTATTATTTTACAATGCTCACATCTTTTCTTTACAGATGATTGTACTTTCATGGCACTCTCTCCTTTCTTCTATGACTTTTTCCTGTAAACTATTCTTCCCTTGGTTAAATCATAAATTGTTAACTCAACTACTACTTTATCTCCTGGTACTAATCTTATAAAATTTCTTCTCATCTTTCCACTAATATGTGCCAAAATCTTATGACCGTTCTCTAATTCTACTCTGAACATAGCATTTGGCAAAGCTTCGACAATGGTACCCTCCATCTTTATAATATCTTCCTTATTTGACAATCTTATCACCCCACCTGGGTTAAAACTTCACATCCGTCTTTTTTTACTAACAAAGTATGTTCAAAATGAGCTGCTCTTTTTCCATCAACTGTAACCACAGTCCACCCATCTTCTAAAATTGCTACGTGCCAGCCGCCTTCAGTAACCATAGGTTCTATTGCAATAGTCATACCCTCTCTTAATATTACACCCGTTCCTTTTTTTCCGTAATTTGGAATCTGTGGATCTTCATGGAGCTTCCTTCCAACCCCGTGACCTACAAAATCCCTTACCACATTGAACCCATTAGATTCCACATATTTTTGTATTTCATGAGAAATATCTCCTAGTTTTATACCCGCTCTTAATATTTCAACTGCTATATTCAATGCTTCTCTTGTTGTCTCAACTAACTTCTTCCCAACTTCATCGGTATCACCTATTATATACGTGTAAGCACCATCACCATAATACCCATCGTATATTGCACCTACATCTAACGAAACTATATCACCTTTTTTAAATACCTTCTTCTTCAATGGAAATCCATGTATAACTTCATCATTTACAGAAACAGTAGTAATATATGGGTAACCGTGATAACCTTTAAACGCCGGAGTACATTTTAACTCTTTCAAAATCTTCTCGGCCAAAACCTCTAAATCCCATGCAGTTGCACCAACTTTTGCAACTTTTTCTGCTTCTTTCAATATTGTAGCCACCGCTTGTGAAGCTACTTTTATCTTTTCAATTTCTTCTTTGTTTTTAATGTAAATCAATTCTTTCACCTTCTGATAATATTTAATACTTCTTTTATTACTGAATCAACATCCATACTACCATCCACTGTAAAAAGTTTGTTATCTTTTCGATAATATTCTATTACAGGAAATGTGTTTTCCATATAAACTTTATATCTTTTTCTTACAACTTCTTCTCTGTCATCTTCTCTTTGATATAACTCCCCACCACAAACATCACACTTTCCATTAACCTTAGGAGGAAGAGTTATTAAGTTATAAATCTTGCCACAATTTTTACAAATTCTTCTATTGCTAATTCTCTCAACAACAACCTCTTCACTTGCTTCAAAATATATTGCATACCCAAGTTCCCTTCCAAGTTTCTTCAATATTTCATCTAAAGCTTTAGCCTGAGCAACTGTTCTTGGAAATCCGTCTAATATAAATCCTTTTTTACAATCATATTTTGAAAGCCTTTCTTTTACAATTGTATTTGTCAAATCATCTGGTACAAGTTCTCCACGTTTTAATATTTCTTCTACTTTTTTACCTAGATCACTTTTAGAAGCTATCTCTTCTCTAAATATATCTCCAGTTGATATATGCGGAATATTTAATATATTTGCCAATTTTTTTGCATAAGTTCCTTTACCAGCCCCAGGAGGCCCCAGGAAGACAATATTCATATTCTCATCTCCTTCCTGGGAGTTTTCCTTTTTTAACAAATCCTTCGTAATTTCTCATAATAAGGTGCGCTTCCATTTGTTGAGCTATGTCAAGTGCCACACCAACAGCAATCAATGCACTCGTACCACCAAGCCATATGCTAACTCCCGTAACACCTTGAACCAAGTAAGGAACAAGTGCAATTGCAACTAAGAATAATGCCCCAACAAAAGTTATCCTATTCAAAACCCTTGTAATATATTGCTCAGTTGGTTTTCCCGGTCTAATACCTGGTATGTATCCACCATAACTCTTTATATTTTGTGCTATATCTTTTGGATCAAATACAACAACACTGTAGAAATACGTAAAAAAGAAAATCAAAACAGCATAAATAGTTATCACAAGTGGACTAGTCATTGAAAATAATGATTTTAAAGTTTCAGAACTTGTAAATTGTGCTATACCAACTGGTATAGAAACTATTGCCCAACCAAATATAATTGGAATAACTCCACTGTGATTCACCTTGATTGGAATGTGAGTTGAAGTCCCACCATATATCCTTCTTCCAACCATTCTGGATGCGTATTGTACTACTATTCTTCTTTCGGCTTGTTGTACATATATAATACCAATAACCATTAAGAACATTACTCCAAGCAAGAAAATCCATTCAAATATGTTTAATCCGCCAAGTACCGCTGTTCTAAAATATGCTGGATATCTTGCAACAATTCCCGCAAATATCAAAACACTAATACCATTTCCTATACCTTTTTCCGTTATCCTATCACCAATCCACAATAAGAACATAGTACCAGCTAGCAATGTCATAGTAGATAAAAGTGTAAATGTCCATAAAGGAATAACTAACACATTCTCAAAACTTCTTGCAAGACCAAATGAAACCACAAATCCCTGTAATGCACCAAGTATAACGGTCAAATTTCTAGTAATTCTTTGAAATTTCTTTCTTCCCTCTTCACCTTCTTTTAATAACTCTTTTAAAGAAGGAATAACTGAAGATAGAAGTTGCAAAATAATCGATGCGTTTATATATGGTGTAACACTCATTGCAAATATTGAAAACCTTCTAAATGCTCCACCTGTAAAGACATCATAAAAACTCATCAAACCTCCAGCAGCACCCGTTCCCATTTGAGAAAACGCAACCCCCCATGCCTTCAAGTTCACCCCAGGAACCGGAATGTAAATTCCGAGCCTAAAGACTATAAGCATTAGTAACGTGAAAATTATTCTATCTCTAAGTTCAGGTATTTTAAAAGCGTTTTTTAATGCCTTCCACATTGTTAAATCACCTCTGCCTTGCCGCCAACGGCTTCTATCTTCCTCCTGGCACTTGAACTAAAGGCATGGGCAATTACCGTTAATGGTTTTGTTATTTCACCATTTCCTAGTATTTTTACTCCATCATTAATTTTCTTAATTAAACCTTTTTCCATTAATTTATCAGGTGTTACTTCTTCTCCTGATTCAAAATACTTCTCAAGTTGCTCAACATTTACTACTGTGTAAATCTTTTTAGCAAAGTTTTTAAATCCAAATTTTGGTAATCTTCTGTGCAAAGGTGTCTGACCACCCTCAAACCAAATATGAACTTTTCCTCTTCCCCTTGCTTTTTGACCTTTGTGTCCCTTTCCAGAAGTTTTTCCTTTTCCAGAACCTATTCCTCTACCTACTCTTGTTCTTTTTTTCATAGAACCAGGAGTCGGTTTTATATCGGATAATCTCATATTATATTACCTCCCTTATTCCTCTATTTCTTCAACTTTAACCAAATGTCTTACCTTTCTAATCATACCTCTAATTTGAGGAATATCTTCTTTAATCACCGTTGAATTTAACTTTCTCAAACCAAGTCTTTTAACTGTATCTTTTTGATCATATTTGTATCCAATAGGACTTTTAACCAAGGTTATTTTTAACTTTTTCATATTAACCCTCCTTCTTTACACCATAAATAACTTCTTTTGGAGTTATATCTCTTAATTCAGCTATTTTCTCCAAGGATAGGAGGTTTTTCAAACCATTAACCGTTGCTTGAGCCAAAACAACTGGATTGGTTGAACCACTTGATTTTGTCAATATATTGTGAATACCGGCCAATTCAACAATAGCACGTACTGTTCCATTTGAGATAATACCTGTACCTGGTGCAGCTGGTTTTAACAAAACTTTCGCTGCATCTTGTCTTCCAACAATTTCATGAGGAATCGTACCGTTATGAATTGATACCTTAAATACGTTTCTTCTTGCAGCTGATAAAGCTTTTCTTATAGCATCTGGTACTTCTCTTGCTTTTCCAACGCCAACTCCTACTTTTCCATTTCTATTTCCAACAACGGCTAACACCCTAAAGGAAAGATTTTTCCCACCCTTTGTAACTTTTGTAGTCCTTCTAATTTCCACTATTCTTTCTTCGAAATCTTCACCCGTTGCCTTTATTTTCTGTGCAATATCTGCCATTCAGTGCACCTCCCTTAAAATTCCAAGCCTGCTTCTCTAGCACCTTCAGCAAGTTCTGCAATTCTTCCGTGATATCTGTATCCACCTCTATCAAAAACCACTTTCTTGATACCTTTTTCGATTGCTCTTTTACCAATTAACTTTCCAACTTCACGTGCTGCCTCTTTATTCCAAGTCTTTTTCAAAATTTCCTTCAATTCCTTATCTAAAGTTGATGCTGCTACCAATGTATGCCCTTTATCATCATCTATGACCTGTGCATATATGTGTTTCTCACTTTTATATACGCACAACCTTGGCCTTTCAGCTGTACCGTGAATTTTTTTTCTTATACTTAAGTGTCTCTTTTTCCTTCTCCAATTTCTATTTTCTCTTTTTATCATCTCAGTGTACCCCCTTTATGCTTTCTTTCCTTCTTTCAATCTTACTACTTCTCCTACGTATCTAATACCTTTTCCTGAATATACGTTAGGTTCTCTCCACCTTCTTATATCCGCTGCCACTTGCCCTACTCTTTGTTTATCAATTCCGCTCACTATTATTTTATTTGGACTTGGGACTTCCACTGTAACATCAGATGGTATTTCCATTTCAACAGGATGCGCATATCCGAGGTTCATAACCAATTTTTTCCCTTGCAACTGTGCTCTGTAACCTATTCCAACAATTTCTAATTCCTTTTTAAATCCTTGTGTAACACCAATAACCATGTTATTAAACAATCTCCAGTATGTACCTGTAAACATTTTCATTTTCTTTAAGTCTGACTTTCTTTTCATAAATTCAACGTTTGGTTTTACATTAACTTCATTTTCATTAATCTCGACTTTAACATAAGGTAAAAATTCTTGCGACAACTCACCTTTTGGACCTTTAACCTTAAAAACATTTCCTTCAACCTTAACTTCTACGCCATTTGGTATCACTATAGGTTTATTTGCTATACGGGACATTGAGTACACCTCCTTACCAGATATAGGCGATTACTTCTCCGCCAACTCCAATTTCTCTTGCCATTTTGTCAGTCATAACGCCTTTAGAAGTTGTTAAAATTGCTATTCCTAATCCATTTTTAACCTTTGGAAGATGATCTTTATCCACATAAATCCTTCTTCCTGGCTTTGAAATTCTAACAATTCCGTGAATTACTCTTTCTCTATTTCTCCTTGTACCTTTGTATTTCATTTGAATTCTGATGATTCCTTGTTTCCCATCCTCAATATATGTGTAATCTTTAATAAATCCTTCTGTTTTCAAAATTTCAGCTATTGCTTTCTTTAAATTTGATGCTGGAACATCTACTTGTTCTTTTAATGCAACGTTAGCATTTCTTATTCGAGTGAGCATGTCAGCTATTGGATCGCTCCACATTGTATTCCCCTCCTTTTACCATGTTGCCTTCCTAACTCCCGGGAGTTTTCCCTCGTTGGCCATTTTTCTAAAACAAACCCTACATACACCAAATTCTCTATAAACAGAATGTGCACGTCCACATATCTTACATCTTGTATACTCTCTTGTTTTAAATTTTTTGGGTTTCTTCCATCTTTCTACAAGACCTTTTCTTGCCATATTTAAACCTCCTTATTGTCTTTTAAAAGGAAATCCAAAGAGTTCAAGTAACTTCCTAGCTTCCTCATCGGTTTTTGCTGTTGTGACAATTACAATATCCATACCTTGTACTCTTCTTACTTGATCAGGAGAAATCTCTGGAAATACCAATTGTTCTGTCAAACCAAATGAGTAGTTTCCCCTTCCATCAAAACCATTTGGATTCAATCCCCTAAAGTCTCTAACTTTTGGCAGTACAAGATTAATGAGCTTATACAAAAAGTTGTACATATTGATTCCTCTTAAAGTAACTTTCAATCCTATTGGCATACCTTTTCTTATTTTAAAATTAGATATACTCTTTTTTGCTCTTGTTACCACAGGTTTTTGACCTGCAATTAAAGCTAATTCCTTTGCGTGGATATCTATAACATCTTTATTTCTTGAACCTTCACCAATTCCCATATTTATAACTATCTTTTCCAATCTTGGAACTTGGTGAATGTTTTTATAGCCAAATTCTTTCATCATTGCATTTCTAATTTCTTTTTCATATTTTTCCTTTAATGGTATGTACTGCATGCTCTATGCCTCCTTACTTATCTATGACTTCTCCGCATTTCTTACAGTACCTTACTTTTTTACCGTCTTCTAAGAATTTAAATCCAACTCTTGTAGCATTTCCACAACTTGGACACACTAATGCAACCTTTGAAACATATATAGGAGCCTCTTTCTCAATTATTCCTCCTTGCCTCATCTGTGCATTTGGCCTTTGATGTCTTTTTACAATATTTACCCCTCTGACTATAACCTTATCCTCTTTTGGAATCACTGTAATTACTTCACCTGTTTTTCCCTTGTCCTTTCCAGATAATACCTTTACCATATCTCCTTTTCTTATTTTTCTTGCCACTGCACATCACCCCTTAAAATACTTCCGGCGCTAAGGAGACTATTTTCATAAAACCTTTTTCTCTTAATTCCTTTGCCACTGGTCCAAAAACACGTGTCCCCTTAGGCTCGTTATATTTATCAATCACAACAGCAGCATTATCATCAAAACGAATATATGAACCATCAGGTCTTCTTATTTCTTTTTTCGTTCTAACAATAACCGCTTTAACTACATCACCTTTTTTTAAATCTCCATTTGGAACTGCATCTCTTACGCTGCAGACAACAATATCTCCAACCGTTCCCCATTTCCTTCTGGAACCACCCATTACCCTAATTACCCTTAAAAGTTTTGCACCTGAGTTATCAGCCACGTTGAGGTAGCTTTCATTGATTATCATTGTTACTACCTCCTTCCGCATCTTCTACTTCTTCTGTAAATACAGACCTTTCGATTATTCTCAACACTTTCCATCTTTTGAGCTTACTCAAAGGTCTTGACTCAATAATTTCAACGGTATCTCCTACTCTGCATTCGTTATTTTCATCATGCGCATAATATTTTTTTGTCCTCTTTATATATTTACCCACTCTCGGGTGTTTTACCAACGTACTAACGGAAACAACAACCGTCTTATCCATCTTATCGCTTACAACTTCACCTACAAGTCTTTTCTTTGGCATGTCAATTACCTCCTTACACCCAATTCTCTTTCCCTGAGAATTGTTTTGATTCTTGCTATATCTTTTCTAGTCTTTGATATCTGACTATAATCATTTAGTTGACCTAGTACATTCTGAAACCTCAAGTTCATGAGAGTTCTTTTCTTTTCCTCTAACAAATTCATTAATTCTTCATTTGTAAGATTTCTAAGTTCAGCAGCCTTCATACTGCTTCACCACCTATCTCATGTCTTTTTACTATTTTTGTTCTAATTGGAAGTTTTGTTGCAGCATATTCAAGTGCTTCTCTTGCTAATTCTTCACTTACTCCACCAATCTCAAACATTATCCTCCCAGGTTTCACTACTGCTACCCATCCTTCAACGTTACCTTTTCCCTTTCCAAGCTTACTCTCTGCCGGGTGTTTTGTATACGATTTATCTGGAAAAATCCTAATCCATAACTTTCCTGACTTTTTCAAAGTCCTCGTAATAGCAATTCTACATGCTTCAATCTGTTGTGCAGTAATCCAATGAGGTTCAAGCGCTTTCAAACCATATTCACCAAATGCAACTAATGCTCCACCTTTTGCTTTACCCTTCATTCTTCCCCTATGCTGTTTTCTGTACTTTACTCTCTTTGGCATCAACATGTCGTACTACCTCCTTTAGACGTCAGATATCGGCGTCGCCTTTATAAATCCATACTTTTATACCTATCGTACCGTATTTTGTTTCTGCTCTCGCAGTCCCATAATCTATTATAGATCTAATCGTTTGAAGTGGTAATCTTCCTTTCAAATACCATTCTGTTCTTGCAATTTCAGCACCTGCTAATCTTCCAGAAACCATTATTTTTATACCTTTTGCACCTTTTCTCATTGCGTTAAATATTGCCCTTTTCATAACGACTTTATACGAAGCACGTTTTTCAATTCTATTTGCGATATTTTCCGCAACAAGCTGTGCATCCACTTCAGGTAATTTTATTTCCTCAACATTTACAATAAATCTCCTATTGAATCTTGTCTCCAACTCTTTCCTTAATTCAGTGATTTCTGCACCTTTTTTACCTATTATTATACCAGGTCTTGCCGTCTTTATAATCGCAATAACTCTCTCTGAATCTGGTCTTTCAATTACTATTTCGCTAATTCCTGCGTGAGAGTATTTTGATTTTATTACCTTTCTTATTTCTTCATCTTCTAACAAATATTCTTTGTAATTTTTTTCGTTGAACCAAGTTGCTTGCCAATCAGTTGTTATCCCGAGCCTAAAGCCACGTGGATGAACTTTTTGACCCACCTTACCACCTCACCTTTCTATTTCTTTTCATCAATTGCAGCCTTCTCGGCTTCCCTATCTCTAACTATTACTGTTATATGAGACATCCTCTTTTGTATTATGTCCGCGCTTCCTCTTCCCCTTGGCCAAAGTCTTTTCATTCTAGGACCATCGTTTACATAACAGGTGTAAACGTACAAATTTTCTTCATTTAATCCGTGATTATTAACTGCATTCGCTACTGCTGATTTTAACACATTTTTTATTATTCGTGCAGCTTTTTTAGGAGAAAATTCAAGAATTGTAAACGCTTCTGAAACATTTTTCCCTTTTATTGAATTTGCAACACTTCTAGCTTTTCTAGGTGAAATTCTTATATAC
The DNA here is from genome assembly GCF_001990485.1 of Thermosipho affectus. Taxonomy (NCBI): domain Bacteria; kingdom Thermotogati; phylum Thermotogota; class Thermotogae; order Thermotogales; family Fervidobacteriaceae; genus Thermosipho; species Thermosipho affectus. Next base: position 246,107 of record NZ_LBFC01000018.1, on the reverse strand, counting down.
TTTGCAACAGCCTTTGCTTCATAGACGGGCATCGATGCTAATTTTTCTTTCCTTGCTCTATGAAATTTAGAACGTTTCATTCCATTTCTCTTTATGAGAACTTGCATTGCTTCCACCCTCCTCACTTTTTAACCTGACCCTTACTTGCTGACTTATCTGCGTGCCCTCCAAATCTTCTGGTAAAGGAAAATTCTCCCAATCTGTGTCCTACCATATTTTCCGTAATATAAACCGGGATATGTTTTAATCCATTGTAAACTGCTATTGTATGCCCAACCATTTCTGGTACTATCATACTTGCCCTACTCCATGTTTTTACTATCTTTTTTTCTCCTGCTTCGTTCAACTGTCTTATTTTCTTTAATAATTTGGGATCTACATAAGGTCCCTTTTTCGTGGACCTACCCATTATTGCACCTCCTCATCAACCATTTCTTCTTCTAACAATCAATTTATCTGATGCTTTTTTACCTCTTCTTGTTTTGTATCCTTTTGCCAATTGACCCCATGGACTTTGTGGATGGTGGCCTTTTCCTCTACCTTCACCTCCACCATGTGGGTGATCAACTGGATTCATTGCAACCCCTCTTACATGTGGCTTTCTACCTTTCCATCTAACCCTACCTGCTTTACCATCTACTTCATTCTTGTGTTCTTCATTGCCAACAACACCAATAGTTGCATAACATTTTACTGGAACTTTTCTTAATTCCCCTGAAGGCATCTTTAACAACGCATATTTACCTTCTTTTGCCATTAATTGACACGATGTTCCTGCCGAACGTGCAATTTGTCCACCTTTTCCAGGTATAAATTCCACATTGTGAATAACCGTACCAACGGGAATATTTTCAAGTGGCAAAGCATTTCCAGGTTTAATTTCTGCATCCGGACCATTCATAATTGTATCGCCAACATTCAACCCTTGTGGAGCCAATATATATCTTTTTTCACCATCAGCATATACAAGTAAAGCTATTCTAGCTGTTCTGTTTGGATCATATTCTATTGATACTACTCTCGCAGGCACACCAACTTTATTTCTTTTAAAATCTATTATCCTATATCTTCTCTTATGGCCGCCACCTCTAAACCTAACAGTAATTCTACCATAATTGTTTCTTCCACCCGTTTTTTTAAGTGGAACAACCAATGATCTTTCTGGTTCTTTTTTTGTTATCTCAGAAAAATCTGGTATTATCATCTGTCTACGAGCAGGGCTTGTTGGTTTAAATCTTTTAAGACCCATCATTTTTCACCCCTTTTAATGTTCTCCTTCTAATTCTTTAATTGTATAACCTTCTTTAAGTGTCACTATAGCTTTTTTCCACGATCTAGTATAACCTTCCCTAGCCATTGCTCCTCTTCTTAAATCTCTCTTTGGTTTTGGTTTAACATTAACAACATTGACTTTTTTTACCTTCACATTAAACAACTTTTCAATTGCCTCTTTTATTTGTGGTTTATTGGCATCCTTTGCAACCTCAAAAACATACTTCCTATCTTCTCTTGCATAATATGCCTTTTCACTTACAATTGGTCTAATGATTATATCTGCATAATTTTTCATTATCCCAGCACCTCCTCAATCTTCTGGACAGTACTTTGGAGGAGCACAAGCTTATCATGATTTAAAATATCGTATACATTCAACCCATCGATATTAACTCTATCGACTCCTGGATTGTCCGCAATTAATACTTTAATCCCAGGAATATTTCGTCCAGAAATTTTTACATTCTCGTATTTATTCTCTTTTTTAGGAAGAACAATTAAAACTTTTTGATTTTCAAGTCCCAAATTCTTCAAAACTTCCGTCAAGTCTTTTGTTCTAGGCTTTTCAAACTTAATATCATCAACTACAACTAGATTATTCTCTTTTAATCTCAAGGACAAAGCTGATTTTAAAGCAAGCCTTTTCATTTTCTTATTTAACCTTTTAAAATAAACTTTGGGCTTTGGACCATGTGCAACTCCACCGTGTCTCCAATGAGGTGCTCTTATAGAACCTTGTCTTGCCCTTCCCGTGTGCTTTTGAATCCATGGTTTTCTTCCTCCACCGGAAACCTCTCCACGAGTCTTCGTTGACGCAGTCCCCGCTCTTGCGTTTGTAAGTTGCATGTCAATATAACGCCACATAACATCTTGGTTTGGTTCAATTGAAAAAACCTCATCTTTTAATTCAATTGTACCAATGTTTTCACCTTTGATATTAAACAAATCAACTTTTGCCATCCCCAATGCCTCCTTTTTTCATTTTCGAGGCCTGCTCTTATCCTCTCTTTGCAGATCTAATGAGGACAAGGCCGCCTCTCGCTCCTGGGACGCCACCTTTAACCGCTATTAAATTGTTCTCAACATCTATTTTAACAACTTCTGAATTCAAAATTGTTACGCGTTCGTTACCATATTGTCCCGGCATCTTTTTACCTTTGAAAATTCTTGCAGGCTCTGAGTGTTGACCAACTGAACCTAACTCTCTATGGAATTTCGCGCCGTGAGACTTTGGACCTCCTCTAAAGCCCCATCTTTTCATAGCACCAGCAAATCCTCTACCTTTTGACCATCCTGTAATATCTATCTTATCACCTTCTGAAAAAATATCAACCTTTATTTCTTGACCCAAATCAAAATTTTCGGGATTATCTACTCTGAATTCTTTCAAGACTTTTAATGGTTTTACTCCTGCTTTTTTGAAAACACCTTCCATAGGTTTATTTACCTTCTTTGCTTCTTCAAATCCCAATTGTATAGCATTGTAACCATCTGTTTCAACGGTTTTCTTTTGCACTACAAAACATGGTCCAGCTTTAATCACAGTAACAGGAACAACCTTATCACCTACGAAAACTCGTGTCATTCCCAATTTTCTTCCAATAATCATTTTCATAACTAGCACCTCCAAGTTTGAATCACAAGTTGATTTCAACGTCAACTCCAGCAGGAAGATTTATTTTCATAAGCGCATCAATAGTTTTTGGTGATGGTTCTAATATATCAATCATTCTCTTGTGTACTCTTTTTTCAAATTGTTCCCTTGAATCTTTATGTTTCAAAGGAGATCTTAAGACAACATATAAAGTTCTTTCCGTTGGCAAAGGTACTGGTCCAGAAACCTTTGCATTTGTTTGTTTTACAACTTCCACTATTTTTTTTGCAGACTCATCAAGAAGTTTATGATCATATGCCTTCAACCTAATTCTTATCTTCTGTCCTGGCATCTTGTTCCCTCCCTTTTTATTTCAGGAAGAAAGGGGGTTACCCCCCTCTCCAAAATATTTATAATTACTCAACAATTGCTGTTACAACACCTGCACCGACTGTTCTTCCACCTTCACGGATAGCAAATCTCATTCCTTCTTCAATAGCAACAGGGTAGATAAGTTTAATTGTCATTTCTACGTTATCTCCAGGCATAACCATTTCTACACCTGCAGGGAAGTCAATTAATTCACCTGTTACGTCAGCTGTTCTGATAAAGAATTGCGGTTTGTATCCTTTTTGGAATGGTGTATGTCTTCCGCCTTCTTCTTTCTTTAGAACGTAAACTTGTGCTTTAAATGTTGTATGTGGTGTTATTGATCCTGGTTTTGCAAGAACTTGTCCTCTTTCTACTTCATCTTTGTCAACACCTCTTAACAAACATCCAACGTTGTCACCTGCAAGACCTTCATCAAGGATCTTTCTAAACATTTCAACACTTGTAACAACTGTTTTATTTACTTCGTAACTCATTCCTACGATTTCTACTTCATCACCGGGTTTGATAACACCACGTTCGATTCTTCCAGTAACAACCGTACCTCTTCCTGTAATAGAAAATACGTCTTCAACTGGCATCAAGAATGGTTTATCTGTTTCCCTTTGTGGTTCTGGGAAGTATTCGTCCATAGTATCAAGAAGCTCTTTAATTGGTGCATATGCAGCATCATTAGGATCATTAGATGCCTCAACTGCTTTAAGAGCAGAACCTCTTATTACTGGAAGATCGTCACCTGGAAATTCGTATTTATTAAGAAGTTCCCTTACTTCCATTTCAACAAGATCAATCAATTCTTCATCATCAACCATATCCGTTTTGTTAATGAAAACAATCATTGCAGGAACATTAACCTGTCTTGCGAGAAGAACGTGTTCTCTTGTTTGTGGCATTGGTCCATCAGTTGCTGCAACAACAAGAATAGCACCATCCATTTGAGCTGCACCAGTAATCATGTTTTTAATATAGTCAGCGTGGCCTGGACAGTCAATGTGTGCGTAGTGTCTGTTGTCTGTTTCGTATTCAATGTGTGCAATGTTAATTGTAATTCCTCTTTCTTTTTCTTCTGGAGCTTTATCGATTTGTTCATATGGTGTATAATCTGCTCTTCCAAACAAAGACAAGTACTTTGTTATAGCTGCTGTTAATGTTGTTTTTCCGTGGTCAATATGTCCAATCGTACCAACATTAAGGTGTGGTTTACTTCTCACAAACTTTTCTTTTGCCATAATTCACCCTCCTTTATCCTTTGTGGATAAGTTATTTTGAAATTATTTTTTCAGCAATCTTATCAGGAACTTTTGCATATCTTTCAAGTACCATCGTATAAGTTGCCCTACCTTGCGATAACGACCTTAAATCAGTTGCATAACCAAACATCTCGGAAAGCGGCACCAAAGCCTTTATGATTCTTAAATGTCCTCTTGATTCCAATGTTTCCACATGTGCACGTCTCGAATTAAGGTCTGCTATTATATTTCCCATATACTCTTCTGGAGTAGTAATTTCAACTTTCATTATAGGTTCAAGTAAAATTGGTTTTGCCTTTTTCACAGCCTCTTTAAATGCCATACTTGCTGCAATCTTAAATGCCATCTCGGACGAATCAACTTCGTGGTATGAACCATCGAGTAATATCGCCTTTATTCCTACCATTGGATATCCACCAATATATCCACTTTGAGCTGCTTCTCTTACACCTTCTTCAACTGCAGGAATATATTCCTTTGGTATAACTCCGCCGACAATCTTATCTTCAAATTCAAAAGTCTTACTCAAATCAATAGGTTCAAATCTCATTACAACATGTCCGTATTGCCCTCTTCCGCCGCTTTGTCTTATATATTTTCCTTCAGCTTCAGCGGGAACTTGAATAGTTTCCCTGTAGGCAACTTGCGGCTGACCTACTCTCACATTCGTGTTAAATTCACGTTTTAATCTATCTACAATTATTTCAAGGTGCAACTCACCCATACCTGAAATAATAGTTTCACCTGTTTCAGGCTCAACATATGCTCTAAATGAAGGATCTTCATCACTTAACAATGTTAAAGCCCTTGATAACTTATCCTGATCTTTTTTCGTTTCCGGTTCTACCGCTATAGAAATAACAGGCTCTGGGAATTCCATCTTTTCCAAAATAACAGGTCTCTTCTCATCGCATAATGTATCTCCTGTTTTTGTATCTTTTAAACCAATTGCTGCTACGATATCACCCGCTCTTACATACTCTACATCTTCTCTTTTATCGGCATGCATAAATATTAATCTTGAAATTCTTTCTTTTTTTCCTTTTGTTGAATTATACACATAACTACCCTTTTCAAGCCTTCCACTGTAAACTCTAAAAAATGTTAATTTACCTACATATGGATCCGCTTGTATTTTAAAAGCAAGGGCTGTAAATGGTTCGTTTTCATCTGGAACTATGTCTATTGTTTCTCCATTTTGATCCCAGCCTTTAACAGGTGGCACATCAAGTGGCGATGGCAAATATTCCAAAATTCCATCTAATAAAGGTTGAACACCTCTGTTCATTTTTGCAGAGCCACAAAATACAGGTGTAGCTTTATTTTCAATTGTAGCCTTCCTTAATGCTTTCTTTATTAAATCATTTGAAATCTCCTCGCCCTCTAAATACATGACCATTATATCATCATCAAGTTCTGCCACTTTTTCAAGTAATTCCTCTCTCATCTCTTCAGCTTTAGCCAAATATTTTTCGGGAATTTCTTCATAAACCATTTCTGTGCCCTTTTCATCAATCCATCTTATGGCTTTCATTTCAATTAGATCTATTACCCCTTCAAACGAATCCTCTGCTCCCATAGGCATTTGAACAGGAATTGGATTTGCCCTAAGTCTTTTTACCATACTTTCAACAGACATTTCAAAATCTGCACCTAATTTATCCATCTTATTCATAAACGCAATACGTGGTACATTGTATTTATCTGCTTGCCTCCAAACAGTTTCTGACTGCGGTTCAACACCTGCAGCAGCATCAAAAACGGCAACAGCTCCGTCAAGTACCCTTAACGCCCTTTCTACTTCAATGGTAAAGTCAACGTGTCCCGGAGTATCAATTATGTTAATACGATGGCCCTTCCACATACATGTTGTTGCAGCAGAAACAATGGTAATACCCCTTTCCTTTTCTTGAACCATCCAATCCATTGTTGCAGTACCATCATCCACACTACCAATATTATGCTTTCTACCTGTATAGAAAAGAATTCTTTCGGTAGTCGTCGTCTTACCTGCATCAATATGGGCCATAATACCTATGTTTCTTAGTTTTTTCAAGTCAACGTATATCGCCTGTATCTCCTTCATACTCTCCTCCTACTTACCATCTAAAGTGTGCAAATGCCCTGTTTGCCTCTGCCATTCTGTGAACATCTTCTTTCTTCTTAATAGCCGTTCCCGTGTTGTTAAAAGCATTGACCAATTCTTCACCTAATTTTTCAGCCATTGGCTTTCCTTTTCTAGCTCTTGCCGCTTCAACAATCCATCTTAATGCTAGTGATGTCTTCCTTGGTTCTTCGACTTCAATTGGCACTTGATATGTAGCACCCCCAACCCTTCTTGGTCTTACTTCAACGATAGGTCTGACATTTTCTACTGCTTGATGCAAAGCATCAAGTGGATCTTTCTTCGTCTTCTCCGCTAAAATTTCCATAGCTTTGTAAACTATCTTTTGAGCTATTGATTTTTTTCCGTCCCACATAACTCTATTTATAAGTTTTGAAACCAAAACATCATTATAAATTGGATCAGGTGGAACTTTTCTAATTTCCGCTCTTCTTCTTCTCATTTATATTTCCCTCCCAATTTATTTCTTAGGTCTCTTTGCACCATACTTACTTCTTGATTGTTTTCTGTTCTCAACACCTGCTGCATCCAATGCACCCCTTATGATTTTATACCTAATACCTGGCAAGTCTTTTACCCTTCCACCTCTAACCAACACAACTGAGTGTTCTTGCAAGTTATGTCCTATACCTGGAATATACGCAGTCACTTCTATCCCATTGCTCAATCTAACCCTTGCAATTTTTCTAAGAGCTGAATTTGGCTTTTTCGGGGTCATTGTCGATACCCTTACGCAAACTCCTCTTTTTTGTGGGTGCCCTTGTAACGCTGGAGATTTTGATTTTTCCTTAATTACTTTTCTTCCATACCTTACCAACTGATTAATTGTAGGCATCTAAACCCTCCCTTCAAAAACTATAAAATTTTTCCGTTTCAGCCACGCCGCAACATTTTACAAATTCTATTATAAACCCTTATAGCAAAATTCTCTTGAAAAATAAGTGAACATTTTGTTTCGTCCACTTTTTCGTGCGTTTTATGAATGATACTTAGAAAAAAAGAGGGCATCAAGCCCTCTGGCTGGGGCGGTAGGACTCGAACCTACACTGCTGGAGCCAAAGTCCAGTGTCCTGCCAGTTAGACGACGCCCCAACTAGAAAAAACAACTGGTGGGTGCGGCAGGGATTGAACCTGCGGCCTCTTCCGCGTCAAGGAAGCGCTCTCCCACTGAGCTACGCACCCAGGCCGACTTTTATTTTATCACACAAAAAAAACTTGTCAAGATGTTAAAATAAATTTACCTTCTTTGATTTAAACACAACCATAGAGTATAATAAAATAAGAAAGCGAGGGAAAAAGACATGATAGTAACAGAAAAAAATTATTATTCCAGATTGGACAAATTTCTAAGAAAAGAACTTAAAAATTTACCCTTGAGCGCCATTTACAAATTAATAAGAAAAGGAAAGATAATAGTTAACGGAAAAAAAATTAAAGATCCATCTTACAAACTTGAAGTTGGAGATGAGATAAACATTAACGAAGATACTTCTAAATACAATAGAGAAAAAAACAATCAAATCATTCCAATAAAAATGGAATTTGATATCATATACGAAGATGAAAGTATTTTAATAATAAACAAACCCGCTGGTATACCAATCCATCCAGGAAAAGGTACACATATTGCTACGCTAATTGAGGGATTAATGTATTTAGGCAAAAAGAAAGATTTTACACCTTACCTCGTCCATAGATTAGATAAACACACATCAGGAGTTTTCATTGTGGCAAAAAACGTTAATAGTGCAAGAGAAATTAGTGATATAATTTCTTCAAGAAATATAAAGAAAAAATATGTTACACTCTGTATAGGTAACCCTAAAAGGACCGAAAAAATAGAAATACCACTTGATAGTAAATATGCAAAAACCATATACAACAAGAAAAAAACATTCAAAACTGATCTTGGCTATTTCTCGCTATTGGATGTGGAAATTAAAACCGGAAGAAAACACCAAATCAGAAAACACTTGAGTTTAATAGGTTATCCAGTTGTAGGTGATAACCTTTATGGTAACAAAAAATTAAATAGAGAATTTAAAAGAAAATATGGACTAAAGCGATATTTTTTACACTGTAGTGAAATGACATTTGTCTATAAAAATAAAAAAATCAGGGCAATAGCCCCTCTTGCAAAAGACCTACAAGAAACTTTAAAAGCCTTAAAAATGGAGGAATAAATTGAAAAAAATACTTTTTTTCTTAATACTCCATATCTCATTGTCTTTCTTTTCTATTAACATTTATTTCAATACATATGATAACACCATTATAATAAATGGTGAAATTTACCCGTTTTTTGGAAAACCAAACAAATTTAGGGGAAAGATTATATCTTATTTCAAAAGCCCTAATGTAGAAAATTTCGAATTTCCAGACAATCTATTAGTACTAGAAGATGGGCAAACCATTGGAAAAAACGGGACAATAAAGGTTTCAAAAGATGTATTTCAATCTATATTAAAATTATACAAAATATCAAAAATTACCCAAGTTGTTATAGATGAATTTCCAATAGAACTATACGATGAAAAGATAATAGTAAAAAAAATAACCCCAAAAGATAAATTAAAAGAATATCTTGATTTGTTCCTAAAAGAATATGAAATCCTCAATTTAAAATTCTATTTTGGAGAATATAAAATAACACCTAAACCACCTAAAATAGATATTACAACATTTTCATTTCCAGAGTATGGTTTTTACAAAATACGCATAAATGACTATGGAAAGATACAGACTAAAGTTTATATAAACAATACTATTTCACCAACTGCTGGTGCACTTTTACCTGGGACATATACAATTTTTGTGTACGCGAAAGACGAATTAGGAAACGAATCAAGTCTCACCAAAAACTTATTCGTTCCCAAATCAACAATAAACTTTCAAGAAAAAGAATACGAATTTTTCTCACACACAAAGTACGGCACCCTAACTTTTATAGGCACCAAAAACTTTTACGAAATTTCACCATCTAATTCTACGATCACAACAATCACTGTAAAAGATACCACTCCGCCCAAAGTACTGTTAGAAAAAAAACATCTATTCGACAACTATTATGAAATAAAAGTCATTTCACAAGACTTTAACAAAACAAAAACTCTTTTAAAAATAAACAATCAAGAAAAAAAAGGAGAAATTTTCAAACTCAAGTATGGAAAAAATATAATTGCCGTTTATTGTGAAGATACTTTTAAAAACAACACTTTAAAACTCGAAACAATATATATTAACGAAAAAAATTCAAACTCTCTTCAATTTTTTGACCAAAAAAGATGGTTCAATATAGGAGGTATAATGATAAAATCCCCATTTATAAAAATATGGATCAATCCTAAAAGGCAAAGGAGGCATTATGAAGATAAAAATTTTGTCATACACATCGTTAAATAAGGTATTATTTATCTTTACAATAATTGCCTTACTTTCGTCTTTGATAAGAATAATTCCAGATATAGAAAACATGAAAACAAAAATAGTTTTTGAAGACTTAAATGAAGTCTTTTTCTCAGATGGAAAAACCATTCCTACAAAATTTTCCAAATATGTTGTATTAAAAGACGCAACAACTGTAGATATTGATATAAAAGATAAAGTATTTGGAATACTCGAATTTAATTCCTCATTCAAACTTTCTCAAAATTATGCAAAAAAATTAACTAATGTAATAAACGTACATTATATAAAACCTGAGGAACTAACAAAATACAACGAAAAAACTCTTTTCAAAAGACTTTGGCGTGCAGTGGTAGAAAGAAGTATAGATCTTATAGTTCTACCAAGAACAAAATTAACCGAAACTGTTGCAAAAAAATTCAACAACTATTTTCCAACTTCAGAACCTTCTCCTTATATAGTCAAAGCAAAAAATATAAAGTATGTTTTTCTTGTAATACTTGTACTTTTCGTATTCAGTCTTTTTCCATTTATTGCTTTTTTCATTCCCATTCTATACTTTTCATATGATTATTTTGTGTCAATTGTAAGTATTATTGGAACCATATTCGTATTTAAAAAGGTAAACAACAATATTCTGAAATTTTTTTCCTATTTTTCATTAGGAATATTTACCAATCTTTCCTTGTACGATTTTTACCATGTAAACAATATTGAAACTTTCAAATTAGTAAAACTTTCTCTAATCCTCCTTCCAGTGATTTTATTGATTGAACTAATAAACACTCAAAATAAAGAGTTTAAAAAATATATAAAGATATTATTACCTATATTCACTATTTTTGGGATATATTATATAATTAGAAGTGGAAATTACGGATTCGTTTCAGACTTTGAAAGAAATTTAAGAGAATTTATAGAAGACATATTTATAATTCGTCCAAGAACCAAAGAACTAATATTTTATCCTCTTTTATTCTTAGCACCCTATACTAAAAATATTTTCTTCAGAAAATTCTTTCAAATATTTGGAAGCATTGCTTTATTATCCACATTTAATACTTTCTGTCATATTAGAGCACCTTTGTTTATTAATGTCTATAGAGAACTGTTTACACTATTCATTTCAATTATTATTTTTTCAATAATTAATTTATTCTTTGAAAGGAGTGTTTTATATGAGAAAAACAAGAATAGTATCCACAATAGGTCCCGCCACTGAATCAGAAAAAATGCTTGAAAAACTTATCAAAACCGGAGTTAACGTATTTAGACTAAATTCTTCCCACGATACGTTAGAAGTACATAAAGAAAGAATTAAAAGATTAAAAAAACTACGAGAAAAGTTAAACGCAGTTTTTGCAATTTTAATAGACTTATCTGGTCCAAAGATTAGAACTGGGAAACTTAAAGAAGAATACATAACACTAAAAGAAAATAGCATAGTTGATATAACAACAGATGATGTGCTTGGCGATGAAAAGTTACTTTCAGTTAATTACGTTAGATTTCCATTTGAAGTAAAAAAAGGAGATAAAGTTTTGATAAATGATGGTGCAATAGAACTTGAAGTACTTGAAACAAATGATAATATTGTAAAAACAAAAGTAATTAGAGGCGGAAGAATAACACATCATAGAGGTGTCAACCTTCCAGGGGTAGATCTCTCAATTTCGGCAATTACAGAGAAAGATAAAGAATTCATAAAACTTGCAATTGAGGAAAATATAGATTTCATAGCACTTTCATTTGTTAGAAAACCTGAGGATGTAAAACTTGCTAAATCACTTAGTAACGGAATACCTGTAATTGCAAAAATAGAAACTGCACAGGCATTAGATTACCTTGATGAAATAATCCATGAAGCAGATGGAGTAATGGTTGCAAGAGGAGATCTAGGTGTTGAAATTCCTCTTTCAAAAGTCCCCATTGTTCAAAAACAAATCATAGAAACCGCTAATAGGTATGCTAAACCTGTTATCACTGCAACACAAATGTTAGAAAGTATGATTAAAAATTCAACACCTACAAGAGCAGAAGTTTCAGATATAGCCAACGCAATTCTTGATGGCACAGATGCTATAATGCTTTCAGCTGAAACATCAATAGGCGATTACCCCATAGAAGCGGTTAAGGTTATGAACGAAGTTGCAATAAATACTGAAAAGTTTCTTCTCAACTATGAATCAATTGAATTAGAATGGATAAGAAGTTATTACATATCAGAAGATCCAGAAACAGCTATTTCCCATGCAGTCTATAATCTTTCAAAGGATATAAACGCAAAATTGATAATAACAGCAACCGGTACAGGAAGAACAGCAATTAACGTAGCAAGATTGAAACCGAACGTACCAATAATGGCTGCTACTCCAAATATTTCTACACTGTATAAGTTAAGCCTAGTATGGGGTGTTATTCCTGTATTGATAAATCAAACACTCTCCACAGATGAAATGATAAATGAAGTTATGAAAAAAGCAAAAGAATTAGGATTTGCAAAAAAAGGAGACAAAGTTATAATTACCGCAGGTATTCCATGGGGGAAACCCGGAACAACAAATACACTTCAAATACAGGAAATAATTTAAAATCATGAACTAGACTACCTAAAAGTATTGACAATCACATCTTTTATGTTATTATATTTAAGTGTGGCCCCATAGGATAACGGCTAGTCCATCGGATTCTCAGTCCGAAGGTCGGGGTTCGATTCCCCGTGGGGCTGCCAGAGGCCCCAGTAGTTCAACGGATAGAACGGCGGATTCCTAATCCGCAAATGGGGGTTCGATTCCTCCCTGGGGCACCACAAAGTATGGGCCGTTAGCTCAACAGGTAGAGCACCTGACTCTTAATCAGGGGGCTGTGGGTTCGAGTCCCACACGGCCCACCAGGTTGTAGTAAAGAGGAAGCGCCCGCTTCCCACCCCAAGCGGAAAGCAAAGGGGTAAGTCGTTGTAATATAAAGGCACAAAGTTTCTAGTTTATAATAATTATCGGCGGGCGTTATGCTCGCCGATATTTTTTTAGGAGGGATGTATTATCGACAAAATTATTAAAAATGAGGAAATTCGGGCTTCAGAGGTTAGGGTAGTAGGTCAAGATGGAAAACAACTTGGGATAATGTCAACTGATAAAGCTCTAGAACTTGCTTATTCTCAAAAAATGGATCTCATTTTAGTTGCTCCAAATGCCAAACCACCAGTAGCTAAAATAATGGATTATGGAAAATACAAATATGAGCTTGCAAAAAAAGAAAAAAAAGCAAAGAAAAATCAAAAAATTATAGAAGTAAAGCAGATGAAATTCAGAATTAAAATTGATGAACACGATTATCAAACAAAAGTAAAACACATCAAAAGGTTTATCGAATCTGGAAATAAAGTAAGAGTGGTAATAATGTTCAGGGGAAGAGAGTTAGCATTTGCAGAGAAAGGCAAGGAAATCCTAGACAGAATCAAAGAAGATATAAAAGATATTGCAGTTGTAGAAAAACAACCCAAATTAGAGGGAAGGGACATGTGGATGATGTTAAAACCTAAAAATTGAGGAGGGAAAATATGGCAAAAAATAAGATGAAAACACAGAAATCTGCCGCTAAAAGATTTCGAGTAACCAAAAACGGCAAAATCATCAGAAGACGCGCATATGCGTGGCATAAAACTGGAAAGAAAAGAAGATCTACTTTAAGAAAATTAAAGTTGGAAGCAGAGGTAGCTGCATGTGAAAAGAATAGAGTATTGAGAATGCTCGGGAAAAAATAAGAAGACTTGGAAGGAGGATAAAATATGCGTGTAAAAAATGCAGTTAATGCAAAGAAAAAAAGAAAAAAGATAATGAAGGCCGTAAAAGGATATCGTGGAGCTTTAAGTAGAAGATATAGATTAGCCAAACAAGCGTATATTAAAGCAAAACAACATGCATATGTAGGCAGGAAACTCAAAAAAAGAAATTACAGAAAATTGTGGATTACAAGGATTAATATAGCAGCAAGAAATGAAGGCCTAAAGTACAACGAGCTCATTCATGGATTAAAATTAGCAGGAGTAAACATTAACAGAAAGATGCTCTCTGAACTTGCAGTGAATGACCCTGAATCCTTTAAGGAATATGTGAATATAGCAAAGCAAGCTATTGGCAAATAAAAATACTCACCCTTCTGGATTCCCTCCTCGGTGCCTAAAATTGGTCGGATGGGAGTTGAAGGAAGGGGTGGGAAAACCAAATAGGAGGTGGATTTTGTGGCGGTTGTTACGATGAAACAGTTGTTAGAAGCAGGTGTTCATTTTGGTCATAGAACACAAAGATGGAACCCAAAGATGAAAGAATATATTTTTGGTGCTAGAAAAGGTATATATATTATCGACCTTCAAAAAACATCAAAACTTCTTGAAGAGGCATACAATCTTGTTAGAGACAAAGCAGCAGAAGGTGGAACAATATTATTCGTTGGAACGAAAAAGCAAGCACAACAAGTAATCAAACAAGAAGCGGAAAGATGTGGTGCTTTCTATGTAAATCACAGATGGCTTGGTGGTTTATTAACAAATTTTCAAACTATAAGAAAAAGAATTGATAAATTAATTGAACTTGAAGAAATGGAAGCAAACGGTGAATTTGATAATCTTCCAAAAAAAGAACAGAGCAGACTTAGAAGAATTTTGGAAAAACTTAGAAAAAATCTCGGTGGTTTAAAAGAAATGGATAGAATCCCAGATATTATTTATATAGTTGATCCAAGAAAAGAAAGAAATGCAGTTTACGAAGCAAACCTTTTAAAAATACCAACTGTTGCAATAGTAGACACGAATTGTGATCCAGACGAAATTGATTACATTATTCCTGGTAATGACGATGCGATTAGGGCTATACAACTCATAACTTCAAAAATAGCAGATGCTTACCTTGAAGGTAGGGAAGGCGTTTCGTACCAAGAAGAATCGCAAGGACAAAAGAAAGAGGAAAATACAGAAGAAATTTTTGAAATTGAAGAAACTGAGGATGAAGAAATATAAAGCCCCCAAATTAGGGGGCTTTTTTGGAGGTTGTAAAAATGTTCATAACATTTGAAGGTATAGATGGCTCTGGCAAAAGTACTCAGTTAGATCTTTTGGCAAATTATTTGGAACAAAAAAATAAAAAAGTTATAAAAGTAAGGGAACCTGGTGGAACTATTTTAGGAGAAAAAATAAGGGATTTACTTTTAAATTTTCCCATGAACAGTCGCAGCGAATTACTTTTATTTCTCGCATCAAGGGCTCAGCTTGTAGATGAAATAATAAAACCCTCTCTTAAAAAAGGATATTTCGTGCTCGCAGATAGATTTACAGATTCAAGTATTGCCTATCAAGGCGGAGCAAGAAATTTAGGAATCGATTTGGTTGAAAATTTGAATTCATTTGCAACAGACAATATTTTACCCAATATAGTTTTTTTCATAGATATCCCAGTAAATATTGCAATCACGAGGATTTTAAAAAAAGATAGAATTGAAAAAGAAGGAAAAAACTTCTTAGAAAAGGTAAGAGACACATACCTTAAAATCTCGATGAAAAAGGATAACTTTTACGTAATTGATGGAAATCAAGACGTAGAAGGGGTATTTCTTCAAATAAAAAATATAGTCGATTCTTATTTAGATCATTGATATATACTTTTCAAGTATATTTCTTGCCAAATCAATCAAAGATTGCATCATCCACCCACCTAAAAACAACAAAGTCAAAAACAACACAATAATCCTGGGGGCAAACGTTAAAGTTTGCTTATTTATTTGTGTAGCAGCTTGAAAAATGCTTATTATAAGTCCAACCAGAAGACTAATCAAAAGAGGTGGTAATATAACAGTTAAAAGTGTCTTTATCCCTA
Source organism: Thermosipho affectus (assembly GCF_001990485.1). NCBI lineage: Bacteria > Thermotogati > Thermotogota > Thermotogae > Thermotogales > Fervidobacteriaceae > Thermosipho > Thermosipho affectus. The sequence goes on along the minus strand of NZ_LBFC01000018.1, from coordinate 230,201 downwards.
AGCCAAATACATCTAAAAAAACCTCTATTGTCAAAATTATCCACCCCCGAAACTTTTTATTAAGCTTCCTATTAACATATCCCAACCATTCACTAAGACAAAGAGCAAAATCTTAAAGGGTAGTGACACCAATACAGGTGGTATCATTATCATTCCCAAGGATAATAAAATACTGGCAACCACCATATCCATAACTATAAAAGGAATGTATAATAAAATTCCCATTTTAAAACCAATCTCAAGTTCTCCAATTATAAATGCGGGAATTAATATAGAATTTGGAGTTTTTTCTATATCACTGATATTTTGCCCAACGTTTTCCGCCAACATAAAGATATTATCTTCGTTGTGGTGCACCTTTATTTCAGTCAGCATAAACGTTCTAAACCTATCCATAGTTCTTGAAAACATCTCTTCGTAACCTATCTCAGAGTTCAAATATGGCGTAATGGCGTTGTTATATACATCATTCCACACAGGCTGCATTATAAAAAATGTCAAAAACAAAGCAAGCCCTATCAAAACTTGATTTGGAGGAGTTTGCCTTGTACCTAAGGCATTCCTTACAAAAGAAAATACAATTATAATACGCGTAAAAGAAGTAAACAAAATTAAAATACTCGGTGCCAATGAAAGGATTGTCAATAAAAGTAAAATTTCAAGAGTATTCACAAGCTCCCTTGGCTGTTGAGTTGGGGTTATCTGCAAAGAAATTCCAGGAAGTGGTATTTCATTCTGTGCAAAAACAAAAAACGAAAGCAATAGTAACAAAATTACTACTCTTTTTTTCACTTTTTTCCACCTTTTTTTACAACGTTTTTGAAAAATTCAAACTTAAAATCACTCTTTTCAAGCTCACCAGATTCTATTGAATCAAATTTTTTTATAACTCTTCCACCGTTTTCGGTAATCAACAAAGCATAATATTCATCTAAAATCCTAACAATTGCTATGTAAGAATTTCTCGTAATAAACTTCCTTTCAATTACCACAATAAAACGTCCCCCTACACTCCGGGGGACTTTATTCCTGATTAAAAAATAGGTAACAAACATGACTATGGAAAAAATAAGAATAGAAACTACAAATCCAACTAATGTAGAAATAACACTCTCCCCCTAACCTGATACTTTCTGAATTGCCTCAATTACCCTTGCTGCTTGGAAAGGTTTAACTATAAAATCTTTTGCTCCCGCTTGAATTGCTTCTATAACCATTGCCTGTTGTCCCATAGCACTACATACAATAACTGTTGCATTTGGATCTATCTTTTTAATCTCTTTAATAGCCTCTATACCATTCATTTCCGGCATTGTAATATCCATAGTCACGATATCTGGTTTTAATTCTTTGTATTTTTCCACAGCTTCTTTACCATTTGCCGCTTCTCCCACTACTTCATGACCTGCTTTGGTAATAATATCTTTCAACATCATCCTCATAAATGCAGCATCATCCACAATCAAAATTTTCTTCCCCATTCTCTTATACCTCCTCCACACCAATTATTTCATCCAATATCTCCTCAATATCTAAGTATACCACAAGTCTTTCACCTTTTTTTATTAATCCCTTTGCTTTCTTACCATAAGTATCCACATCTCTAAACGCTTTATCAATTTCTTCTTGAGATGTTCTTAAAACTCCCTTAACATTTTCTACCAAAAAACCTACTTCAATATCTCTTATTTTCGTAATAATTATCTTTTTAAACTCTTCGTTTTCTATGTTGTGGCATATTCCACCGAGAATTTTTTTCAAATTAACAACTGGTATAATCCTACCTCTTAAATTAATCACACCATCTATTACCTCTTTTGATTTAGGCACAGGGGTAACTTCATCCTTATCAATAACTATTTCCACATAATCTACATCAAAACTCATTTCTTGATTACAAACATTAAAACTCAAAACTTCAAATTCCGTTTCTACACTCATTCTATCCACCTCACTCCACCAAATTTAAGGTGTCAATTATCAAAGCAATACTTCCGTCACCAAGTGTTGCACCACCACTAAATTCTTTTACATCTGAGAACAATTTTCCCAAAGATTTAATAACAATATCCTCTTGCCCAATCAAACTATCCACAGCTATACCGTATTTTCTATTTGCGACTTTAACAACAACAACATTCAATTCTTCGAACTCTTTACCATGTTCTATCCCAAGTATATCCCAAAGCTTGATTATTGGAATAACTTCTCCTCTCTTAACAATTACTTCTTTATTTTGAACCATCTGTATTTCTTCTGGAACTACAATTAAAGTACTGTCTATTACGGAAATAGGAATTGCATAGATATAATTCTTTACTTTTACAAGCAATGCTTGAATAATTGCAAGTGTTAATGGCAATTTTATAATAACCTTTGTACCTACACCTTTTTGAGATTCTATCTGCACGGTCCCATTTAAAGATTCTACTGTATTCTTTACCACATCCATTCCTACACCTCTACCAGAAAGTTCACTTACTTGATCCTTTGTTGAAAATCCAGGCATAAACAAGAATTCATATATTTTTTCATCTGGTAAAGTAGATGCTTTTAATTCATCAACCAACCCCTTTTCAATAGCTTTTTTCAAAATCTTCTCTCTATCCAAGCCCCTTCCATCGTCTTCAACTTCTATAACAACATTATTACCTTCATGTCTTGCAGATAAAATCAAAGTACCAACAGGGGATTTTCCCTTTGCAATTCTTTCTTCTTTTGTCTCTATACCATGATCGATTGCATTTCTTATCAAATGAACGAGGGGATCTCCTATTTCCTCAACAAAAGTTCTATCTAATTCCGTATCCTCACCTTTCATTACAAAATTTATCTCTTTTCCCAAATTCTTTGAAATATCCCTAACCATTCTTGGAAATCTGTTAAACACATAAGAAATAGGCACCATTCTTACCTTCATAACTATATTTTGCAAATCAAGTGTGATTCTACTAAGTTGTGCCAAAGATTCATCTACTTCTTTTATATTATATTTCTTCAAAATCTCAATTATCCTACTTCTTGCTATAACCAATTCACCCATTAAATTCATTAATGTATCCAATTTTTCTATATCAACCCTTACCGTTTGAGTTATTTTAACCTTTTTCTTTTTAGTTTCTTTATCATCTTTTTCACTTTCTTTTTTAGTTTTTTCTCTTTTTACTTCTTCTTTTTTTTGCTTAATTTCAACCTTTTTAACTATAACTTTCTCAACTTCGGATACAGAAGATAATTTTTCTTGCAATTTCAAAGGTTCTACCTTTACAAGCACATATAACTCAACTTCTCTATCAAATTTTTCATTTTCTATATCTTCCACACTTGGTATACTCTTTATAACTTCACCACCCAATTCTTCAATTCCATGGAAAACCATGTACATTCTTGCAGATTTTAATTGAACATTTTCTGCTAAGATAACCTTTGTATAAATAAGATTATATCCTTTTTTCTTAGCCTCGTCTACCACATGAATTAGTGCCTCATCAGTTTCATATATATATTCCTCCGAAGAATCTTCGGAAGTTTCTTCAACTTCCTCTTCTTTAACTTCTTCTTTTTGTACATTGCTTTTGGATTCTTCTTTTTTTGCATTAGCATTAACAACTTGTCCTTCTGCTAGTTTTTCAAATACTTCAACCAATCCACTTACATCTTCGTCTATTTCCTCTGTTCCTTCTTTTGCAATTTTATCTAACATTTTATCAATTAAATCTAAACCATTAAACAAATAATCTAATTTATCAGAATCAATCCCAACCTTTCCAGATCTAACTGCATCGAGAAAATTTTCCATTCTATGACAAAGTTTTGCCATATTTTCAAATCCCATTGTTCCAGCCATACCCTTTAAAGTATGTAAAGCTCTAAATGCAATATTTATATACTCCATATCTTCTGGATTTTTTTCCAAATCTAAGAGTGCATCATTTAATTGCTGAATATACTCTCTTCCCTCATCAATAAACACACTTAGATATTCTTCAAATGACATATATGTCACCTCCTACATTATATCCAAAAAATAATTTATAAAATATCCCGATTTTTCCTGCCAAAAAATCACTTTTGAATTTATCCTAATTCCAAGAAATTTGTATACCAAATCTCCTATATCTAAAAACACTTTTACATCATAACTTCTTTTTCTATCCAAAAAGTTATAAGCGGCTATATCCATTAACTTCTTTACCCTGGCTTTTTTTGCATAATAACTTTTCTCAATATTACTTACTACAAAAAATTGTTCATATTCGTAAAAATACAATTTAAATTTCTTTGATATATTTATTACCCACTCATCTTTTATTTTATCATATTTTGCCAAATATTTTTCAAAAATTTTTTTAATATTTTCATAACCATCGGATAATTTAAACAAAAACGCCACAGAAACACTTGTTGAATCATCCACATCACCTACAACGTAAAAAGTTGAAGTGGAATTTTCTATTAAATTCTCTGCAAGGTTATAAAACTTTGTTAAATCCGTGCTTTCAATGGTAAAAACCCATGGTTCAATGATCTTCAAAGCTTCTTTTGAATCTTCAACTGTTATACCGGCAAAATAATTTCCCAAAACGGGTATATTTTCCATTAAATCATCAACCAAGGCATTTCTTTTGTAATAATTATTCGTTTTTTGATGAATTTGTATTCTTAAGACTCCATCTTCAACTTTTCCCTTGAAAAATAAGTATTCAGTCTTTACATTTCCGCCTTCCACGGTAAAAGGTAAATTAATCTTTAAAGCACTTCCTTTTGAATATCCACAAATCCAAGTATCTTCCTCTAAAATACTAGAAATAGATTTCTCCACATTTGAAAATTGTAGCTCTGGATTTTTATATACGGAAATTAAATACTCTAAAGTTGTTTTACTACCGGAAATAATATAATAATCTTTGAATTGCTTAGCATACAAAAAATCACCAATAAAAAACACACCATCATCTATTTTCACTTTTTCATCAAGAAGTTTACCAAAATAACTTGAAATTTCCGTTGCATTGTCCGTTTCAAATATCAAAGCAGAATCTTTTGAAAGATTCCTCAATATATCAAAATAATAATTTATATCAAATGATAAGGTATCATCTAATACCACTTCTCCACCCTTGGATAAAAACAAAACATTTTTCGAGAAAATTCTAAGGAATTTCTCTTTGTCTATTCCCTCTTTATAGCCCATGTTTTCAATGTAGTTTATGAAGTAATTTTCAAAAGAAAGCCCTTCATCAGACAAGACAAAGTTTACAAATGGCACTTTTTTTAAATCGCTATAGATCTTTCCAGTATTCTGAAATTGGATAAATAAACTATAATCCAAAGGAACAAAGTTTAGGATATTTGAAAAGGCAAAAACAACGATAAGTAAAAAAACAGATATCAAAATTTTTTTCATCTCAACTCCTCCCAGGCTCTTTTTACAATGCTTTCAATATCTATTTCTTTTTCTTTCCCTTCTATTTTCAAATACAAAAAGTATTCAATATTACCATCTGTACCTTTAATCTTTGAAAAATCAATTCCTACAGGCTTTAAACCTTCATCTAAAGCAACTCTAATAACTTTTTCCAGCACTTCTTTATGAACTATTGGTTCCCTAACAATTCCACCTTTTCCTACTTTACCTTTACCCGCTTCAAATTGTGGTTTTACCAAAACAACAGCTTTCCCCGATTCTTTTAATATTTTCTTTATAATAGGAAAGATCTTTGTTATTGAAATAAAAGAAACATCGCAAACTACAAGATCCACTTTTTCAGGTAATTGTAAATTTCTTGCATTTGTTTTTTCTAAAACTATTGTTCTTTCATCACTTCTAATCTTCCAATGTAATTGTCCATATCCCACATCTACACAATACACCCTTTTCACACCATTTTGAAGCAAAAAATCTGTAAATCCACCTGTAGAAGCACCTATATCACATGCAACTTTATCCTTTATCTCAAATGAAAAAGAGTTAAAAGCACCTTCTAATTTATAACCACCACGACTTACATACTTTTCCTTTTGTTTTATCCTTATATTTGAGTTGATATCAACCATTTTCCCTGCTTTATCAACACGCTCATTATTAACAATTACATTTCCCGCCATTATAAGTCTTTTGGCCTTTTCCCTACTTTCAACTAAACCTTTTTTTACAAGAAGTACATCTAATCTTTCCTTCATCTTTTTATCCTCCATGTCCCATCCAAAGTTATTATAAAATACTCTTTTTCATCGTACAACAAATTTAAGTAGTTTTTAAATTTAACATCTTTAAAGTGGAAAAAATCCCCATCAAACCACACCATTTTATACCTCGGACGTATAACTATACCTCTAACAAATTTTACCTTCCCATCCTCGATTAAAAAATCATCACTTATTTCAGATATATCCTCTTTCTTTTTTGACCAGATATCTATTCTAAAAAGTTTTTTATCTGCATTTACATACAAATACTTGCCGTAACCCACACCGTAAAGTTTTTTAAATTTTTCCTTATATAGAACTCTCCTTTTACTCAAATCAAATACAACAACATCACCATTTACAAAAGCCAAAGCAAGTAGATTACCGCTTACAAACCAATCAAATGGGACATCTGAAAACTTATATTTCCATGTTCTTTCCAAATCACTTAAACTACCATCAGAATAAAGCGCAAAATTATTAAATACATCCAAAACAGATACTTTATTTTTTTCTAATATTTTCTCATACCAATAGTGCTGGGAAATTATTCTTTTTTCACTCGCAAAAATAGGTAGTTCTGGAAAATCAATGCTCTTTTTTCCCAAAATTAACTTTCTACCATCATAAACAAAACTTCCGAACAAATATATCCCACTTACAAAACTTTGTACATTTTCTATCTTTGTATCCTTTCCTATGTATACCACATTTCCATAAAAATCATAAAAACCTTCCTTGATGTATCTTATTTCGCTACCCACTTTAACTTTGTACATATTCTCCATATGCTTAATAACAAATGGCTTAAAGACATTTTCTACTATATAAAAATTCTCTTTGATGGGATCAAAAGCTATTGATTTTTTTGGTATATTCTTTTTTTCAAAGACTTTATCCAAACTTTGAAATAAATCATCCAGAGAGTACGATAAAGATAAAAAGTTATCTTTTTCTATATCTTTGTACCTAAATTTCCAGGCTATTGCGTCATCTTTTCTTTTTAAAAAAATATACACAGGCTCTCCTATACCTATCAAATATCCCCTTTTGTAAAAATAATTTTCAACGTAAAACTTTAAATCATCAGGTCCTTCGTACAAAAGAGTTATAACAGGTTGTTTTAACCATTCTTGTATAATTTGACTTGCCTGATTGGTAATTTCATCTCCCATAAAAAATATCACACCACTTGCTTCAAATGTAACACCTATCAAAATAATACTTTGTACAAGTACAATCCATGTGGTGGTGCTGTACCAGCGGCCTCTTGTCTGGAACGTGCCTGCAAAATTTCTTCTATTTTTTCCGGTGTCCATTGACCTAATCCCACCCTTACCAAACTTCCAACTATATTTCTCACCATACTTCTTAAAAAAGATCTACCTTCTACCCTAATTAATATCAAACCGTTTGTTATCTCCAAAACCCTTATTTTATATATTGTTCTAACGGGATTTTTCTTATCATTTCCCTTTTTAAAAGATGAGAAATCATGTTCTCCCTCCAAAAAACTGCTAGCTTTCCTCATTGCATCAACATTCAATTTGTATCTAAAATGCCATACGTAATTTCTCTTAAAAACATCTTTTTCTCTCATGCTAATAAAATAGTGATATATCCTTTTTTTTGCGGCAAATCTTGGATTAAATTTTTTGTCAACTTCCCAAGCTTTTTTTACATATATATCCTCTGGAAGATTAGCATTCAAAGCATTTTTTATATCTTTATCAGTTAATCTATCAATCGGACAATTAAAAGCTGCAACTTGACCATTTGCATGAACACCTGCATCGGTTCTTCCCGCTCCCTGAGTATATATCCGCTCTTTAAATATCCTTTCCAGTGCATTTTCCAACTCACCTTGAACAGTTCTAACATTTGGTTGCCCTTGATATCCGAAAAAATTTGTTCCATCGTATGAAAATTCTATTGCAAAACGCTTCATAAAGCCATGATCCTCCCACCACCAGATTTTTTTGCAACTTTTAAAGCTTCTCTTGCTTTGCTTAACAAATCAAAATAAGAATTCTCACCTTCATCATGTACTAAACCTATACTAACCGTAACATTGAATTTTTCTAAAAGTTTCTCGTTAAACTTTCCAAAATACATTAAAGACTTTAATTTTGTACTATTTGGAAACAAAAACACAAAATTTTCTCCACTCAACTTATAAAAATAAACATCTTTTCTTTCCTCAAAATAATCATCTATATATTCGGAAATCATTTCCGCATATTCCGGCCCTTTTTCAAAATTAATACTATCAAAATTATCAATATCTAAAACTCCCAATACAACTTCTTCGCTATTACCTATTACAGATTCACAAAACCTCACAAATTCCGGATAAGATAAATACTTTAAATCTTTTGAAATCCAATATCTTGCATATGGCGTTCTCTTTAAAAACTGATATACAAACCATGATAACGTTTTTAAAAGCTTCAAATCGTTAACCGATGGTCTCATACCGGTAACTGGTTTATCAAAACTTATATATCCTATCATATTAGATTGATCATCTAAAATTGGAACAAGTAGTAAATCTTTTGGTTTCCAACTATTTTCATATTCAAAAGACATGTAATTTTCAAAGACATAAGAAACTTCTTCCTCCAAAGACACGGCATCTTCTGGAACAAAATAACAACCTTCTCTTTCAAATCGTTTTGAAAAATATTTCATAGTTGAATCTATTGATATAACCGAACTCCTTAATTTAAAAAACACATCATCGGTTATACCAGCTTTTGCAATCCTTAAAATCTTTTTATCTTTCCTATCAAATAAACTTAACAAAGCGGCTTCATAACTTGATGTTTTACATATCATTTCTAATATATTATCCAATCTTTCTTCAAAATTTTCAATATTTTCGTCGTAAATAAGCTCTATTAAATTCATCAGATTTTCATTTTCTTGTTCCAATTTTTTTCTTTCTATTTTCTCAACAAGCATAATATTATATGATTTAATATAAAAAACTACAACAAAAAGATATACTACATACATAAAGGCCAAAAACAAAAACGGAAAAATTTTTACTTCAGAAAATAGATAAACAACGGAAATTATAAAAGACCCAAAAAATATCAATAAATAACTATTTAAAAGAGGATTTATTAATTCTTTTATTAACTCTAGAGAATAAATAGACATCCAAATAAAATTTGCAAGTAGTGCACCTAATATAAAAAGTGGTATCCTTAAAAATTCTTCACCTGCCAAGTAATATAAATAAGTACCAGCAGAACACATCAAAAAAGATAATAAAGCTCTTAACAACCTATTTCTCTTGGATGTCAAAAACCAAATAATCGGCAAAATAACGGTAACAGTTTCAGGAGTAATAAACAATAAATACGGAAGTGCTATCAAAAGTTCAAGTGAAAATTTGTACTTTGAAACATTAAGATCCAAAAACCTTGAAATAAATACAGATAAGGCAAAACTCACTACAAAAAACCAAGAAGTAGAAAATACAAATTTATCCGTCAAAACTAAAAGGAAAATACCAATAAATAGGGAAAAAATCACCAAATATAAATTTTTCTTTATAACAATCCCCCCTTGTACTTCTTATTTTAACATTTTTTATCAAAATTTTGATAATTTTCCAGAATGAAAAATAAGGATTGGTTAACAAAATATTAACCATTTCAAAAAATAAAAATGAACTTTTTATTAAATTTATATTTGAAATAGTTTTTCCCTAATTAAATTAAAGAAAGCAGCCTAAGGCTGCTTTCTCAAACTAGTTGATCAATCCTTTTCCCACTGTATAGTGCACTTGCAATACGTACCAACTTCAAATTCATGTTATTTTGTTGATAAGTCATAAAACTTAATAGTTGTGCCATCTGCTCCTTAGACATAACCGTATTCTTCTGAACTGAAGTCTCAACTGCTTTACTCATATGTGGTGTATATGTTATATTTCCTACTCCGGCTATTCTCAAATTATCACCTCCCTATATTACTTATCGGAAAAACTCACTCTTGGTTATAGATCCCCGCAAAAATAATACCAAGCCCTATGGAAAAAGATAAAATAGAGCTTCCACCATAGCTTACAAATGGTAGTGGAATGCCCGTAACGGGAAAAATACGGCTTACCACACCCATATTAATAACCACCTGAAACAACATCAAAACAGCATATCCCCATATAAAGTATCTGACAACATCATCTTTCACTTCATCGGCTATCTTTATCAAGTTACTTACGATAAACAAATAACTGATTACTATTAATAAAATTCCAAAATATCCAAAATTTTCCCCTATTGTTGCTATAATAAAATCTGATTCAGATTGTGGAACAAAAAAATAATACTTTCCCAGCGCAAGCCCTGTACCAAAAAATCCTCCATTTCCAATTGCATCGTATGCTTTTTTCACTTGCCATTGCATTTCATTTGACAAAAAAGCCTTCAGCCTATCCAATTGATAATCGTGTATAAATCCTATTTCTTTTAAAACAAACGCAATTAACACTAAAACTAAAATTAGAAAAATTACTTGAACTAATCTTGCACCTGAAAAATAAAGCAAAGTAATTGCAACCAACAAAATTAAAAGAGTGGTACTCAAGTCTGGCTCTATAAAAATTAAAAACAACAATGGGCTTATCAATAACAAGGGTTTTAACAGTCCAAACCAAATGTGCTTTATCTTTTCTTTGTTATCTTTTATATATATCGCCAAGAAATAGATCACAAATATCTTGGCAAGTTCTGAAGGCTGAAATGTCACAGAAAAACCTGGAATTTTTATCCATCTGTTTGCTCCATTTACTTTGTATGAAAATGGTCCAAAAAGAGGTAACAAAAGAAATCCAACAACTATTAAATAAAAAATCCACATTAATGCTTTATTTTCAAAAAAATCTTTCTTCAAATAAAATGTCAGAAATGTAGAAACTAGTATACCAAATAATATATAAAACACATATTTTTTAAAGAAAAAATTCATTCCAAAATCATAAAAATCCCTTGCAAAATCTATTGTATACAAAGCTACTGAAGCGACTATAAACAACGCAAAAAGCGCCGTTATCAAGATCAAAATACTATATCTCATAAAATTCCTCCCAAAGCATTAACAGCTCGGACAGGAACATAGACGAAAAATCCATACCTTTTTCACTCAATCTCACACCGTCAAAAAAAGAAAATTTCCTTTTTAGAATATTTAAAATTGCTTCCATATTTAAATCCAAATGTACCAACTTCCTATCAATTCCCCATTTTGTCCTAAGCATCATAAATATAGTTTCCAATACTTCTCTGATATTATTATTCTCGGAATTGTATCCATATGGATATTCTCCTAAACGCAATTTTGAAAAATAACTTTTAAAGTCAGAAACATTGTTATACCTAAATTTTTTTAAATGACCACCTGCAGCTAATCCTAAACCTATGTAATCACCGTTAGCCCAATAAACTAAATTGTGTTTTCCATACTTTTCATTTAACGCAAAGTTTGATATCTCGTATCTCTCATATCCTTCTTTTTTAAAAAAATCCAACAAGGCATCGTATCTTTCAAAAGACTCTTCAGATATTCTCTTTATAATCTTTGAAATAAAAGTTCCTTCGTGAATTTCTAACAAGTACAAAGATAAATGAACGGGATACTCAAGTCTTACAAATTCCACTATTTTTTCAACGCTTCTCCAATTCTCCCCTGGTAAACCTACTATAAAATCTACGCTTACATTGTCAAAAATTTCGCTGGCAATTTTATACGCCTTATATGCCTGATAACTATCGTGAGATCTTCCTGCCTTTTTTAATACCTCATCGTCAAAAGACTGGATTCCCAAACTAATCCTATTCACACCTAAAGATTTGTAAAAAAGCGCCTTTTGCCTATCAAAAGAATCAGGATTAATTTCTATAGTAAATTCTTCTAAAAATAAATATCTATCTATGTGGAACAAAATCTTCTCAATATAATGCTCATTTATATAACTCGGGGTTCCACCACCAATATATAGGGTCTTTATCCCTTTTTTCAAAAAACTTTCATACAAACTTATTTCTTTTATCAACGCTTCTATATAATTTTCCACACTACCTTCTGTATAACTAACAAAATCACAATAATAACATTTCTTTTTACAAAAAGGTATGTGAATATAAAGTGATACTTTATCTAAATCACCAATTAAATCTGATAGAGATTTTTCCATCCCAAACAACAAATTCTCCTTTCAAAGGTTGTATTACGTAAAATCCCGTAAAATAGTTAAAATTAAATATATCATTTGTAGGAGAATAAACGTACGCATATCCAAATCCCCTTATCTTACCAAGATCAAAAAATTTTCTAATTCCTACATCCAAATAAATCTCTTTAAAATTACTACCAAGTCCCCCTAATATTCCTTGTTCTAAAGAATTATCCAAAGGATATAAATAACCCAAAAAATATTTTCCAGCTAAATTTAAAAAATAACCGGAATAATCCTTATATTTGAAAAAATACCTATTCATAGAATAACCAAAATCAAATCCCTTTTTTAAAAACAAACTCCTCGTGTTTAAAGAAATAGGACCTATTGCGTAAAAAGACTTTGAAAGAGAAGAATAAAATGCGTAATCTTTTGAAACAAAAAATTCCAAATTTTGAAAACTATTGGGAATTTGCAAAACTTCATTTTCAACATAAAGGTAAATTCCAAAATTACTCCCCACAAAAAAAGCACCTGAAAATGCCTCTTTACTTTGTGGAATTTTGACTTTCAAAAACCCTACATCCTTTACCGTATAATATCTTGTTTCAGTAGAATAGGAAAATCCCACTCCAAAACTATCGCCCAGTTGCATAAAAAAAGGCGGAGAGTTTAATATAATTGAATTATCAAAAATCAAAAATTCTCCTGAAAATATGGCTATTGAAAACACTAAAAAAAGCAACACAAATTTTTTCATTTTATCAATCTCCCAACAGTTTCTTTGCTATTTCATTTACCTTCCTTGCATCTGCTTTTCCTTTTGTTTGTTTCATTACCTGCCCCACAAAAAATCCCATCAATCCTTTTTTACCATTCTTGTATGCCTCTACCTTATCTTTGTTTTCATCCATAATCTTTTTCAACATCTCTTCAATTAACGTTTCATCACCTATTACCTCTATTCCCTTTTCTTCCACTATTTTACTTGGACTTTTCCCCGTTTCAAAAACTTCTTTAAAGATTTCCTTTGCAATATTTCTTGTAATCTTTCCATCAACAATCAACTCAAACAACTCTTTAAAATGATGAGGTTTTATTTTCAAAGTATCAAAATCATCTTCAGACGATGTGTATTTTAGAAGCTCTGTTAAAAACCAATTTGATGTCTCTTTTGGATTCTTTGTTTCAAATACACATCTTTCAAAGAAATCCGCAAGTTTAACGGAAGAAGTTAAAATTTTTGCTTCATAATCTGTCAACGTATATTTTTTCTTAAATCTATTTAATTTTTCATCTGGAAGTTCAGGCATCTTTTCCACAATTTTCTTGATTTCTTCCCTTGAAATTACAACAGGAGGTATATCTGGTTCTGGAAAATATCTGTAATCATTTGCTTCTTCTTTGCTCCTCATAGAAATAGTTGTTTTTGTTGATAAATCCCAACCTCGTGTTTCCTTTAAAACGTTCTCACCTCTTTTAAGTTGTGACTTTATCCTTTCAAATTCATATTCTAATGCCTTTTCCACAAATTTAAAAGAATTCATATTTTTTACTTCTACTTTATTGCTCTGGACATTGTTTTCCAAGTCAATTACGGAAATATTGGCATCACATCTCAGCGCACCTTTTTCCATATCACCTGTACTTACACCTAAATATCTTAATATCTGCCTCAATTTTTCTAAAAATTTCTTTGCTTCTTCTGGTGATTCTATATCAGGTTCAGTTACTATTTCTGCAAGAGGTACACCACACCTATTCATATCAACAAAAGAACTTTCAGCCTGGGTAATAGTCTCAGAAGAGTGAATTAATTTTCCCGCATCTTCTTCCAAATGAATTCTGTTTATTCTTATCTTTTTACCATCTAATTCCAAAAAACCTTCAGTGGCAAGTGGATAAAAATATTGTGTTATTTGATATCCCTTTGGAAGATCCGGATAAAAATAATTTTTTCTGTCAAATTTTGTATATTCATGTATTTTACAATTCAACGCAGCGGCTAATAATATACCAAATTCATACATCTGCTTAGATGGCACAGGCAACGCTCCTGGTTGCCCTGTACACACTGGACAAATTGCAGTATTTGGTTCTAATTCAAATACATCCGCACTACAAGAACAAAACGCCTTTGTCTCAGTATTCAACTGGACGTGTATTTCAAGACCAATTACTGGCTTAAATCTCATTTTTTCGCCTCCCATGGAAAAACAACAGGAACATCTCTTTCAATGAAATTTGCAAATCCCAATACTTTTGGATCATCAAACCTTTTACCCATTATTTGCATTCCCACTGGCAAATTGCCTGAAAAACCAAATGGAATACTTATGGCAGGTAATCCTGCAAGATTAGCTGGAATGGTAAAGATATCCATCATATAATAGACCAAAGGATCTCTTACTTCCCCTATTTTAAAAGCGGTAATTGGAGAAGTAGGTGTGATTATAAAATCGTACTTTTCCAAAAAATTGTTTAATCTATTTGAAATCAACCTTCTGACCTTTTGCGCTTTTTCAAAATACGCATCATAATACGCAGCGCTTAAAGTAAAAGTTCCCAACATTATCCTTCTTATAACCTCTACTCCAAGTTGCTTTCTACTTTTTAAATAAGTTTCAAGCAGACCTTTTTCCTCCACTCTAGTTCCAAACCTAATTCCATCAAATCTGGATAAATTAGAACTTACCTCAGCAGGTGCTATTATGTAATACGTTGCCACAGAGTACTTTAACTCGGGAAAAGAAATCTTTTCAACCTTTACACCTTTCTTTTCCAAAAATTTTATAAATTCTTCAAATTGTTTTTTTACTCCTTCTTCAACACCTTCACCAAAGACTTCCTCTGGATATGCTACAACAGCTTTTGAAAAATCCTTTTCTAATAATACTTCAAAATCAATTTTTTTATCAACCGTTGTTGCATCTCTTTCGTCTTTTCCGTAAATTACATTCATCAAATAAGCGGCATCTTTTGTAGTTTTAGTTATAGGACCAATCTGATCTAAAGAAGACGCAAACGCCACAAGTCCATATCTTGAAACCAAACCATATGTAGGCTTAAAACCTATAACACCACAAAATGCGGCAGGCTGCCGTATCGAGCCACCTGTATCACTTCCAAGAGCAGCAACCACCTCTCCACTAGCGACAGCTGCCGCAGATCCCCCACTACTCCCCCCTGCAACTCTCTCTTTATCCCAAGGATTTTTTGTAACAAAAAACGCAGAATACTCTGTTCCCGTCCCCATGGCAAATTCATCTAAATTTGTCTTACCAACTATTGCAAAATTATTCTTTTTTAACTTTTCTACAACTGTTGCATCAAATGGCGGAATAAAATCTTCTAAAATCTTAGAGGCACAAGTGGTCCTTATACCCTCTGTTACAATATTGTCTTTAACAGCAATGGGAATCTTACCACTTGATTGTTCTACAACTGTAATAAATGCGTTAATATCTCCATCTTCTTTTCTTATAACCTTTAAAGATTCTCCTACATAATCTTCTTCTCCTTTAAGTACATCTTTTATAGTTAGTTTCTTGAATTTATTCAACAGGATCACCTCATCACTTCAATTTAATTCAACTATATATTATATCACATAAAAAAAATCCAGGTAACAGTGATTACCTGGATTTCAATTAATCTTTTTTCACTTTAAAACGGATTTTGCAAATATTTTTCCATCTTTTGCGTAAACTTGTATCTTCAAATAGGCCTCTGTGTCTACACCTATAAAATTAAATATAGTAGGATTTAAATTCAATAACACTCCAAAGAAATAATCATCACTGTAATTTTGTTCAATAAATGTCCTATCACCTGGTGTATATTGTTCAGGGCTTATCCCATATAATGTCATCTTGTCACTTTCCAAATTCACATACACAACAGGTGTACCCTCTTCGGTAACTTCAACCCCATATTTTTTACCATTTATTACTTCAAATTTGCTTATTCCTTCTAAATCATCCCAATTCAATCCACTATAATATACCACACCATAGAAAGGTACAGTTGATTGCTGCATACCAGAAAGAGCGTTTAATATAAAATCGGATATGTTAGCAGATATGTAAGCCGTACCACTAAAATCTTCCAAAAATTTGTTTAAATCAACATTCATCTCTTCTGTAACGTTTGTTAAAAGCTTCAACAAAGATTTTGGAATTTTTTTGTTCAAAAATATAAACAAATCTCCTCCTATTTTATTATCACTTAAAATATCCTTTCCTTGTTGTTTTTCCAAATCTAAAATAAAATCTTTAGTTTCTTGGTCTTTGGGAACAATTTCATTGTAAAGTCTAAATGTATTTCCCTCTAGTCTTGCATAACCATACCCTTCTACTTTTAAATCCTCATTAGTATTTACATAACTTACTGCCAAATAGCCTTTTTCTATATTTTCTTTAACCTTGTTAGGTAGCTTTCCACCAAACGGTAAATTTGAAAATACAAAATAACCATCCTTAACCAAGACCTCAGACGGAAATTGCATTCCTGAAAACGCTTCAAAAATTTCCTTTATTTTTTGTGGGTCTTTAGAAGGTCCAATAGCTATAACTGCACTCCCATCGACAGTTGAGGCAACTAACAATTCCTTGAATAAATCCAAATCATCTAAGGTGTAATTTTGCATCATTAGCTGCTGTTCCAAAATACCCAAAACCATCTGTTCAAGACCTATTTGATTTATAAATACATCTCCAGTATTTGTCTTTTTTAAAGCATCGTAAAATTGTGTTAAATCTGGTACATAAAACAACGAATCAAATTTTTCAGGTAAAAATTGGAAAATATTCGAAAAAGCTAAAAATACAAACAATACTCCCACCAAAACCAAAATTTTTTTCATTCTATCACCTCCAACAATCTATTAAAACCTATATTGCTAATATAATTCCCTTTACTTCTTCCCCCGCCTCCTGTACCACCATATATTTCTTTTAATTTCATTATAATTTCACCAACGTTGTACTTTCCAGTTGATGTAAAACTATAACTTTTACCATCAAATAGAATTAAAAGAGCATCTTTCTTGTCAAAAAACTTTGGAATATATCTTAATATTTCTTTTTCACCTTCTAAATAGTACACATCACCAACACTTTTAATTTCTCTTATCTTATACTTTGCCAATTCTTGAGAAAGTCTTTCAACTTTAGATACATACATTTTTAAATCTTCCAACGTTTTTGACACTTTTTCCTCAAGTTCAAATACAGAACTAGTTAAACTCTTTGAAATCCCACCTAAAATCCTATTATACTTTTGAAAGTAACTTAAAGCTAAACTAGAAGCAACAAAATAAACCCTTGTAAGGTTTCCCTTAACTTTTTCTTTTCTCAATATCTTTATTATTCCAATCTCTCCTGTATTCTTCACATGAAAACCACCACACGGTGAATAATCAAAATCTTCAATCTTTATTATCCTTATATCACCTTTCACTTTATCACTAACAGCCTTTCTAAGATTAAATTTATCAAGTTCAAATCTTTTAACCCAAATTTCCTCTACATTATAACATTTTCTCACGATTTCATTTGACAGTATTTCTGCTTCTTGTAATACATTATCTTCAATAAAGGGTACATCTAAATCTATAGTGGTATACTCAAATCCCATTCTAAATCCAACCGTATTTATATCTGCAACTTCATGGAGTGAAGCAGATAAAATATGTTGTGCCGTATGGTGTGCCCTTACAAATTCCCTATGTTTTTCATCTATAAAAACCCCCAAGATTCCTTGTTTTATCTTTCTATCTATTCTATGATATATTTTTCCATCTTTTTCAAACACACCTAAAACCTTGGCATCACCTATGTATCCTCTATCCCCAAGTTGTCCTCCCTTAAAATCCACATAAAATGGGCTATTTGAAGAAACAGCGTATATTTTTTCTCCATCCTTTACAATACTTTCAACAACAATTTCCAATTAGATCCTCTCCTTTAAAATGTTTTTCCCATTAAAAAGAAGAAATTCCACTTATCGTTATAATACGCTTCACCTACTCTTATTAACCCCAACATTGGAACATTTAAACCAAGTTCTACTCCTACAGACCAATCTATCCTATCAAATGTGTAAGTATCACCTACATACGCCATATCACCAAATAACGAAAAGTAAAATGGATAATTACTCTTTTTATCTACATATCTTAAATCATTGTTTAAGAGAAATGCCATATTCCCTTCAAGTGTTGCTCCTCTAAGGCTGTTTAATCCAGACAAATAATTGTATATTTTGTTGCCTTCTTCCTGTAAAAGTTGAGATGCATATAAACGAGAGGCTATCGAAAACTTTCCAACCGGTATATGAATAGATGCTTCCTCTTGAAATTTATACGCAACAGGTGCATTTCCCATAACTTTAAAGTATCTTTGCCCTGTAAAGTTTAGATAAATTCCTTCTGTTGGAATTATTAAATCATCGAGTGTTTCAAATATATATCCACCTAATACGTTTCCTCCCAAATATTCTTCACTAACTTGAGTAGAAACAGTAGTCTTGTAATCTACACCAGCCCCAAAGATATATGAATTGTTGTTTATCTTTAAAGTACTAAGAGATATACTAAATCCCACGTTATTAGTTATAGTTGCATCATCAGTTGAATAAGAATAATTTAATTTCGTACCAAAAATTAACGGTCTTCCAAACGGCTTTCTTATTGAATACTCAAGCCCCACTATTTTATTTTCCAATCCCAAAGAAAGATTTAAACCAATATTCTGTCCAAATCCAAACGGATTAACAGTCTTTAATTGAACTTGCGCTGCAAATCCTTCATACCACGGTTTTCCATCACCAGGAGGTCCCCATGCCCCTCCTCCTATAAAGTTAAATCTTTTTGTTTTCTCTTCCAATTTCAACTTTACATCTAAAACGTTAGTTGAAACAGGCGTAATATCAAAATCTATATTATCGAAAAATTGTGTTTTATAAATCTCAACATATGTTTTTCTAAGTTCACTTTTATTTGCAAAATCTCCAGGTACAATAAAAATTAAATCATCAAAAGTGTATTTCTTTGTTCTCGTTAGACCTTCAATCTTCACATCCCCAAATTTGTATTCAGTTACACTAACAATAAATTTATTATCCTTTATTTTTGGTTGAACATTTACTATGTATTCATTTTTCTCATACCAATCTTTTACCTTTTGTAAAATATCTAACAAATCACTATTCGTCAGTGTGCCAGACGCAGTTATCTCTGGAAAATCATATAAGGTATTTCCTTCTACTTCCACACTCTCAAAAAATAACGGATTTTTTATAAGTCTATTCTGCACAACGATAATTTTCAACTTTTTCGATGGTTTTTCACTTTCCACACTCAAAATTTGTATTTTTGAGTATGGTGAAAAATACACATACTTTCCGAACTCTTGAAATATCCTTTGCAAATCAGACATCTTTGGATAATAAGATTTTTCATCGTCAAATAAACGTAAAAACCAATTTTTTGATAAATAACTTTTATATTCTTTTAATTTTGAGTTTTCCTTTATTTTGGTCAAAATATCCTCTATATTTTCCGTTTCACCGGAAAATTCCACTTCATACAATGCATATTCAGTTACTCTAAAAGTTACACTTGTTGCGTTAACACTTCCCGAAACATAAATAAAAGCCTGCTCTTTATTTTTTGAAAAAACATTCGAAACAATATAACCTTCATCTTCGTACTTTTTTGAGATATTTAAAATACTTTCCCTGAATTTCACAAAACTAAATGGCTTATCTTCCTTTAAAGTAATAGATGCATCTAAAGTTTCCTTCGAAATTAATCCAACTCCTTCTACCACTAAGTTCACTTTTTCCACCTTTTTATTTTCTACCACATCTATAACTAACTCTAAACCTTTTCCTTCAATTTTCGACCATTCCACACTTGAAAAATAACCCGTGGATTTTAAGGATTTTACAATATCTAAAATTGCATAATCGTTAATATCTTTTCCCAAATATTGAGAATATGCAAACTCTAAATCTTTCTCATCAAGTAGTTTCAAACCATTAATAGTTACCTTCTCAAGTACCGTTGCAAATGAAAACAGAAAGATTCCCAAAAAGAAAAGGACAAAAAACTTTCGCATGCTTATTCCTCCTTGTATTCTAATTCTTTAATCATTTCCTTTAAAATATTTATTTTACTTGGAGAATCTAGCTCTCCTAAGTATTTTTTTACAACTTCTGAACTTATTTCATAGCATTCTTCATTTCTGCATCTTTTGATTTGGAAATTTACATTTTTGTTCATTAAAAGTGATAAAAATACAGAAATTAAATCTCCTACAGGTTGACAGTCTATATGTGTCTTTATAAAAGTAGCCCTTACTTTTGTACCTACACCTATTTTTGTCTGTATATCTAAAGTCCCCCCTGTCATCTCAACCGCTTGTTTTAAAAATGGAAGTCCCAGACCAAACCTTCTTATTTTTTTATCCCTCGATGTGTAAAAAGGATCAAAAACTCTATCTAAATCTTTAATACCAGGTCCATCGTCTCTTACCTCAAAGGTAAATTCCCTATCCGTTTCAAATATTCCTAACACTATATTTTTTGAACCTGCTTTCACAGAATTTTCGGCTATATCTAAAACATGATCTGCTATAGTCAAAAGTCCCATATTGTTTTCACCTTGCCTTCAACAATAGAAAGTAATACAGATTTTACCGTTTTTATTTCACAATCTATTATACTATATCTTTCACCAATCTGCTCTAAAAAATGGGCATCAGAAGAAGATATGGCTACAAACCCATTCTTACGTGCTATATCCAGCTCTTCTTTATTTGTAACTTCACAAATATTCACCGATAAACGTGGAAATACACCCAATTGGTACAGAATTCCAAATTTTCTTCCTATATGCGCATATACGGGTATTCCTTCAAACTTTAAAATAAGGGAAATTACTTTTTCTAAAGACAAATCGGTAGGAAAACCCAATGGTGTTTCTTCAACACCTGTAAACTCATCTTTTTCATTGACATATAACTGATATCCAAAGCGTTCCGGATCATAATTAACTTTTGGCAGATGTTTTTTTACTATCAAAGAAAAGGTTTCTAAAGAAAGAATGTCAAAAAAATAACCTAAAATGTGTACATCCTCTATCGTCTGGACCTCAATTCCAGGTACAACTAACTTACCACATCTTTGAAAAACATCTCGGAAACTTTTCACATTTCCTCCTATGTTATGATCACAAATAGCCACAACATCTGGTGCCCTTTTTAATACCTCACCTGGAACCATTGTAATATCCGCGCAAGGAGACAAACACGTATGAATGTGTAAATCACACTTCATCTTATCCCCAATGC
Source organism: Thermosipho affectus (assembly GCF_001990485.1). Lineage (NCBI taxonomy): Bacteria > Thermotogati > Thermotogota > Thermotogae > Thermotogales > Fervidobacteriaceae > Thermosipho > Thermosipho affectus. The sequence goes on along the minus strand of NZ_LBFC01000018.1, from coordinate 208,469 downwards.
ATATACCTTTCCCGAAACAACAAATGCATTATCAGGAATCTTTAAAAGACATATATTTTCTTCTTTTGCTTTTTCTATGACTTCATCTGAAAAATCTAAATTCTCACAAAGCAATATCGCTTTGATCCCGGTCATAGCCGCTACAGCAATTATATTCAAATGATTTTGAACGGTAATCCATATAGAACTACTCTCTGCATTTTTCATGACCATGCTTAGTAAGTCCCCCGTATATGCGTGAATGATTTCACAATCATCTCTCAAAAAAACCTCTCTAGCACCTATTTTCTCAATTATTTCGGAAAGTCTCATAAAAAGCCCCCTTTAAGCAGTTTGATCAAACAAAATCCCTAACAAATACTTTGGAACAGACATCCCAAATGCCAAAGCATTTTTGGCAATTTCCAATAACAAAATTTGTCTTTTTAATTCCTCTCTTTTTACAGGGTCTTGCTCAAGTTTCAATTTCATCTCAATTTGCCTTATTTTATCACTTATGTGTCTTGTATCAACTGGTGTACTTTTCTCTTCACTTTTACGACCTGGAATGTACATCCAAACCTTTGTCTTTCCCGCAACTGCAGCTAAAAAAGAACCACGTTTTCTAATGTCAAGATAAATTCCTCCAGAAATTATGTACCCGCCTTCTTTTTCGGCTTTTCTCTTAAAAGCAAAATAATTACTCAGCTCCTGATTTAAAACCCTTAATACACTTCTACTTGCGGGCGCACCATGTGAAAGTCCTGGTTCTCCTAAGTCAAGTTTGTAACCCAACATAGGGTTTGAGATCGCCGAAACTTTCATTTTTTCACCTGCTTAAAAATTTAAGCGCTTTTTTTATTACATCATCTAAAGTATCATCCTTTTCTAAAACTCTATTAACAGCCTTTTTAGATTGAATTCTACTAAATCCCAAGGTAACCAACGCTTCTATCGCCTCAAGCACCTTTTTATCTTTTTTACTCATTGTTAAATCAAATTCCTTCATTGAATCCTTCAATTCCAAAATAATTCTTTCTGCAGTCTTTGGCCCTATCCCTGGAAGCATGGACAATGCTTTTACATCTTCATTGACAATTGCACTTACAATGTATGATACATCATTAGAAGTTATTATCTTTAACGCCGTCTTAGGTCCAAGCTTATTAACTAACAATAGCTTTTCAAACAATTTCAATTTCAAAACATCTAAAAATCCATATAAATTTATTCCATCATCATTTACTATCATCTTGGTAAAAACTTTAATTTTTTGACTTAAATATTCTTCAAAGACTCCAGGATCCCCTACAATAACTTCGTAGACTAAATCGTTTACATTTAAATAAATCTTTCCGTTTTCTATCTTTTCTAAAACCCCGAATATTGCATGTATCACAATTTCACCTCAAATAATTCTGCCGCATTTTTCACAAGAGTTTCTGAAACATCTTCACCCAAAACCCTGTTAATTTCCTCCACAACAAATCTTACATACCCCGGTTCATTTCTCTTTCCCCTAAACGGCTGTGGTGGAAGGTATGGACAATCAGTTTCTGGAACAATATTTTCTTCTCCCACAAATCTGATCACATCTCTTAAATTTTCGTTCTTTTTATACGTTACAGGTCCCCCTATTCCCAAAAAAAATCCCAATTTTACAAACTTCAACGCATATTCCTTATCACCACTAAATGCATGTATTACCCCATTAAAATGTCCTATCATTTCAATTATATTATACGCATCCTCATATGCATCCCTAATATGCACAACAACTGGTAAATTTAACTCCTTTGCCAAAATAAGTTGCTCAGTAAAAACTTTTTGTTGAATCTCAAAAGGTGAAATATTTCTATAATAATCCAATCCTATTTCTCCGATGGCTACTACCTTTTCGTCTTTTGCTAACTTTTCCAAAACCCCAAGATAATCTTTACTCACATCTTTACTATCATGTGGATGAACACCTACTGTAGCGTAAATTTTTTCATAGTTTTTTGCAAGAGATAAAGATAAATAGCTATCTTCAATATTAGTGGCAACATTAACCAAAAACGGAAAATCATTTAACTTTTCTATTATTTCTTTTCTATCTTTATCAAAGTGTTTCATATGTAAATGCGCATGCGTATCTACAAATCTCATATATTATCACCTCAAAAATATTATACCACTTTCAAAAGAAAAAAGTCCCGGAAAACCGGGACTTTTATTTAGATTCTTTCTCCTTTAATTTTTTTACTATAAATGAAGCAACATGTATTCCTTTTGTTCCCCGACCAAATCCTGCATCCATACCATTTTCAATTGCCAAATCATTGTTAATTTGTGTCCCACCTGCAATAATTATAACCTTATCCCTTATACCTTTTTCAATAGCTAATTCGTGGATTTTCTTCATATTTTGTACGTGCACATCATTGTGAGTTATAATCATAGATGCAAGTATTGCCTTTGCTCCAGTCTCAATAGCTGCATCTATGAGCTTTTCAGGTGGAACACTTGTCCCAAGATACGTATATTTTATACCATACTTTTCAATTCCTCCATGTTTAATATCCAATATTTCCCTTAATCCAACAGAATGCTCATCATTCCCCACTGTACCGGCAACTACGTGTATAGGATTGTTCTTTACATATTCGAATATCTCTTCTTCAGGCAAAGTTTCAGGTTTTTTTGGAAGTTCCAATTTATCAATTTCAATTTCAAATGGCACCTTTGCTTTCACTTCAATATATGTTCCTTCAGATGGATGTAATATTGTCTTATGAATAATCGTTGGTTCCTCAAGCCCTAATTTTTCACACAACGCTATAGCAGCAGCTTCTGCAAGTTCTTTAGGTAGTGCAAATGTCATATCCATTTGGATCCAACCATCTGAAAACCACTCAACCTCAGGTTTAATAACCTTTCTTTTCCTCATATCCCTTATCTTCTCAAGTCTAACATTAACATTATCACTTTCATCTAATTCGTCTATAAATTGTATTTTATCTGGATTATGTAAAGTACATCCACCAATTAAATCACATGGCTTTTCTATATCTTTTGGTAAATTGTTGTAACCAAAATGCTCGCAAACTGGCGCCATGTAATCTGCATCTCTTGGTACTACTGTACCTGCAGCTATCTCGCCATCTTTCTTCCTTGCAATTCCATCTCCTATTCTCTCTGGATAATATCCATTATCAACAAACATCCCTGCTTCTAACGCTTCGAAATATCCTCCCATATCCAATATTTCTTCAAGCATTAAAATTGCACGCATTTTAAGTTCTCTGACCCTTTCCCTAATTTTCTTTTCGTCTATTTTCACATACTGCTTCATTCCATCTAATGCTACTAAGGTGTGCTTTGCCGTTTCTACTCCACGTATTGAGTTTACATGCCACGGCACATTTCTACCTTCATCTGGAGTAATAGTTGATTGTAGATCAGCAGAGGTTAGTCTTGAAATCAATGTATTAAGCACATGTATCCTTGTCGCATCAAATAAATCGGATTCTATATATCTTGTATTCATTTGAGCTCTAAATTTAAATCCATCAAATAATTCTCTTAAAGCCACTGCATAAGGAAGGTTATACCTAAACTCGGGCATTGGTGCTACAACAGGTGGCACCGTAGAAAGTGCAATATATTCTTTCTTCATTCCTGCTTTTAAAGAATACATACAATTAATTCCATGCTGTACTAAAAGTTCAGGCATAACTGTCCATGCAAGCTTTGCAGAGGCATTGGCATTGTGTGCGCCGTCAATCTGTAACATGTTAACAGAAGCCATAATTTTCTTTGCAACGGCAGCATCTACAAATGAACGAATAGGGTTAATTCCCCTATACAAAACATTATATTGAGGATCCTGGTGCGCTCCATTTACCCCTTCTTCTGCAAACAAAACGGCAATTTCAGGTCCAGCAACCCCCGACACATAACTGTGAAAGTTTATAGGTCTTCCTACCTCTTCTTCTATCAAATCTAAGGCTTTTCTTGTAGCTCTAAGTTGTTTTCTTGTAATGGGAATACCACCTATACCTTCTGGTGTACCTTCAATAAGTCCATCGTAATGCGATTGTCCCAAAGTCCTTATAACCATAATATGGTCTGCTCCATGCCAAGCGGCCATTCTCATTCTTCTGATATCATCTTCAAACCTTCCGGAGGCAATTTCCGAAGTAATTACAACCTCAGGTTGTGGATCTATACTTCCAAAATAGTGTGCAGCGGGAAGAGGAATAGAATTTTTCAAGTCTTCGCTAACTTGGTAGTACTTGTAATCTCCTATTTTCGTACCTTCAGGAAGTCTTTTTCTCCACACCCACCCTTTTCTCTTTGGCCTATATTTATCCAAATCTTTCAATATTTCATCTATATCTATAGGTTTTTTTGGATCAAGCATCATTATTCACCCCTTTAAATATCCTATCCACATCTTCCCAATACTTCCCTTCTATAAGTGCCCTTCCTGCATCCAAAATATCCATATTTTTCTCTTTAGCTATTCTCCAAACAATGTGACCTGCGCCCTTTCCCAACAAATTTCTCTGAAAAACTAAATCTACAATTTTTGAAGCTTCCAAACTATTAAATCCCATTCTAAGAAGTACTGATCTTTCCACAGAAGGAGAAGTATGTGTTTCTGCAAGCTCTATTAGAGGATCAACAACTTTTTCAACAAGATGCCAAAAGTACTGATTAAGTTCTTCTTCGGTCATCTTTTGTAAATGTTTACTTCTTTCTTTAAAATCGTCTTTTCTAGGCTTCAACTTATTCACCTCCAAGTAAATCTTTAACAATTTGCATTATTTTTTCTTCTGTAGTCTTTGTATCCTCAGCCATAAATTTGATTTCCTCATCACTAAACTTTCTTTTGTTATACCTTTTCATCACTTCTTTTACATAACTTTTTCTTACATTATCCATGTTAAGCTCGATATATCCTATCTGCGAAGGATGCTCTGGAATAACTATTCTTTTCCCAGGCAAGTCCTCATTAATTGGATCTCCTCTTTTTATTTCCATTCCCATCTTTTTTGCAAAAGTAAGCTGAGCAGATGGAAGTTTTCCAGCACCCGTATATTCCGTTTCATTAACCACAATTACTTTATCCTCATCCATTTCAAGTGCAAGTGCAAATGCCGCAGCAAGCGAAGTGTTACCAGCAGGTCCTCTTTGCATACCTTCAAGTTGCGCAAGCATTTCTGTTATATAAAAAACCTCTCCTTGGGAAACAAGTAAGTATTTATCCATATATCTTAAAGCACGTGCTGCATTTTTTGGTACATCTGATCTATCGGGGAAGGTAGCAAAAGGTAATCCAAAACCCGTATGACCCGTAGTAAAATACTTTTTATTAAAATCGTTATCACTTGCCATGTGAAGTCCTTTCAAATTAACACTCGCTGCAACCACTTGTGTTTCTACAGCTCCTGCTTTTTTCAATCCTCTTGCAGTTCCAGTTAAAATTCCTCCACCTGCATGGGTAATCACCACGGCATCCGGATATTTTCCTACAAGCTCTTTTGTTTGCTTGGCTATCTCATAGCCTAAGGTTTCAACTCCTGCTATTGCATATGGTGTGTACAAAGAAGCGTTAAAAAATCCCGTTTTTTCAAGTAAAACTAATGTATAATAAAAAAGTTCTGGACCTACTGTTAATTGGACTACTTCTGCTCCATATGCTTCACATGCCCTGGCTTTTTCTAAAATTTCTGGTTGTCCAATCCATTTACTGTCATAACATTCTTGTACAATTATACATTTTAAACCCCTTTTTGCTGCTTGTGATGCAACTGCCGCTCCATAATTTCCACTAGTTGCGGCAATTACTCCTTTATATCCATGTTTTTGTGCATGATATACACTCACAGACGCCCTTCTATCCTTGTAACTTCCAGAAGGATTTGTAGCTTCATCTTTTATAAAAATCCGTGCACCTTTACCCTTTGGAGCAATCTTTTTTATAAGTCTATTAATTTGTTTTAACTCTACTAATGGTGTGTTCCCAACCCCTGTTTCTTGTTGAATCTCCCTGACCTTTTCTAAACTATATCCTACCTCCTGCATCATTTTTTCATAGTCAAAAACAATATCTGATATTATAAATTTTTCGTAATCTATACCTACCGCTCTTTTCATAATCTCATTTTTTCTAGACATAACTGCATTGTACGATAAATCAGACATTATTATCACCTTCTAAAATCTTTCTAAGTTCCAATCCTACTGTGATAAGTTCTGGAACAGGTTCTCCAAAATCATGTTCATATTTTGGATTAATTGCAACTAGTTTCCCCTTTACAAGTCTTCCCGTTAATGTCTTTATCTCAACTTCCTGTCCAATTTCTGCAGTTTCATTAATCAAAAACCCTTTTATCCTCATCATTAAGGGAACCTTTTGGGTATCTTCTGGCAGTGGTGCGGTTCTTTCCTCTGGTTTTAAAAGTATCTGTTGAATTTGAACCCAATCACCTTTTTTTGCATGCATAAAAATCACCTCATTTTGTTGAAAGGATAGATCTTGGTACAGGTAAATCCGCCATAGTCTTTAACCCAGGTGTTGCATCAATTACTATAGGAATCATATTCGTTGCTATTGCTATTGTAGCCTTACCACCTGGTATTTCCGGCTTTATAGCAAGTTTTATATCTGGATCTCCGTATATTTCTATATAATCTCCTGTTTCCACCCCTTCAAGATGTGGATGTATCTGTTGAGGGTGTTGCATTTCAATAACTACCCTATCACCTATATAAGCCTTTGCAGAATGATTACAACCTGCCACCATACCAGGTTCCACCTTTACGACAGGAGTTTCTCTATGAACATTTGAAATTATCGGCTTTCTCTCTTCTTCGATCTTTGTTATATTCCATCCCAACGCCCTTGCTATCATCATAATACTTTGTGGAAATCCAATGTGTCCAACTATTTTTCCCGTCTTTAATCCTTCTTCAAATTCCTCTGGCGTAGTTCCAACACCTTGTGTTTCCATAACTGTTTTTCCAAAAGGAGAAAGATCATTTATTCTTCTTGCAATAATTTTATCCACCCTATTACAAACACCTGTTAAGGAAAGTATCAAAGTATCAAGTACAAAACCGGGATTTACCCCTGTACCTAAGATGGAAACCCCATATCTTTTTGCAAGACTATCCATGTATAACGATTCCTCCGGGTGTGAATCAAATGGAAAAGCCATCTCCTCTGCTATTGTAATAACATTACAGTGGTTTTTCACTGCATATTCTATTTGCGGAAGTACATCTTTGACAAAAGAAGATGTGGCAATAACAACTAAATCAGGATTTGTCCTTTCTATAATCTCTTTCTCTTTTGAAATCTCAACACCTAACTTTTCCATATTTAAGACTTCTCCAACATCTTTTCCCGCATGGTTAAAATCTATTGCTCCTACCAAGTTCATAAAATCACTTTCAACTATGTTTTTTGCTACTCCACTTCCCATAGCACCTAATCCCCAACAAACTATTCTCATACTAGAACCTCCTTTTTTTAAGACTTTTCATTCTAATGTTATCATGTGTTTTATTTTTTTTCTATCTTGTATAAATTCAATTAATTTTACGTAAAAATAATAAAGCGTAAAAAATAACATTATACACATTTTTATATAGCAATGCTCAAAAAAATAGGTCCCCGTACGGGGACCTAATCAATTTTCTAAATCTCTGGGATAAATATCAAACTCATCGAGAATTTCATATACTTTTGAAAGTTTGTGATTTTCTTCCCTTCCAACCGCTTTTACAACAAAATGGATACTACCATCTTTTACACTACCTACAACATAATGTAAATAACCTGCTGCAGCGGCTTTGGAAAATGGTAAATAAGAGACATCACTGGAATATAATCCATATCCAAAAGGAGCTCCACCTCCGCCAGTTGTTACATACATTACACCATCTTTGAAAAAACGCTCATAATGGTGGATATGTCCGTTAAAAACCGCAGAAACTTTATACTTCACAAAAAGTTCATGCCATTTCTCTCTAAACTCTTGACCCCTTCCTTTTACATTTGAAAAGAAAGGATGGTGAAATAATACAATTACATAAGCTTTTTTCGTCTTTTTTAAATCTTTCTCTAACCATTGAGTTTGATAAAAACCCAAAGTAGTATTCTCTTGAACATCACTATCAAGCACAATATAGTGCACATCCCCCATGTCAAAAGAATACCACTGTTTAAGAAAATCTCCTCCTCCCATTTTTGGTGGCATAAAAGCCTGATAATAGTATACGGCATTATGCTCGTGATTTCCTATTACAGGCATAATAGGGGTTGTTGAAAAAAGAGGATGTCCCGTATTAAAAAACAATCCCCACTCGAATAATTGAGGACCACTTTCTACAAGATCTCCTGTATGAAGCACAAAAAGGGCATTTTCTTTCGACATCTCATTGCAAATAATCTCATGCCAATCTGTATTTGTCCTAGTATCGCCATAAACTAAAAATTTGTATTTTTTGTCTCCTGCAGTCTTAAAGGATATTTTCTCCTTTAAACGACCTACAACAACTTCACCTTCATAATTAGTTGATAAACTTAAATCATCTATCTTAACCATATGAAATGTATCATAAAGATTGTCTTCTATTTTTTTACCGTTTATAAACAATACCGCCGTGCTAGGTCTATTAACTTTGAATGTCACATACACATTATCCGTTGAAAGTCCAGTAAGATACGGTTGCCATAAAAATCTAATCTTTTTTGGCAAATTGAGTACTATCTTACCATTTGAAAAATTCTTTATTTTTAAATCCTCGTTTAACAATTTAAAATTATCTCCAACACCGGAAAAATAAATTTCCCCTTTAAAATTACTGGTTGAAACATCTACTGGTTTATCCCCCTTTAACAATACCACCGTTACATTTCCAACAGGTTTATTTTCCGTATCCAAAACCACATACTTATCTTGATATTCTAATAATCCAAATTTTTCCCTTAAACTATGTACATCCCAATCAACAACAATATCAAATTCAAATTTTGAATAATTACCTACAAACACTGGTTTTCTTGACATAAACATCAAAGCACCTATTCTGTACATAGATAACGCATTTGGAAAAATCACACCATATGCTACATGCCTACACTGAATAAAAGTATAATTTTTTTCCTTAAAAAAGATAGGATCCAAGTCACTTTCTTTGAAAAACATTCTTAACTCTTTTGCTTCTTCTGAAAAGACACTAACGTGTAATCCATTTTGAGTTAACACATACTCAACACGTACATCTTTTGTACCGTTTGTTCCATATGCCGCTATCTTTTCATTACTTACCACTTCTATTTTCTTAAAAGATACTTTAGATTTATCGAGTGTAAAATACATGTTGTATATTGCATCAAACATTGTTTCCTTTAATGCCAAATTTTCAAGAAGCCCATCATTTCCAATAGATGCCACCACATTTTCATTCGATAATACAAATTTCTCATTTTCCACAAATGGCGTCATTCCCTTAAAATTAACAAATGAAAATACCATAGCGGAAAATATTAATAAAAAAGTAATAATCTTCGATCTCATTGCTTAAATACCTCCTTCACATATTATTAGTATATTATATCACTAAAAAACAATGATATAATCTATTTGAGGTGATCTAAATTGGATAAATACATCAAAAGATTAATACAACTTGTTGAATTCGAAAGAAATGAAGAAGTAAAAATAATGGAATGGGAAATGAAAAATCTAACTGGACCACAAAGAGAAAAAAAAGGGCGTGCCGTTTTAGACCTCACCCCAAAAATAATTGGAGAAGAATTAGGTATGTACCTTATAAAATTCGGTAGAAAAAAAGTCATAAACACAGAAATATCCGTTGGAGACGAGGTAATAATAAGTAAAAATGATCCAACAAAAAGTGACATAAAGGGTATAGTCGTGGAAAAAGGCACAAGGTTTATAACTATATCAACAAATAACTTGCTTCCAAAAAGTTTTAAAAAGGTAAGACTTGATTTATACGCAAGTGACATAACATACAAAAGACAAATCGAAAATTTGGAAAATTTAAACAAGAACGGAAAAAAAGTATTGACATACATACTAGAAACTAGAATACTTTCCGATAATGGCATAGAAAAATTCAAAGAAGTAGATAAAAAATTAAACAAATTTCAAAAACTTACAATTTCAAAAGCTTTAAGAAGCAAGGATTTTTTCTTAATCCATGGACCTTTTGGCACAGGAAAAACAAGAACCTTAGTTGAATATATCATACAAGAAGTAAAAAGAGGAAAAAAAGTATTGGTAACTGCGGATAGTAATCTGGCAGTGGATAATTTAATAGAAAGATTGGAAAATAAGGTTTCACATGTAAGACTGGGACACCCTTCAAGAATTTCCAAAAATTTAAAGAAATCATCTCTAATCTTTCAAATTCAAACACACGAAAGATATAAAAATATAGAAAAATTAAAATATGAATTTGAAAAGCTACTTGAAAAAAGAGAAACATTTCAAAAACCCATACCAAAATGGAAAAGGGGACTAAATGATAATCAAATATTAAAACTTGCAAAAAACAACAAAACACAGCGGGGAATACCTCTAAAAGTAATTAAAGACATGGCGGAATGGATAAAGCTAAACAACAAAATAGAAGAAATCAAAGAAAAAATTTCAAAAGTAGAGGAGGAAATAGCAAATGAAATAATCGAAAACTCTCAAGTTGTTTTTTCCACAAACTCCTCTTCTTACATATTGGACAAATACAATTTTAATGTGGTTGTAGTTGATGAAGCTACACAATCTACAATTCCAAGTATATTGATTCCCCTATCCAAAGGTGAAAAATTTATACTTGCTGGAGACCACAAACAACTTCCACCAACTATTCTCTCAAATAAGGCAAAAGAACTTTCTATAACACTCTTTGAGAAATTGATTGAAAAATATCCTAAAAGAAGTGAGGTACTAAAAATCCAATACAGAATGAACGAAAAATTAATGGAATTTCCAAACAGAGAGTTTTACAACAACATTTTAATTTCACATGTAAAAAATATAACACTAAAAGATCTTGCTTTTAGCGGAAAAGATATAATAACAAATCCTAGTAGCATTTTAATATTCATAGACACTTCAAATGTTGAACATTTTGAAAAACAAAAAAAAGATTCTTCTTCATACTTCAACGAATTTGAAGCACAAATTGTTAAACATATTGTAGAAAAATTTCTAAAAGAAGGGGCAGATAAAAATTGGATTGGTATTATTTCTCCTTACGATGACCAAGTAGAATTAATTAGAAGTTACAACTTAGATATCGATATCAACACAGTTGATGGTTTTCAAGGACGCGAAAAAGAAGTCATAATAATTTCTTTTGTGCGATCAAACAAAAGAAAAGAAATAGGATTTTTAAGTGATCTTAGAAGATTAAACGTAGCACTTACAAGGGCAAAGAGAAAACTTATATTAATTGGAAATTCAAGTACTCTTGAAATTAATCCAACGTATAAAAGGTTAATAGAATTTATTAAAGAAAATGATGGAGGGATAAAATGGTTGAAAGCATCATCTTTGATTTAGGTAGAGTATTAATAAACTGGGAACCTAAAAAATATATGGAAAAAGTGTTTGATGTGCAAACAACAAAGTTTTTATTGGAAAATGTCTTTAATACGGAAGATTGGAACCTAATGGACAAAGGGATAATAGATGAAAACGCACTTTGGGAAAAGAAATTAAAAATGTTTCCAAAATACAAAAATGAGATATTACATATGAAAAATAAAGTATTTGAATTACTTACCCCAATAACTGAAAACGTAGAAATTCTTTATAAATTGAAAGAAAATTACAGACTTTACATACTTTCAAATTTCAGTCAAAACGCATTTAAATACATATACGAAAAATATGATTTTTTCAAACTTTTTGATGGACTTGTAATTTCAAGTCATGTAAAATCTATTAAACCAGAGGAAAAAATCTACCAAATACTAATCAAAACGTACAACCTAAACCCTTCAAAATGTTTGTATATAGATGATAAGCTGGAAAACATAAATACGGGAAAAAGATTAGGTTTTAAAGTTATCCATTTAAAAGAACCAAAACTATTAAAAAGTGAAATAAAAAAATACCTTTAAATGCCAGGCCAGCCAAAGTCAAAAGATATACCTTGATCTATTATTTTTCCATCTTTTTTCAACGCAAAAATTACATTAATATATTTATCTACGTACACATACGTTGTAGTGGTAGAAACAAGCGTATAAACAACCTCTCTAGTTGAATTTAAATTATACTTAAAATTAGTATTAAAAACAAGACTTGTGTTTTTGTAAGGATCAGATTCTTTTTGAATATAATCCCAAAATGCCGCATTCTCCGTTAAAAACTTTTTCCAAATATTTGCCCCAGAAACATACATTATCTTTGTGTACGTATTATCAATACTTTCAAGTACTTTTTCTTGTACATGTATTGCATCTCTCGATAAGTAAGATAACAAAAGTGCTGAAACTGCTGAAAAAAATATCAAAATTATACCTACCGAAATATTTAGAAATCCCTTTTTCATATTTTCCCCTCACAAATTTGGAATAAGTAAAATCACTCTTGTTTTTGTAATTTCAAAATTTTTGCTGCCAAATTTCCACGGAGAAGACCACGTCACTAAAAACTTTAATGCGTATATAGAACTCAAATCAAAACTTTGGTTTTTTATCTCGGAAAGTCTTTTTTCTCCGTTAGGATAATACAAGGCATACACTTCAAAACTCTTTACATTTTCCAGTATATCCTGTCTGTAAACTTTTTTTGTTAAATCAAGTATAGGGAAAAATTTTTCTATATAGATTTTTCCAGTGTTTTTTTCAAACACAACTTTAATTTGCCTAAAAAGATTCTTTGAAAATTCTACAGAAGTAAGTGTATTTCTAGACAACGGATAGATATACTTATCCTCGTCACCTAGCATAACCTTTTCCGTTTGATCAGCAAGATTTATCTCTTCAATTTTAAACGTATCCTCAGGACCCACAATTCCAGGAAATTCATCTGGACCCGATATTTTTTCAACATCTAGCTTTACAAATCTTGTAAAATAACCTTCTGTAGAGGGCGATAATTTATTTTTTATTATCGCCCATCTAAAATCCCCAACATACCCCTTAAACAACGGAGAATACGTACCGTCTGCATTTCTTACGAAAAAATTCTTGTATGTTACAACATAAGTTACGTAAAATTCCAGTTTATTTGTATCTTCTTTTACATCTATAGAGTTTGCAAGCCATATGTGATCCGTTATTTCTGAATATTTTTCTCCTTTTTGAATATAACTAGAAACATTCCCTAAAACATAACTAGGTTTATACAAATTTTTTAAAAGTTCTCCACCGCTTCCTGCATATTTTAGTTCATTTTCCAAAATATCGTACAAAAGTGAGACATAACTTTCAGCGTATAAATTCTGCATATTTACTTTTGAAATCTTGTACGATTCCATTATGTTAAAAACTACCGAAAATACTATTTGAAAAGTTAATGTGAGTATAATTAGCGACACAAGTAATTCAACAAAGGTAAAACCTTTTCTCATATTATCACTCCGCCATTTTTGGTAAAGAATTCTCAATTATTATCTTCTTTGATCTTTCCAATTTTATCTCAATTTCCAAATTTGAATAATCTGTATTTAAATATCCACCTATATTTTTCAAAAAAAATCCATCGTATGTGTAAATCAAGAAGTTATCCACTTTGTTACCATTTAGATAAACTTCCATAGAATCTTCAAGAGAAAATTCAGATTTTTTACCATCATCTGATATTCCATCCAAATCTTCATCAACAAAGCTTGAAAATTTTCCATTTTCAAACTTTATACAATGAATTCTATTCTTAATAACAGCACCTCTTCTTGCATCTACAAGCAAATAGAATAAATTTTGCGTAATACCAGAAAGCTTAGAATTTGTCGTCGTATTTTTGTATACAACCTCAAATCCCACATATCCAATTCCCATCAAAACTGAAATGATGGTAATAACAATCAAAACTTCTATTAAACTAAATCCTTTTCTCACCATTGTTGAGGCACCACCTGTGCTTCAATATACTTTCCATCTTTTTCTACACGTATAGTAACAACAGTTATTATAGGATAAATAATTTCACTATAATTTGAATAAACGTTGAAATTGCTTTCTAAATGCTTCTTTAAAATCGTTATTTTATATACTTCTCCATTATACTCTTCGGTGAATGTGCCAGCTACTATATTCGAAACACTAAAGTAAGTATACTCTTCGCATTTGTTCAATAAAATTTCAGACATTTTTATAAGCTCTGAATTTTCCTTTGTTTTCTTTAAAAGGTTCCACGAAGGTAAAAATGCTATTCCAAAGGCAAAAGTTATAATGATTAACGTTACAAGTGTTTCAACTAGCAAAGAGCCTTTTTTCATACTATTTATCCCCTTTTATCCAATTAAATCCCTTAATTATAACCTGTGATGGTTGCGTTTCAATTTCGTATTCCAAATAAGTAATATGAGGTGCGGAAAATGGTCCAGCAGGTCTTGTGATTATTATTATCTGTGGATCAGGTACAGGTTTGTCAAATTCTATCTCTGTTGTAAAACTTCCAACTATTTTACCGCTTGCCCCTGGCATTAAAGGATAACTCTCTGGATCGATAAGCTGTGGGTCTTTTATTCCACTTTTTACATATCTAATTTCAAATGTACCATCTCCAAGTGACAAATCGAACTTAATAGTTACTTTTATCCTCTTTACAAAGTTATTTGGTAAATCTTTTGGTAAAATTCCAACAAGATTTGGTAGATAATCACTTATTATATAACCAGCTTCATCTGTTTCATACTCTTTTTGCGTCTGTGTGATTATCTTGTAAAAATTACCGGAATGATTACCATCTGCCGCCACAAAATCTGGTACACCATCATTATCCAAATCTGCAACTGTACCCGCATCAAAATCATACGGTGGATTATCCTCCCAACTATAACTACCGTGTACCAATTCCAAACTCACAAATTCCGGTTTATTATCTGAAGTAATGTTAAACCCTTTAAACAAGTACACACTTCCCCCAAAATCTTTATTTTGTCTCCACGCATCTGTTCCCACAAAGATATCTTTGTATCCATCTCTATCCACATCAGTTATCTTAATTATTGTAGGCCCAAAACTCGGTAAATCTTCCGGTGATTTTGAATTTGAATACCTTGGATCAACTTTTACGTGTTCTCCCAATTTTCCATCTCTTGTTATCACAAACTTATTTTCCACATCAAACTCTAATTGATTATTCACAATTTTTCCAAAATACACGTATATATCTTTTTTATCGGTATGTCCCGCTATTAAATCTATTATTCCATCGTTGTTCAAATCTCCTATATCTAAAACGGCACCACCACCATTTGAAGACAAATCCTTATCACGAAAAAGTTCAATAATATTATTTTTGTTAAAAAACCTCTCTCTACCTTTAGAATTATCATTTATCCATACCCAAAATCTTCCCTTATAATCCACGTAAAATATGTCCTTGTACCCATCTCCGTTGTAATCATAACTCGCCATAGCAGAAACCGTCCACTCTGTTACAAAATTCTTATCTTTTGAAATTTTCTTGTAAGTAGATTCATTTTTATTTAAAACATCATCCACATATTGTGCATATTGCCAACTGTTGAAGGAAAATAAATCTAACTTTCCATCATTATCAAAATCATCTACAATCATCGTTCCATCACCATTTTTTACCAAAAGTCTAAAATATCTTTCATCTTCAAAACTTAATTCACCAGTCTCCTTCATCTTATTTTTCTTAATAACTACCCATCCATCATACGTTAATGAAATTATATCCGCATATCCGTCGTTATTAAAATCAACGGAAAATGTTTGTGAAACCTGAGTAAATGGACCATATCCAGGCACAGCAGAAATATCATTTATCTTGTAGACATTTACTGCCACTATTTTATCTTCAACAACCCTTGTAGATATATTTTTTACATAAATTGCACCCCAAGCTTTTTCAGGATATTGCTGACTCCAATTAGAAATAGGAAAAGTTGCTGTATATGTTTCTGCAAAAGAAACAAATGATATTAATAACATAATTAAAACAAACTTTTTCATATTTTTACCTCCTATAAAATATCTTTTGCAAAAGTAATCATGTGTGGTTTTATTCCAAATCCTATAAATAATCCCCATTTTCCTTCAGAAAATTTTAAACCTCCTTGCAAATACAGCATATTGTTATCGGGTATTCCCAAATAAATATAACCTAGAAAACTTGGAATATCATTCTTTCCAATTGCCCCAACACCAATACCGGACTGTTTGTAAAAAGGAAAAATATTTGAAATTAAAATCACACTATACCTTATGTTATTTAAATCGTAATTCACATCTATATAACTATACGTTTTTTGGTTAAAAATATCCAAAAAGTATCCACCTATCAAAAAATAAGAAATATTTTTCGTTGCACTTAAGGTAAAATAACCTCCATAATTCTTATCGACAGCATTTATCCCTATATTAGGAGTCAGATTTACAAATACCCCATTAATATCATAATATGCCTCTACTGAAGCTTGTATATAAAAAGTTTTATCATACGAAACCTTTCTTACAAATGGAATCCAGTTAAAAGACGAATACCCAAGGACATTTGGCTCTTTTTCCTTTATAACTCCAAAATTAGCAAAATTCACCCTATCATTTTCAAAACTATATGCAAACCCCAGACCATATTCCTTAAATATCCATTCATATCTTTGTAGTTCCAAAGTATATTTTAAATCCGTATAAAATGGCACAAAAATCAAATCGGAATCTACCGATGGTTTAAAATCAAAAATGGCACCAACTCCCCAACCTTCCAACGTATCATTGGGAACAAAATAAGTTGTAAACGTAAAAGGTGCAAAAACTGATGGTGTAATACTATAGAGTTTATCCTCCCAAAAACTCGATTTTTTGTACTTTGCTTCAAATATACTTTCTTTTCTTACTTTTTTAAATACCACATCACTTCTCAAAAAATTTTTTTCTTCTTTGTAAATATTCATTCCCGCTTGGGAATAACCTACGTAAACTATTCCATCATCTTCCACTAAAGCATCAAATGCAAATAAACCTTTTGTTACCCTTTTTTTCTCATCTATATCGACTAAATCCATATAGCCTTTTTGTTTCATAATCACATAGACTTTTTCTCCTTGTTTTTTTAAAAATGCCCCTTTTAGATAATAATCATCTAGCAACTTATCATCTTTCCAAAGTTTATTTCCCACAAGATAATAAAGATTTTTCCCGTTATATACTAAGTTCCTTACAAATCCTTTTACCTCAAAAACTTTTTCTAAACCAAAAATTTTTGATGAATCGTATTTATCATCATAAACAGCGTATATTACATTTCCATTTTCCACATCAAAAGCGGAAATAAACCCTTCAAATAACTTTTTATTATCTGTTACATTCCAAATTTCCATCTTATCACTATTTACAAGCGCGTATATTTTCCCATTGTCCACCCTAAAATCCACTGCAGATACGTTATATTCCTCTACCTTTTTTTTGCCTACAAGAACTATTAGTTTATTCAAAGGATATCCCAGATATCCAGAGACACTTCCAAAACTACTTTTCAAAATATAAAGTTTATCTTTTTCCCTTTCCACCTTGTAAATTCTTTCATTTTCGCCAATATAAATTTGTTTACTTCCTTTTCTTAAAACATAATTTGACAACCAATTTGAAACTTCCTCATCATATGTACTACCAAAATGCTTTTTAAACAAATCTTCCAAAAAGGTTGGCACCCTAAAAAGAAAAACATATGGAATGGAAAAACCAAGCATTAATTCAGGATAAGTGTACGATCTTTTCAGTGCATCTTTTAAATACGCGTTAACCTTATCCATGCCGTATTTTTCCTTTAAATATTCAAAAAAACCACCATTTGCGTTGTAAAATACCTGACCAACTCTAAAATCGTTGGGTATCTTATCTTCTGGTAATTCACCATTAAAAGTATCAAAGAGTGCTTCTGACACCAAAGGATTTCTCAATCTACCAGAATTTTCTGAAAATTGAGACTCAGAAAAAACAGTAGGAGCTTCAACCGAAAAGACCCCCAAATCTGGATAATACGGTATTGACAACTGGGAAAGAATTTTTAAATAACCCTCATCAGACTTTAAAGTAACTATATGCGTGAACTCGTGAATCAAAAGATACCTATACCAATCATCAAATGGCAAATAATTGTATAGATATCCCGTTGGATGCCAAGTATATATAACAATTGTATTTTTCTGGACAGGGTTAGCATACCCATTTGTGATTGTAGTCTTTGTTTTAATAAATATATTTACCCTGCCTGGATCATTTTTAAATAAATTTATCACATATTTTCTAATATTTTCAAATTCTATACCAACTCTTTTAGCAAGTTCGTCATATCCTGCAGGATAATAAATTGTTGCATGTTCAAAATACAAACTTTGAGAAAAAAACTGTAAAGAAATTATCAAAAAAACAAACACAAACTTTTTCATTCCGATTCCCCCTTCATATTTTTCCAACTGGCGCAAGATAAATTACAAACTCGTCTTCTCCATCTACACCCACCAATTTATCCATTTTATCTTGGTCATACGCAGCAACTGCACAGGTCCCACAATCTATAGCAGTTGCGGCAAGGTAAAGATTTTGACAGACATGCCCTGCATCAATGGCAATAGTTTTATACGATTCTTCTTTATACTTCCACTCTGTTCTATATGGTACTGCCACCCAAACAAATACCACAGCACTTTCTCCAACAAATCTTTGTCCCAAAGTAGCTTCAATAACATCAGTCTCAAAGCTATCTTTTTTTATCTCACACAAACCATGATTTAAACCGGAATATCTGTAAATCCCTTTTTCAACTTTATCGATGTTAAAAACAATAAGATAGGTATCAAATGGATGTGTAGAACCCGCCGATGGGACTGTTCTAAAAATTACCTTCTTTTTCTCTATATACTTTCTTACTCCCTGAGTTGCCCAAAGTAAAAAAGAAAGTTCCTCTAAAGTTAACGGTTCTTTAGAATATTTTCTTATACTTAGCCTTTCTTTGACTACCTGATAGAAAGGTTTTCTCCCCATATTAAAGCTTGGAAGTGCTATCAGATTTCCACAATCTCTTTCCACATCTGGCTTTTCAATTCCTTTCTCTCTATCCGTATCTTTAATCGCCATCCAATTTGACTTTAAAAACTCCCTATTCTTCATATTTTCAATTTTCCTCCAATCATTTTAATCTTTATTGTATTATATCAAATAAATATTTAAAATCACAGAGCAGAAATTGTAAATTCAAAAATTTGAAAATAATGATATAATTTACCAGGAGGTGCGTAAAATGAAGGTTTTCATAACTTATAAAATTCCAGAAAAGGGAATTAAACTATTAAAAGAAAAATTTCATGTAGATGTTTACGAAGGTAAAAACTTTTTGACAAAAGGTGAAATGCTAGAAAGGGTAAAAGATGCCGACGCCGTAATTACACAACTAAGAGATCCAATAGATAGAGAATTTATAGACGCAGGAAAAAAACTAAAAATTATAGCAAATTACGCAGTTGGATACAACAATATTGATGTGGAATACGCAAAAGAAAAAGGTATCTTTGTTACAAATACCCCTGATGTATTGACAGAGGCAACAGCTGATATAGCATGGGCTTTAATACTAGCAGTCGCAAGAAAAATAATACCAGCTGATAAATTTGTAAGAGAAGGAAAATTTGAAGGTTGGAAACCACATCTTTTCTTGGGATATGAAATATATGGAAAAACACTTGGAATAATAGGAATGGGAAGAATAGGAAAAGCCGTTGCCAGAAGAGCTTTGGGCTTTGGAATGAATGTGATTTACCATAACAGAAAAAAGGTAGAAGATGATTATAAATACAACGCAAAATACGTGGATCTTGAAACACTTTTAAAAGAAAGTGATTTTATATCTATAAATGCTCCTTTAACCAAAGAAACATATCATCTCCTTGATAGTGAAAAACTTTCACTCCTAAAGCCTACAGCAATAATAGTTAATACGGCACGAGGCCCTATTGTAGATGAAAAAGTGTTATATGACCTATTAAAAGATGGGAAAATAGCAGGTGCAGGTTTCGATGTTTATGAAAACGAACCAAAAATCACAAAAGGGCTTGAAAAACTCAACAACGTTGTACTTTTACCACATATTGGTTCTGCCACATTCCAGACAAGGGAAAAAATGGCTATAATGGTTGCAGAAAATGTAATAGATGCACTTGAGGGAAGAATACCAAAGAATTTGGTGTGGAAAAATGATTAAAATAGCAGTAGCAGGTGGGGTAACAGGAGGACACCTTTATCCAGCTCTTGCTGTACTCTCTGAACTTCAAAAAATTACAACCATTGACGTATTGTACTTCACCGTTAAAGGGAAGTTGGAGGAAAAAGTACTAAAAAAATACACTTATAAAACTGTATCGTTGGATGTAAAAGGCCTTGTAAGACCAATTTATTCTTTTGCAAATATATCAAGAATATTAAAAATAATAAATGCACAAAAAACAGTAAAAAAAACTCTAAAAGATTTCAAACCAGACATAGTTTTTGTTACAGGTGGATACATTAGTTATCCCGTTGGAATTATCGCAAAAAAATTGAGAATTCCATTATTCATACACGAGCAAAACGTAATACCAGGACTTACAAATTTAAGACTTTCAAAAGTTGCAGATAAAGTATTTGTGTCATTTAAAAGTTCCAAAAAGTATTTTAAAAGAAAAGTCATCGTAAGTGGAAACCCCATATTTATAAATGAAAATAAAAAGATCAGACTCGATAAAAAAACCATATTAGTTGTTGGCGGAAGTGGTGGAAGTGAATTTTTAAATAAACTCACATGCGATCTTTCAAAAAAAATGAAAGATTTTCACTTTATACTATCTTCCGGAGGAAAAGAACTTTACTGTAGTGAGGAAAACATAGAAATTAAAAAATATATAGAAAATATGGCAGATTACTACAAAGCGGTAAATTGTGCAATTACAAGGGCGGGTGCCACAACAATTAGTGAACTTTTGTATTTTCAAGTTCCATCAATTGTTATTCCGTGGGAAGGTGCCACTGAATCTCATCAATTAGAAAATGCAAAAGAAATTGAAAAAAATAACTTGGGATTTGTAATAAGGGAAAAAAATTTGGATTTAGAAGATGTAATAAATAAACTAATTGTACTTTCAAACAAAACAAGAAACTTCAAAAAGCTTGAAAATCCTGCAAAAATTATTGCAAAAGAAATAGTAAAAGAGGTGTTAAAATGAAAATTCACTTTTTAGGTATCGGTGGAATTGGTATGAGCGCCCAAGCAATACACGAACACCTTTTGGGAAATGATGTTTCTGGAACAGATCCCTATTCCACGGAAAGAACCAAATATCTGGAAAATGTAGGAATAAGAGTTTTTAAAAAACACCTTCCCGAAAATATAGATAATGCCGACTTAATAGTTAGAACTCCTGCAGTCCCAGACACAAATCCAGAAATTAATAAAGCAAGGGAAAAAAATATTCCCATACTTTCAAGGTTAGAACACCACATCAAAATATTAAAACCCTATGAAAAGATAGGTATAACAGGTACAGACGGAAAAACCACAACTACCTCAATGATGGCACATGTTCTTCTAAAACTAGGAAAAAACCCTACAGTATTTTTAGGTTCTACCCATCCTATGCTTGAATATAAAAACTATAGGAAAGGTGGAAATATTTCCGTATTTGAGATGGACGAAAGTCAACCTGGATTTGAAAATTATAGCCCGGACTTCTTGATTATAACCAATATAAGATATGATCACATAGAAAATTTTAGAAATTTGCAACATTATAACAACTGTTTTGAAAAATCATGTAAAAATGCTAAAATATGTATATCAAACTCTGAAAATAATTTAATTAGAAATGCAAAAACATTTGGTCTTGAGAATGCAGATTACAAAATTTTGTCCATAGAAAAAATGGGGTTTAGGCAAAAAATCGAGATCTCAACTCCACACAAAACTAAAAAATTCGTTTTAAACGTTCCAGGTCTGCACAACGCGCTAAACGCATTATCTGTAATTGCTTTGTGTTTTGAAATGGGATATGAAAAAGATGCGGTATTAGACGCATTCAAAGATTTCGTATTACCTGGAAGAAGGTTTCAAATTTCATTTAACAACGAAAAGATAACTGTCGTGGATGACTATTCACATACACCTATTGAAATAAAAAGTCTAATATTGACGGCAAAAGAAGTATTTAAAGGGAAAAAAATTAACATAATTTTTCAACCACATAGATTTTCGCGCTTAAAAAGAGAATGGAAAGAATTTGCAAAAGCACTTTCTATAGCGGATAGAACATACATAACAGAAGTATACAGTGCATTTGAACACAGTGAAAAAATAAGCGCAGAGGTTATTGCAGAGGAAATTGGTGCAACCTTTGTACAAAATAAAGAAGATATATTAAATATTGAAATTGAACCAAACAACGTGTATATCTTTGCCGGTGCTGGTGATATTATTAAAGTTTCTCAAAAATTCAGAAAAAAAATAGGAGGGCTCAAAGTTTGAGCATTGTTTTGAAGGAGATTTTTCTAAAAGGTTTCAAATCCTTTGGGAAACCTACAAAAATTCCCATATCTCCAAATATTACAGCCATAGTTGGACCAAATGGTTCCGGAAAATCAAATATTGTTGAGGCTATCCAATGGGTTTTAGGAGAACATTCTTTGAAAAACTTACGTGCTTCAGAAAAATTTGATGTTATATTTAAAGGTAGTAAAAAATATTCTGCATCCAAAAGCGCATACGTTGAACTAACCTTTGATTTTAACAACGTGGAATATAAGATAGCAAGAGAACTAAACACATCAGGCGAAAATACATATTTTATAAACGGCGAGAAAGCAAGACTTAAAGACATTACAAATTTGTTTGGGGCAAACGGCATGGTATCCATAATAGGTCAGGGCAAAATAGATAAAATAGCCATGTCCAGTCCTGATGAGCTTAAAAAATTATTTGAAGATGCCGCTGGAACAAC
Organism: Thermosipho affectus; assembly: GCF_001990485.1. NCBI lineage: Bacteria > Thermotogati > Thermotogota > Thermotogae > Thermotogales > Fervidobacteriaceae > Thermosipho > Thermosipho affectus. Next base: position 185,300 of record NZ_LBFC01000018.1, on the reverse strand, counting down.
CATATACATAGAAAAAAAGAAAGAAGCGCTCTCCAAACTTGCCGGTACTGAGGCAAACATCGAAAGGCTAAAAGACGTCATATATGAAATAGAAAAAAACAAAAAAGGACTATATATAAAAGTAAAAAAAGCGGAAAAATACAGAGAATACTCACAAAAATTAGAACAGTTGAAAGAAAGGTATTTTGGTGGAATTTATTACTTTGAAAAACTCAAACTAAATTCTTTAACAAGTCAGCACGCGAAATACAAAGATTTGTTAAAAGAAAAAATTAAAAACCTCGCAGAAATTGAAAGTAAATGGAATATTTTAAGAGAAGAATTCAATGACTTAAACAAAAAAATGGAAGATTTTACATCATTGCTTGAAACTCAAAAAACCCGCCAAAATCAGTTACTTGAATTGAAAAATGCTTATACAAATAGACTAAACGATTTAAAAAGCTCGTATGTGGAAAAAATGTCAAAAATAGATTCACTAAAGGAAGAATTACAAAGAATTAAAGACAGAGAGCAAGAAATTACGCTTATTTTTGATTCTCTAAAAGGTGAAATATCTGAAAAAGAGAAAAAACTTTCAAAAATAGAAGAAGAAAGAAATTCACTCCTTTCAAAATATTCGGCAAAAGAGATGGAATATCTGAAAAAAAAGAATGAATACGACGAGATGGAAAAACATATCAACAAATTGGAAAATGAACAAAAATCACTCCTTTCATCTTCAAAAGAATTAAAAGAGAGAATTTCCATGATAAAAGAGCAACTTGAAATAAAATACGAAAGAAAAAAAGATTTGGATGCTGAAATACAAGAATTAACTGAAAATGCCGAAAAATATGATTCAAAAACTCAACAACTCCTAGAAGAAATAAATGAAATTAGAAAAAAAAGAACATCCATTTCCCAAGAAAGGGAACTTTTAAAGGAAAATCTAGAAAAACTAATAAGAAGAAAAAAAGAATTACAATCGGAAATTTTAATTATAAAAAGACAACTTTCAGAGTACCAAGGATATTCACATGCTATAAAACGAATATTTGAAAATAAAAAGCAATTTCCCGGAATTATCGATGTCGTTGCAAACATTATAGAAGTCGACAAAAAATACGTTGAAGCAATCGAAGCACTATTAGGGGGAAGATTACAACACATAGTGGTCAAAGATTCCGAGGTCGCAAAAAAAATTCTTCAATTTGCTAAAAAAGAAAAAATAGGTAGAATTACAATAATTCCACTTGACCTTATAAAAGTATATACAAAAACTACTACTCTGCCGAAAAAAGCTATAAATTTTGCAAAAAATATTGTAAAACTTAAAATCAACAAAGAGGAAAAACTCTTAAATTTTCTATTTGGTAACGATATAATCGTTAACAACATAGACACGGCTGTAGAAATAAAGAAAAAATTTGATTTCAGAATTGCAACCTTAGATGGTGAATTAATAAGCAATTCCGGAACTATGACCGGCGGGAAATCAGAACATATTTCACCACTTCTACGAAAAAAATTACTTGAAGATTTAAAAGAAGAATTAGACAACATATTGAAAATAGAAGAAAAGACAAGCAAACAAATTTCCCACTTAAAAGAAGAAATAAATGAACTAAACAAGTACAATGAAGTGATTAATTCGGAGTTTCTAGAAATAAACAGCAAAAGTTCTTCTGCAAAACGAATGCTACAAGAACTGGTAAAATCTCAAAATGAATTGAATAAAGAGATAACAAATCTGGAAAAATTACTTAAAGATTCCACTTTAAGATTAACTGGAATTAATGAAAGATTAAAAATAATAAGTATAGAAATGGAAAATTCAAAAGACGTAACTAAACAATTAAAAGTAGATATAGATAACTCAAATAAAGAAATGTACAGTGATAAAGAAAAAATCGAAGAAATCAATGAAAAGTATATGGAACTACAATCTGATTTAATGGGTCTAAGAGAGAGAAAAATACAATACGATGGTGAACTTAAAAGACTTTTAAAAAGAAAAGATGAAATTGAAATAGAGACTTCATCAATATTAAACGAAACACATTCCTTTAAAGAAAAAATGGAAAAACTAAAACTATCAATTAAAGAAATAGATGAAGAATTAAAAACATTAAAAGAAGAAACGGAAACACTCTTTAAAAACATGAGCAAAGACAAAAGTGGAAAAAAAGACAAATTAAAAGAACTTGAAAATTTGGAAGACACAATGGAAAAAGAAAGAAACGAAATAGAAAAACTAAGGGAAACAATCCATTCAACAGAACTTGAAATTCAAAAGATAAAGATGAAAATAGAAAACATAGATGAAAAGTACAAAAAAAGTGTGAAAATTTCAAAAGAAGAATTAGAAACCTTAAAAAATGAAATGGAAGATATTGAGACTAAACTAAAATACATCGGACCTGTAGACTTTGAGGCAGAAGAAGAATACATTGAAGTTTCAAAAAAACTTGAATCTCTTGAAAAACAGAAAAAAGATTTGGAAGATGCAAGAAAAAAAATAATAGAATTAATAGAAACAACAGATAAAGAGGCAACGCAAATATTTATGAATACCTTCAACACCATAAAGAAAACTTTTAAAAATTACATTAAAGAACTATTCTTTAGCGGAAAAGGTGATATAAGACTCCTTGATAAAGATAATGTTCTGGAAAGCGGTATAGAAATTGTTATTTCAAAGGGAGATGGCCGCGCTCAAAAATTACAACTTTTGTCTGGAGGGGAAAAAGCTCTTGTAGGTCTTGCGCTACTTATGTCATTACTACAAGCCCAACCAAGTGCTTTCTACGTCCTTGATGAGCCAGATGCACCACTTGACGAATTTAACGCAGAAAGATTTAAGTTACTGCTTAAAAATTCTAATGCACAGATAATAATAATAACTCATAAAAAAATTGTTATGGAGGCGGCTGATATAATGGTGGGAATTACAAAAGCAGATGATATCTCAACAGTAGTACCTGTGAGAATGGAGGAGGTAGTATGAGACATCTATTTTACCTACAACAATTTTTCGAAAGATTACCATCCCCAGCTTTTATAAAAGACAACAAACACAAATATATTTGGATAAACAGAGAATGGAAAAAAACATATGGTTTGGACGATAGGAAAGTGGTTGGAAAAACCGACGAAAAAATCTTTAATGATTCACTAACTCTAAAAATTGAAGAATCTGTTATGAAAACCAAGAAAAAACAGGAGTACGAAAAAGAATACAACGGTAAATACTTCAAGGTAACTGTAATACCCATTAGATTAGGCGATGGTACTTATGGTGTCGCAGGCATTGAATTTGATGAAACACAGAAATATTTTAACGATTTAATACTTGCTACAAACTTAAAAATATCGGAAATAATAAGGGAATTATTACTATCAAATTTAGATAGTAAAGACTTTTTTATTGAATTATTTTCGGAAAAACTATACGAAAAAATTAAAATAGGTGATTATGCCCTATTAAAAGGAAATGAAATACTAAAAACTTATCTTCCAGAAAAAGTTTGTCTTAAAGCTATGCAAAAAGAAGGTATAAAAGAATTCAGCGTAAGTGGTGAAAAATACATAGTCATTCCTTTATTTGAATACAAGTTAGTAATTAGAAGCTTGCCAAATTACTTTAAATTTGTAAACTACATTATTCCTCTTGTTTTACCAAAAATCGAAAATGTGCTGGAAAAAATCGAAAATGAATCAAAGAAGAAAAGATATTATTTTACACTTGAAAAGATGGTCGATGCAGTAGTTTCATGGAAAAAAATCGAAATTAATTCATTTCTTAAAAAAGTATTAAAAGATATAGTAGAAATCATTCCAGAGGCGGAAAAAGGAACAATTTGGCTGATCAAAGACAACAAGTACAAATGCGTTGCGGAAGTTGGATATGAAAATGCAGAAATGCTTGAATTTCCACCTGAAAAAACCGCTTATGGACAAAAGATAGAAGAAAATATAGAAAAAGGCTATACCGTATTTGAAATAGATGACGCAAAAAGCCTTGTAAAAACAAGCCCACTAGCAGAAACGTTTAAAAAGTATGGCATGTTTGATGAAAAATTTAGACCATTGTTAGGTGTCTTTAAGATAGGGGGAAAAGTTGTTGGCAGTATATCCATCGATAATTTTTCCGGAATAAACTTTTCAGACGAAAGCAGAAAAATACTGGAGTTATACGTAAAAATCCTTACAAATTTCTTAGAAGACTATGAAATTTAGACTACAAAAACTCCTCGATATTGCAAAAAAAGAAGAGGAATTAAAAAAACAACAGTTATTTAAGATAAGAAAAGATATTGACAATTTAAAAGAAGAAATAGAGAAAAATAAAAAATATATTTCACAATTAAATGACGAAATTTTAGGAAAAAAAATTCAAGGTACCTACCTTCAAATGATCCTAGAGATCAAAAAAAATGGAGAAAGACATTTAAAAGCATTGTACCAAAAATTGGAACAATTAAAAGGCATTGAAGAAAAAATCCTTATGGAATACCTTGAAAAAAGGAAGGAAAAAATGTCATTTGAAAAATTAAAAGAAAGATTTGAATTAAAAAACAAATTGGAGCAGCAACGAAAGGAAAACAAAAATATGGATGAAATAGCAGAAAGAAAATTCTTTTTCGGAGGAAAAAGATGATTTATTTGTATAAAATGATCGGCAGTTTTGTACAATTTCCAGGAATTTTAATATTATTTTTTGTGCTCTTTTCTTTATATTTTCTTTTTAAAAGACGCCAAATGTGGCGATTTTTTATTATTCTTTCAATATTTCTCTATATCATTTCAACTTCAGCCTTTAATTATGTTGTTTCTAAACTCTTCTACGTTAAAGAAGTTCCCATTCCAAAAACTGGAACCATTGTAATCTTAGGAGGTGGAATAACAAATTACTCAAACCACGTAGAATTGGGGTCGCATACACAAAAAAGATTATTTAAGGGGTTTGAAGTTTACAAAAATTTACACCAAAAAATAATACTAACAGGCGGGGTTATAGGTAAAGGAACAACAGAAGCAGACCTTATGAAAAAATTTCTAATTACATTGGGGGTCCCAGAAAATGATATCTTAGTTGAAAACAAATCAAGAACAACAAAAGAAAATGCCAAAAATGTGGCTAAAATTGTAAAAGAAGAAAATATAATACTTGTAACATCGTATATTCATATGAAAAGGGCCAAAATGTTGTTTGAAAAATACACAAAAAAAAATATAATCCCAGTTGTATGCGACTATCCAATAGATTTTAGAAATAATTTCTTAGATTATCTTCCATCCCCTCAAGCACTTTATACCTTTTCGCAAATTACACACGAGTTTTTTGGCATACTTAAGGGGGGATAATTTGAAAAGGGGAAATTTAGCTTTAATTGTGCTTTTAGTTTTTCTTTTTTGTAGTTTTATCCTTGCAAAAATTTGGCAACTTCTATACATAAGGTTAAATGGCATTCCATAAGGAGGGAGAGTATGTTTCCACTTTACGATACTATACCAAGTAAAAAAAAGCCAGTAATAACTTATTCCATTATTTTCATCAACGTTTTGATATTTATATACGAATTAACACTAAATAACTTTCAGCTCCAGGAATTTTTTTTCAACTACGGTATAGTTCCACTCAGATACACCTGGAAGTTCAATTACAAATATTCCATGATTTGGAAAGAGATATTTCCTGTTATTTACTCCAATCCGTTTGTTCCCTTTCTTTCACATATGTTTATTCATGGTGGTTGGTCTCACATATTGGGGAATATGTGGTTTTTGTGGATCTTTGGTGATAACGTAGAAGATAAAATTGGACATTTTAATTTTCTTTTTTTCTACATATTTGGTGGTCTTTTTGCTTTGTTCTTTCATTGGATGTTTAACTTTTTCTCACCATACCCATTAGTAGGTGCCTCTGGTGCAATTTCTGCTGTAATGGGGGCTTATTTTGTACAATTTTGGTATTCAAGAATTGTAACATTAATTATCTGGTTCATACCATTTTTAGTTGAAATTCCAGCTGTAATATACCTCTTCATATGGTTCGTATTACAAATACTAAACGGAACAATATCCAATATAACTGGATCAGGAGTAGCGTATTGGGCACATGCGGGGGGATTTATCTTTGGAATGATTATTGGAAATAGAGTAAAAAGGAGGTATTATCTATGAAAAGAATCGTAATAATTACCACTGGTGGTACTATTGCTATGGTAAAAGGAGATCAAGGGGTAATTCCATACGAAAAGGGGAATTTATTAATAAGTGAGATACCATTACTTAAAAAAGTTGGAATAAAAATAGATTTAATAGAATTTTCAAATATTCCAAGTCCTCATATGAAACCCTCAGATATGTGGTCTTTATCACAAAAAATAGACGAAATACTTAAAGATGACAACGTTATTGGTGTAGTTGTAACGCATGGCACAGACACCCTAGAAGAAACCTCATATTTACTAGATCTTACATTAAAAAGTGAAAAACCTGTTGTTTGTACAGCTGCTATGCGAAACATAGGAGAACTGGGCACTGATGGACCAAGAAATGTCTATTCATCAGTATTAACTGTTCTATCTCCACAGGCATCTGAAATGGGCGTAATGGTTTGTTTAAACGATGAAATACACGCAGCAAGAGAAGTAACAAAAACGTATACAAGTAATGTTGCAACTTTTGATTCACCTGGATATGGTCCACTTGGAATTGTTGATGAAGATAATGTTATTTTTTTCAGAAAATCACTCACAAGAGAAAAGATATTAGTCGATAAAATAGAAGAAAGAGTCGCATTAATAAAAACATTTACAGGAGATGATGGAAAATTACTGAAATACGCAAAGGAAATAGGGTACAAAGGAATAGTACTAGAAGGCTTTGGAAGGGGAAATGTTCCCCCCTCTGTTGCAAATGTTGTGGAGGATATTGTAGAAGAAGGAATCCCAGTGGTTATTACTTCTAGGTGTTTTAAAGGAAGAATATATCCAGTATACGCATACCACGGAGGAGGTGCTGATCTTAGAAAAAAAGGTGCGATAATGAGTGAACATCCAATAGGTCAAAAAGCAAAAATAAAATTAATGGTAGTAATGGGAAAAACAAGAAAACTAGATGAAATTAGACGTTATTTTGAACCAAATATATCAAGGAGGCCAATCCTATATGAAGGATAAAAGAAATTTAGCTGCAATTTATGTAAGTGCATATGCACTACTTTTTCTAATCACATGTATAATATTCAACACAGTTTTAAATGTTTTTGTTTTCACGTTAATTTCCGTTTTAATTGTAAATTTAATAACAAAATTATTGAAGATTTTAAAGTTAAAAACAAAATCCGCTATAATTGTAGGACTTGTTATTTACTTTTTTTTGATAATTTATGGTATAATATTAATAATCCCAGCTGCCACTGAACAATTTGGAAGTTTCGTCTCAACTATCAATTATGTCTTTGAAAATCAGTCATGGAAAACTTATCTTGAAAAAAATCCAGAATTACTATCTGGTGTAAATAATTTGATGAAGTGGTTACAACCTAAATTAAACGATCTCACAAATTATATGCTTGACAACATTGCAAAAGGAACTCCTTCGTTTTTTGTAACCATATTCTATTCTATTCTCTTAACAATTTACACACTTTTGTATTCTTCTTGGCTAAAAAAATCACTGCCAAATTTATTCCCCAAAAAAATAAGACCACAAATTGAAAAGTTCTTTGAAAAAGTCTACAGTGCTTTGTCTAGTTTTGTGGATGTTGTAATAATAAACGCAGTTATTACAGCAGTTGCTTTTTATCTATTATCAAGTTTTTATTTCAAAGACACTGCAGTTATTCTCTCTTTTTGGGCGGGAATAACAAATTTGATACCCATCGTTGGAGTTTTCTTTGAATACATTCCCGTTTTTCTATTTTCTTTAACATTAGGATTAAAAGGATTTATCATAGTAAATATCTTCGTTATCGCTATACACTTGGGATTATTCGTAATATTTGTAAACGTTATGAAAATGCATTTAAACCTAAACCCTGTACTTATGATCATATCAATAATAATAGTAAACCAGATATTTGGATTAGTAGGCACATTTTTTGCAGTACCACTTTTGATATTCATAGTTGCTTACTGGGATGAATTTGTAAAACCCAAATTTGAAACTTAACCTTTTGGAGGTGAAATACATGAAAAAGATAATTTTTATAGCCATTATAGCCTTATTATTTGTTTTTTGGTCGTGCGGAATAGTTCCAAAAAAATTACCAAACACCCTATCTATTAAATTAACAAAACATGTGGAATTTCCAATAACCACAATGAACTTCTCTATTCCAAAATTAATAGATCCACTACTTGACAAGCTTAATGAAACAGGATTTTATATATCAAAGGAAAACCCAATAACACTCACTTATGCAACATCTATCGAATTTTCTCCCGGAAAGATGATTGATGAAATAAGTCAAAATATAACAAAATCTTTATCCGATGTTGCAACTTCTCTTAGCTTTTCCTTTTCCATAGATAATATAGCAGCACTAAATACTCAACAAGAAATTCAACTTCCCACAATACAAGATTCTTCAGACAATTTTAATCTCACTTCAATAAATATAGGGGACATTACTCTGTTTTCTACATCAATCTACGTGGACCCTGCTTATCCAAACGCCACAGTAGAAATTTCTTTTTCTACGGATAAATTTAGCTCTATAAACATATATGAAAGTATCCTTTCTATTAATAAAACATCATCTGAAGTAGATCCGTCAAAAGTAGAATTGGAAATTATAATAAATGGCACAAAGTACACAAATAACGACATTATATCAAATCTAACAGTTAGAAACGGAGATAAAATAACACTAGTTGCAACATACACAGGCACAAATTCTGGAAATGTAAATATTAACACTAAACTATTATCAGTAAAAATAAACAAAGGTACTGGATTAAATATTGAAAACGTAAATATTAATCCAAGTCTCTCTCCAATCATCATTGATGATCAAAATTCGTGGATGTTAAAACTTTCTGGAACTTTAGATACATCTTTTTCATTTGACGCAACCAACTTAAATATAGACAAAGAAATAGTAGTAAAATCTGGTTCCACCATAGTTGCTCAAGGAAATCCTCTCACATTTGATAACACAAAAATAATTGATGCAAAAACTCCATTAAACATTGATGCAACACTTACACTATATGGAAATAACGTAGATATTGACTTAACACAACCTATTAGCTACAACGTGATTCCAAACATCGCAATAGATAGTATATACAACTACCCTGTCAATCTTGAACAATATATCTCCTTGCCATCCGAAATATTGGAAAGTGAAATTGGCACGGGAACACTTTATATAGAATTCTTGGGGCTTTCATCAGTTGATGCAACAGGTTTGATAACCGATGGTACTAGCACCCACAATATAACAAGTATTAATAATTCCCTTGCTATTGACCTTTCAAATATTTGCTTGCCGGCAACATTCAATTTAAATTACATCTCAGGAAATGTTGATAACAACGTTATTAACATTAAGACTTCGCTCTCAGATGATTTTGAAATAAGAAAAGCAAAGATTTCAAATTCACTTTTAACTTCTGCTTACAAAGAAATATCATATGAAATCCCACAACAGCTTAGAGATTATCTAAATACCGTTGATGCCACGATTTTAATCCAATTTGATTACAATGCAACTAATGTATCAGACTTAATGCTAAAAATACAATCTAACTTCTTTGAAAATAAAGATATATACATCTCAAACAGCGGTACTACAACTATTTCCAATACCACCCAAACAATTGATTTCTCAACGCTTAACAATATTTCTATAACGGTGGATGCAACAGGTAATCCCATAATCACAAACATAAAGAAAAATGAAAGTTATGGTATAGATATTTCCGTAAGTATACCAAAATTTGAACTGGATAATTTCAGTATTAAAAATCAAGAAATAGAAGTACTTCCCAAAACAACTCTTTTAGACTTCTCGACAAATAAAGAATTAGAACTTATTAAAAACCTTGAATCAGACATATCAATGCCCATTGAATTTAAAGCAACTGACACAACTATTGATGCTACCGTATCATTGCTAGTCTCTGGAAATTTAGTAAAATTGCAACTTGGCGAAGGAGTTGATATAGGTCCTATTTTAAGTAATTTAATCAAAAATGCTTCACCAATTACTATATCTGCATCGCTTACTACAGATAACGGTATTTTAAATCAAAACTCCGTTTTTGGATTTGATGCAATAATGAATTTACCATTATCTGGTACTCCATTAGTAGACACACCAATATTAGAGGAAAATTTTGATATATCCGATCTTAGAGATTTAGTTGATATTCTAGATACAGCAACACTTACATTTAACCAATGGAAAAATACAACGGGATTGACTGCAAAGTTAAAAATACTCAATAAAGAAATTACAATAGGAGAAAGTACACCTGTTATCTCCTTTACCCACGAAGATTTCGTTAATTTACTGGAACCATCTACGATTTCCATACTACTTCCAAAAGATGAGTACATACAAATAAACAAAAACGGAATTATCGATATATCCCCATATATAATCATTGATTTAACTGTTGCTACTAAAGTATCTTTTGAAGGGAGGGAATAATAATGAGGAAAATAGTCTTATTTATACTTTTATTAAGTTTAATTTCATTTTCAAATCCATTAACTCCCTTTGGACTTTACACAAACCAAGGGTTAGTATTAAATGAAGGATTTTTCCTCTTAGGCGTTAATTTTTCAGGAAATTTTCTCTTAAACCAGGACATATTTTCTGCAGAGGATCTAAATGTTTTCCTTGAAACTGGTACGATTAATTTAAATAACATAAACAAATTATCTTTAAATACGATATTGAATGCCTCTGGTTTTGGAACCTTAAAATTGGGGAATTTTGCAATAAGTACATATATTTATCTTAATGGAAATATTGATTTAAAAATATCAGATCAAATAAAGGACTTTTTAATAGATCCAATTACAATAGATACTGAGTATAACATATCAGAAAAATTTATAGATGCAAATGTATTTTTCGATGCAGGTGTTGTATTAAATTTGGGTAAATTTTTCATTGCCCCTTATGTATTCCTGCCAATTTTATACTCTGGTGAAAACCAATATTTGGAATTTACCTATACTTCTTCTGCATCACCTGCAATGGCTAATCTACATTTATCGGAAAAAGCAGATATTTACTCTTCTTTCCCATTAGATAACGATTCTTATGAAATAAAAGGAGAAAATCTTGGAATGGCTTTCTCTTTTGGAATTTCAACAGATAGTTTTGGAATTGCAATAAACAACATCCAAATTAAACCATCTGTTGCAACGTACAAATCTACACTTGATTTGGGATTTGATTTTTCATATAGCGCGCAAGGAACAGACATTACAGCAGATGTAAGCGGTCCTGATGCAACACTTACAAATTTCCAAGAAGATTATATGGAAGTTTCAAAAACACCTGAAATAACCGCATATTACAAAACTTCTATTTTCTTCTTAAAATTAGGTGCAAGAGGAAAATATACAATAGGCAAAAAAGATAGTTGGGACATAGGAGTTTTTGGATATACAAATCTTCTATTTTTCACACCATACTATTCTCTAGATTATTTAAATTCAAACGGATTATTCGTTCACAACTTTGGTTTCAAAACAGATCTACGCGTATTTTACACAAATATAAATGTAAAATCCATTTCACACACTTTTTCTCCATTTGACGATGCATCTTTTGGAATAAGTGTAAACTTTGGCTTTGGAATTTAAGTACTATACAAAAATGGCAAATATGGTATACTTGTCTTAGTTAATCTTATAAAGGGAGAGTTGAAAGTTATGCACGATCATAATCATGAACATGAACATGAACATGAACATGAACACCTCGAGGCTTTTACGTTATTTGACGAAGAAGGAAAAGAACACAACTTTGTATTGTTAGGAGAACTTGAAAGGGAAAATAATCAATATTGGGTATGTGAAGAAATATTCGTTGAAGGGGAAGAAATAACAGATTTTGGAGAACTATACATATTCAAAAAATCTACGGATGAAGAAGGAAATATTTTTCTTGATACAATCGAAGATGAAAACGAATTTAACGAAGTTGCAAAGATGTGGGAAGATTTAGGAGACTTTGAAATCCTTGATGAAGACGAAAATATTGACAACTAAAACCTAATTTGTTAAAATATTCCTGGTTGCAGGCGTAGCTTCAAGAGGTGGAGCGCCTCCTTGGTAAGGAGGAGGGTGTGGGTTCGAGTCCCACCGCCTGCTCCAGAGAGGGACCTCGTAGGAGGTCCCTTTTTGTTGTGGTATAATTTATATTGGAGGTGATAAATATGAAAAAATTAATTGTTTTTCTATTATTACTTGCAGTTCTCCAATTTCCACTTACACTGTTAAATCCGTTTGGTCCAACTATATTTCCAGTTGCACCAATATTAAATAAAAACGTAACTGGGAATGTAGACTTAACGGTTGAATTTTGGAAAAATCTAGATGACGTTATTGCAAAGGTTGCCACAAAGTACGCAAAATTTGTCGTATTACCCATTACCACTGCGGCAAACCTTTATACCAAAGGTATAGACATAAAGCTAGTTGGGGTACACGAATGGAAGGTATTTTACCTTGTATCAAACACAGATTTTAAAGGTCTAAAATCTCTAAAAGGAAAAACAGTGTACTCTGCTCACGGAAGAGGACAAACTGTAGATGTGCTTTTGAGGTATCTCTTAACAAAAGAAGGACTTATTCCCGACAAAGATGTAAAATTTGCATATGCTCCACCACAAGAAATCGTTGCACTATTTAACTCTGGAAAAATAAGCTTTGCTGCTCTTCCTGAACCTTTTGTCACAATGTGTCTGTCAAAAGGAAAGATTGTTTTAGATTTTCAAGAAGAATGGAATAAAATATCGAATTCAAAACTTGGTATTCCAATTGCAGGACTTTTCGTAATAGGTGATATTTCAAAGTACAAAAATACCATACTTGAAGTGGAAAAAATATTCAAAGAAAGTGTTTCATACGCAAATACTCATGTAGATGAAAGTCTTGAAATTACAAGCAAGTATTTACCAATTCCAAAACCCATTCTCAAAAAATCACTTGAAAGAACACAATTTAAATACGTGTCTGATTGCAAAGATGAAGTCTCAAAATTTCTCGAAACGATGCATAACCTTTATAAAGAGGGGATACCGAAAATTCCAGACGAAGGATTTTATCTAAAATGAAATTTGCATATGGACTTGTTTTGTTCTTGATTATTTGGTATTTTTTAGCCTTGGTTATAAACTCATCTTTAATACTCCCTACTCCACTGGAAGTAGGGAGGATTTTTATTACACTTATATTTTCTAAAAGCATTTGGAATTCCATATATTCTACACTATTAAAAGGATTTATTGCACTTTTTTTTACATTATTATTGGGTTTTATATTCGGTTTTGTAATGGGGATATGTGAAAAATGCTTTGAGTTACTAAGACCTATATTTACAATATCTCAATCTGTACCAATAATATCTTGGTTAGTGCTTGTAATATTTATATGGGGAATTGGTATTACAGGACCAATAATCATCACCGTGTTATCCCTCATACCTAACGTTACTTTTTCAGTTGCACACGGTGTGAGAAACACAGATAAAAAATTATTGGAAATGGCTCAAATATATAATGTTTCAAAGAAAAAAATTATAAAAGATATATACTTTGGCTCCGTTATTCCATTCTTATTAAGCGCACTTGAAGTAGTTTCTGGTAACTTATGGAAGGTTATAATAGTTTCAGAATACCTTGCTGGAAAAGAAGGAATAGGTGTACAAATATCATGGGCAAGACAATATGTAAACATTCCAAAAGTTTATGCTCTGACTATAATAGCCGTGATACTTGGAATATCAACCGAAAGAGCTATTAAATTCCTAACTAAAAAGGTGATATTATATGATATTAAAGATTGAAAACCTAAATAAAAGTTTTGGAAGTCTAAAAGTTTTAGAAAACATCGAATTTAAAATTAAAAGAGGAGAAAAAATCACCTTTTTAGGTCCTTCGGGATGTGGTAAAACCACACTACTAAGGATTATAGCAGGTCTTGAAAAATACAGCGGAAAAGTAAAAAAAAGCTTTAAAAAAGTAGGATACATATTTCAAGAACCGAGGTTAATTCCCTGGAAAACGGTATATGAAAATCTTAAATTTGTGGGAAAAGATGACCAAAAGATAAAGGAAGTTCTAATTTCACTTGATTTATTTCAATTCAAAGATTACTACCCGGCAAAGTTAAGTGGTGGAATGAATCAAAGAATAAATCTTGCACGCGCACTAATTGTAAAACCAGAAATTCTACTCTTGGATGAACCTTTTTCTTCGCTTGATATACATATAAAGTGGAAGTTAATAAATGATATTAACGCACAAATAAAAAATAGAAAGATAACCACTATACTTGTAACCCACGACATAAAAGAGGCTATTTCACTTTCAGATAGAATTTTAATCTTATCAAACAGACCGGCAAAGATAATAAAAGAATTCATTACAAACGAAATTAATGAATTTTTTTTGGAAAAAGAAGTAATAAAACTTTGGGGTGATAAATATGTATAGGATAAAAAAGAGCGGAAAGATGAAAGTCGATGCCTTTGTGCTTACAGATAGTTTAAATGACATATCTGAAGCTATTGAACAACTCAAAAATGTTGCATCTTTACCAAGTATAGTGAAAGCTGCATATGCAATGCCCGACATACATTGGGGATATGGATTTCCAATTGGTGGTGTTGCGGCATTTTCAGAAATTATAAGCCCAGGAGGTGTGGGGTTTGATATAAATTGTGGCGTTAGACTATTAAAAAGTGAAGTTACATACAAGGAAATTTCAAAACACATACAAAAAGTTTTAGAAAAGATATACAAATTAGTACCCGTAGGACTTGGTTCAACTTCAAAAAAATTTGAAAAAAAACTCTTTAAAAAAATAATAGAAAATGGCACAAAAGCAGTTATCGAACTAGGTTTTGGTTATGAAGAAGACTTAAATTTTATAGAAAACAACGGCACATTATTACCCGCAAATATGTTAGACGTATCAGACACTGCCTACAAAAGAGGCAAAGAAGAGTTAGGTACTTTAGGCGCTGGAAATCATTTTATCGAAATTCAAAAAGTAGAAGAAATATACGATAAAAAAATAGCAAATGTATTAGGACTTTTTGAAGGACAAATCACTGTAATGATCCATACGGGAAGTAGGGGATTTGGTCATCAAGTTGCAACGGATTACATTAAACTAATGAGAAATTTAAATATCGATCTTCCAGATAAACAACTTGTCTATGCTCAATTTAAAAGTGAAATTGGTCAAAAGTATTATTCTGCAATGAACTGTGCCGCAAATTTTGCATTCTCAAACAGACAAATAATCACACATCTTGTTCGAAAGGCTTTTTCTGATATTTCAAAACTATATCTGGTATATGATGTAGTACACAATATAGCAAAAGTTGAAATTCACGATGGTCAAAAAGTTATAGTCCATAGAAAGGGAGCAACTAGGGCTCTTGGCCCTGGTCAAAAAGAACTACCTGAAAAATACAAAGACATAGGTCAACCAGTTATAATCCCTGGTGATATGGGAACCTCCTCGTATATCTTAGTAGGAACAAACGAAAACTTTGCATTTTCTTCTACTGCACATGGAGCAGGAAGAATTCTTGGCAGAAGGCAAGCCTTAAAAAAATTAAAACTAAACGATATACTTTCAAATCTTGAAAGAAAGGGTATAATATTAAAAAGTAAATCCAAAAAAACTATAATAGAAGAAGCACCAAATGCTTACAAAGATATAGATAAAGTAGTGGAAATAGTGGACAAATTAAGACTTTCCAAAAAAGTAGCCAAATTAGTACCTTTGGGGGTTATAAAAGGTTGAATAAAAACGAAAAATTTTTAATTTTAGAAGGTATATTTTCAAACTTTTATTTTTTACTTACCCAAGGTGTTGTATTTACAGCACTTGCTTTGTATTTCAAATTTAACGAAATTCTACTTGGGATTACAGCTGCTTTTCCCATGGTCTTCCAACTACTACAAATAGTAACGCCATACATAATAGAAAAATTTAAATACAGAAAAAAATTACTTGCAGTCTTCAACTCCTTTAAATTTTTATGGATTGTTGTACTAATTTCAGTATTAACAAATAACAAATACCCTTTAATATTAATAACAATTTTTGCAATTTCTCAAGCTTTTACATCCCTTGCGGGAAACACGTGGTCTTCGCTTGTTTCAGATATAATCCCATCAAATAAAAGGGGAAAATATTTTGGTATTAGAAGTGTTTTAATATCTTTTTCCACACTTATAATATTTTACGTTTTTTCATACATAATAGACAACGTATCTGCTCCTTTTAATTTTGTATACGTTATTTTAATTACTCTAATAGGAAATCTACTTGCACTTTTATCCTTAATTCCCGTAGATGACCCCCCTGTAAAAAGTTTGGGAACTTTAAGTGAAATAAAAGAAGTTTTTAAAGAAAAAAACTTTATGAAACTTTCTTTTGCAAACATGTACTGGAATTTTATCCTTTTACTAACCGCTCCCTTTTTCTCATACCACCAACTAAAAAATCTAAAAATATCCATGACTTACATAAGTTATGCAACCATTGCAATGACTCTAATTTCCATGATTTTTTACTTTGTTTGGGGAAAGATAAGTGATAAATACGGGAATAAAACCGTTATGATTTTAGGGCTTTCGTTTGTCTCTGTTACTCCTATTATCTGGATATTAATGAACGAACAACATTGGCCTTTTGCAATGACCCTTGATGCAATAATATCAGGTGTTGGATGGGCAGCTATAAATATATCACTGTTAATTTTGCCAATGGAAACGGCAAAAAGAATGTCCCCCATGTATTTTGCCGTTTTTGGTTTTTTTGGGGGACTTGGTGGACTTATTGGTTCTATACTTGGCGGATACTTTGCATCAATATTTAACCAATACAATTTTTACATAAATAATTATCACATATTTGGTATTCAGATATACTTTGTCATAGAAGGAATACTAAGAATGATAGCTATATTTATATTTGCAACTATAAGAACACGAAAATATGTTTCACCTACTATATTTATGTTTAACGTACTCAACATAATAGCAAGAAGACCTACTCAAAGAATATACGAAAATGCAAAGATAGAAAGTGCATTTATGCTAAAAAAATTAAAAATAGAAAAGAAACGTATAAACAGATGGTGGTAACACTACTCTTTTAACCAGTTTATTATCGTTTCGGCAACCTTTTCCTTTTCAATATCATTCGTCATCACATGTCCTGATTCTTTAAATACTTCTAATTTTCTCCGTTCTGATGAAACGTTTTTGTAGATATAATGAGCTGCCTTCAAAGGTACTACTTTATCTTTTTCCGATGCCAGTATAAGTATATCCGATTTTATAAATTTCAATCTTTTCCTTGCTATTTTCATCAATTTATACAAGTGTTTTGCTTGAAGTGGCCAATTATACGACCAGTACTCCTTAGATAAATATTTCAAATCCTCGTTATCATACTTTTCACCGTACCCTTCTTTCTTAACTTTTTTTGTAAAGAGTGAAATTATAGGTGTTAAAGCTATTCTTTTTTCCGTGGTAAAAATAGCACCTGCAATAGAAATAACTTTTCTTGGATTAACTATACTTGCTAAAACTAAAGTTAACACTCCTCCCATGGAAAGTCCTGCTACATACACATCTTTACACAAACCAGCTAAATCAAAGTAACTGTCTAAAGACCTTCTAAGCCAATCTCTCCAATTACTTTCTAAAAAGTCTAAAGAAGATGTCCCATGTCCAGGAAGACGTGGTACCATAACAGTATAACCTTCCTCATTCAAACTCTTTGCAAGATACGTCATATCATGTGGGCTTCCTGTAAATCCATGTATTAACAAAATACCTTTTTCGTTGTTCCCTTTCAAAAATATCGGTTGTGAAATTTTAACTGTTTTAATATCACCAAGATCAAATAAACTCATATAACCCCCTCCTTCTTTATCATATTATAACCCAAAATAATCCTTTACCAATTAATATTTTTCTATATAATTAAATTAGAAAAGGAGGGGATAAAATGAATTTTAATGATACCAAAATCATGGGAATAATCAATGTAACACCAGATTCTTTTTACCCAAAAAGTCGGATAAACAAGGATAAACTACTAGAAACAGTGGATAATATGATCAAAAATGGGGCAAAAATAATCGATGTAGGTGGTGAAAGCACAAGACCCGGTGCAGAAGAAGTATCTGAAGAAGAAGAACTAAATAGAGTTGTTCCAGCTATCGAACTTATAAAGAGAAATTTTGATATAGTTGTTTCAGTTGACACCTACAAATCAAAAGTTGCAGAAGAGAGTCTTAAGGTTGGTGCCGACATAGTAAACGATATAAGTGCACTTAGATTTGACGAAAACATGGCTAGTGTTGTAAAAAAATATAACTGTCCAGTAATACTAATGCACATGAAAGGTACTCCCAAAAATATGCAGAAAAATCCATATTACAAAGATACCATAAAAGAAATTTACTCTTTTTTTGAAGAAAGAATAAAATTCGCCCAAAACCGTGGTATACAAAAAATTATAATTGATCCAGGTATTGGCTTTGGCAAAAGACTTATAGACAATCTTCTAATTTTAAAACATCTAGATGAATTTAAAAAACTTGGCTTTCCTTTATTAATCGGTGCAAGTAGAAAATCCATGATAGGAATGATTCTTGATCTTCCAGTTGAAGAACGCTTAGAAGGTACTCTTGCAATCACGGCATATTGTGCACTAAAAGGTGTTGAGATAATAAGGGTTCACGATGTAAAAGAAAATTATAGAGTACTAAAAGTAATTGAGGCGATTAAAAATGCGTCTAGATAAGTTTTTGGCAAATGCAAAAGTTGGTTCTAGAAAAGACGTAAAAAAAATTATTAAAGCAGGAATAGTTTCCGTAAATGGAATAATAATCAAAAATCCAGAATTTAAGGTAAATTACAACGATATAATAAAAGTAAATGACCAAACAATAACTCCATACCACAAAGTTTATATAATATTTAACAAGCCATCTGGATATACTTCAAGTAAATCCGAATACGAGAGAAACATATTCGAATT
Source organism: Thermosipho affectus (assembly GCF_001990485.1). NCBI lineage: Bacteria > Thermotogati > Thermotogota > Thermotogae > Thermotogales > Fervidobacteriaceae > Thermosipho > Thermosipho affectus. Next base: position 166,040 of record NZ_LBFC01000018.1, on the reverse strand, counting down.
TATCACACATCCTTACGTTGAAAATCTTCATATTGCAGGAAGACTTGATAAAGATGTAGAAGGATTACTATTAATAACAAATGATGGTGAATTTACACACAAAGTAATTTCACCAAAATATAACGTAGAAAAAGAATACCTTGTGGAAATCAATGGTATGCTCACAGTTGAAATGATTAAAAAGGCAAAAAAAGGTATCACCTTGAAAAACGGCAGATCTTTTAAACCTGCAATAATTAAAGAGATAGATAACAATTTAATATCTATAATAATTACAGAGGGTAAATATCATGAAGTAAAATTACTACTAAAATCTTTAGGTCTTTTTTACAAAAAAATAGAACGAATAAGAATAGGAAATCTAAATCTATATGATTTTAACTTAAAAAAAGGTGATTGGATCGAAATAGATTACAAAACGGCTATGAAAGCTCTTGAATAATGGTTATAAAAAAAAATTTGAAAAAAACATAATTAACCATATGTATACAATATTTTACTTTTCATTTACGCAATGCTATAATTATCCTGTAAATAAAACACGTGGGGGTGTAAAAATGTCGGGACTTTCCAAGGAAATAACACTGGAGTTGGTAAGGGTAACAGAAGCAGCCGCACTAATGTCTAGCAGATACTTAGGTAGAGGAAATAAAGAAATGGTGGACAAAATGGCTAGTGATGCAATGAGAGGAATGTTAGATTACATAGATATGCAAGGTGTCGTGGTTATTGGCGAAGGAGAAAAAGACAAGGCACCCATGTTATACATAGGAGAGCAAGTGGGAAATTGGGAAGAGAATACACCAGAGCTCGATATAGCTGTTGATCCTGTCGATGGAACAAGGTTAGTTGCATACGGACTTCCAAACGCAATAAGTGTTATGGCTGCAACAGATAGGGGAGCAATTGAATACCTGCCAACGTTTTACTCTTACAAACTTGCCGTTGGGCCAGAACTTGCAGGAAAGTTAGATATAAACGCATCTATACGTGAAAATTTAAGGGTTGCTGCGGCTATTTTAAACATAGATATTTCCGAACTTACAGTTGTAATATTAAACAGAGATAGACATAGAGAAATAATTGAAGAAGTAAGAAAAGTAGGCGCTAGAATAAAACTAATAAGCGACGGAGATATCGCAGCGGCTATTGCAACTGCACTACCAGAAAGTTATGTGGATATATATATTGGAATAGGAGGATCACCTGAAGCCATTCTAGCGGCGGCTGCATTAAAGTCCTTGGGTGGAGAAATTCAAATAAAACTTTGGCCAATAGACGAAAAAGAAAGAAATGAATTAACAGAAAAAGGCTATGACCTTGACAAAGTGTATAAAACAGATGATTTAATAAAAAGTGATAATGTAATATTTGCGGCAACAGGCGTAACAGATGGCGATCTTTTAAGAGGTGTTAAATATTCAAAAAATGTAGCAATAACAGAATCAATAGTAATGCGCTCTAAAACAAAGACATTGAGAAAGATAATTTCTCACCACAATTTGAAATACAAAACAATTCCTCTAAAAAGTGAAGGCGAAGTAAGATTTATAAACGGTAAAAAACCAAAATAATTATCATTAAATCAAAAATCCCCCGGATATACCGGGGGTTTCATCTTTTATTGTTCTACGGACATTTGTAGATCTATCCTGTACGATCTATTACTGTAGAATGTATATGTACCTTTATATCCAAAGTAATCTCCTGTATCTATTGTTCCGTTGTTGTTGTAATCTCTCCATGCACATACATATGAATAATATCCTGGTGTTACAGAATTTAATGTATATTGACCATTTGAAATACTTCCCATTTCACTTACCACATAATATCGTCCAGACCAAAAATCATACCTCAACACAAAAACTTTTGTTTCAATATTAGATGGTTGAGGATTCGGATTTGGCGCACTTTCCCCTCCATTGTAATTTATTGCAGCATATGCATCTACCAAACCTGCACCATAGTAATCATCCTCACCAGTTGGTCCTAAATCCTTTGCCGTATTTTTTAATGCTGATCTTATTTCCTCTGGTGTGGTCTTTCCTGAAGCGTATAACAATGCTGCAACACCTGCAACATGTGGGGCAGCCATTGATGTTCCCTGCAAGAACATATACGTATCCCCGTTGTTTGGTGTCCAAGTTGTACTTAACACTCCGTCTGCATATCCATCACCGTTTTGATCTACACTTGTATCTCCACCCGGTGCTGCAACATCAACTTCTGGACCGTAATTTGAATATGGTGCCCTTTGAAGATCATATCTAACTGCACTTACCGCTATTGTCTCTGGGTATCTTGCCGGATACGATACTGGGCCATTTTCATTACCCGCCGCACAAATAATTGTAACTCCTTTATTGTACGCATACTGAATTGCATCTTTCAAAATTTGAGAATCTCCTCCTCCACCAAGGCTCATATTGATTATCTTTGCACCGTGATCTGCTGCATATCTTACACCTTGTGCAACTGCATCAAGAGTTCCAGAACCATCTGCCCCCAATACCCTTATGGGCATTATCTTAATTCCATATCCTCCCCAATTGACGCCTGCTACACCTTTTCCATTATTACTCAAAGCGGCAATTGTACCAGTAACATGTGTACCATGACTTACATCTTGTGCAGGATCCGTTGGATCAGAGTCATTATCCACAAAATCATACCCTTGTACAAATATACCTTGCAAATCTGGATGTGTAAAACTTACACCTGTATCCACAACTGCAACAATCACATTTGCGCTCTTTATAACATCCCAAGTCTTTGGAAGGTTAATCGCATCATAATGCCACTGATAACTGTAATACGTATCATTTGGAACGGCGTATGCTCTATAAATATAATTGGGCTCTACATATTTTACACCGGAAATTTTCTTTAACGCTTCTGCCTGCATTTTATCTGCTTTTATCACCAAAATATGACCTTGTTTTCCATTTTCTCTAACATCATAAGTTCTTTCTACAGAAATCCCCATTTTGGATAAAATACTCAGGCTACCTTCTGTATAAACCACATACTCTCCTTCAACATACTCCACACCTTTTGATTTTAAAAGTTTGTCACTAACCAAAAAATTAGGTGCATAGGTACCATCTGGAAGCTTTACAGTACCGTAAACAGTTGCATATCCTGTAGCTTTTGCTGATACCTTGCTAATATCTTCCAATCTCTTTCCCTGCAAATAACTAAATGGATCAGGTATACTTTTCCCCACAGAATTCATACAACCAAAAAATAAAAATCCAACCAAAGCTAACAATACCCATAAAACTTTTTTCATCTAAAAATCCCCCCTTTTAAAAAGTTGACGTGTAAAATAATATCATAAAAATTTGAATAATAAAAAATGTAAATTATTTTATAAAACAACATATACTCGCTATTTTCTTGCATTTTAATGGAAATATTTCCAATTAAAATTCTATTCCTTTTCTTGCTTTTATACCTTTTTTGTAATAATGTTTTATCTCGCGCATTTCCGTTACAAGGTCTGCTATATCAATAAACTCCTTTGGTGCATACCTACCAGTTAACACTATTTCTACATCTTTTATTTCTTTTAAAAATTTTAAAACCTCATCTACACTAATTAAATTGTAATAAATGGCAATATTTATTTCATCTAATATTACCACGTCATATTCATTTACTATTTCTTTTATCCTTTTAAATCCATTTTGTGCTGCATCTATATCTTCTTTTGTTGGCTTATTAAAAATAAAACAATTTCTTCCAAATTGTTCCACCGTTATGTTTGGAATATACTCTGGTACCTTTAATTCACTATATTCCATTCCCTTTACAAATTGACCTACAAAAACCTTTTTTCCAGCACATGCCGCTCTAAGTGCAAGGCCAAAAGCAGCTGTTGTCTTTCCCTTACCATTTCCTGTATAAACGTGAATCACAAATATCCCTCCATTTCTTTAAAGTATTTAAAAGCACTTTATTATCTTCCTTATTTTTTATTCCAACACGTACCAAATTTAATCCAAAGTTTCTTGCATCTCTAACATAAACTTTATTTTCAAGTGAAAAATTTAAAAATTTCCCTACATTTTTCACATCAATCAAAAAATAATTTGCATCTGATTTAACGTATATAAAATCTTCAAAAAGTTTTTTTTGAGCAACTATAAACTCATGTGTTTTTAAAGTAAAATCCTTCAAACCTTTTAAATTATCCAACAATTTTTCCAAAAAGGTATATCCCATTCCACCTACTCCCCACTCCATCCTATACCTTTTGAAAATGTTCTCGAATTTTTTAGAAATCACATATCCTACCCTAATACCTGGTATTCCAAAAAACTTTGTAAAAGTCCTTATTCTTACAACATTTTCATAATCTATATCCACGCATTTTCCAACAAAATCAATAAATGCTTCATCGATAATAAAAATCACATCTTCATTTAATTTAATCAATTCATGCAGATCTTGATAAATACCTGTAGGATTGTTTGGGTTCCCTAAAAACACCGCAACTTTTTTGTTTTTTCTTTTTCCACATTTTATACTTTCCTCCAAAATATTTAAATCAAACTTCTTTTTTACAAAATACCAAGGACTATCTATATATTTTGATGAAAATTTTGCAACTTTAAAATAATCTAGATAGTTTGGACGTGGTATTATTACATACGCATCATTCAAAATATGATATCCAACTATGTGAAATGCTTCAGTTGCACCAGCCACAACAACTCCATTAAAATGTTTATAAAACTTTTCTTCAATCCATTGTATATATGTATATCTAAAAAGGTTTTCAAACGGAAGTTTTTCTATCCAACTTAACCTCAAAGGATTAACAGAAATTGAAAAATCTAATATATCTTTTTCTTTAATACCTCCATGACCATTATTAAAATTATCCATACAAATACCACCTTTTTATACAACTTTAATCCTCTATCTATATCTTCTCTCTCCACTTTTTTTCCTTCAAGTTTGTAAACTCCCACCTTTTCAAATCCCAAATTTAACACACCAGCAAAAGCCGCCATGGGATACATTGCATTTATTTTTATTTTTCTGTATTTTTTTAGATATAAAATAGATTTAAAATTAAATGGAACAATAAGAAGGGCTGTTAATCTTGCTGGTATAAAGTTCAAGATATCATCGCATCTTGCAGCAAATTTTCCAAACCATTCGTATCTTTTTGTTCTATATCCAAAAAGTGCATCATACGTATTAACTACCCTATAAATCAGTGCACCACAAACACCAAAGAGCAAATAATAAAATAACGGTGCTACTATACTATCTGAAATATTTTCAGAAAGACTTTCAAGTGCAGCAGAGTACAGCTGATTTTTGTTAAGCATTGAAACATCTCTACTGACAATAAAAGATACGTGTCTTTTTAAAACCTTCTCATCGTCTGTTTTACACCGTTCCACATGTCTATACAAAGCCTTTATAGAAAAAGTCGACGAAAGAAAATATATACCAAAAAATTCACTAACTTTCATAGTTAATCTACAAACAAAAAACCAAAAAAATAGCTCTAATAATAAAGAAAACATTCCCCAAAAAAATCTAAAATTTTTCATCTTTTCTACTCTTTTTCCTAAAAACCCCATGTAAATAACTGGATGAATAATACTTGGAAACTCACCCAAAACTAAATCCACCAACAAACTAAAGACCAATAACATTTTCTATCTCCTTTATATCTATCTGCCCTATTATGTAATCACTTACCCTATCTATTTCTTCTTCAAGCGTAAACAATGACAAATCTTTTGTATTATACCCTCTATTTTTTCTAATGTAATTTAAAAACTTTTTCAAAAATTCTTTATTTTTAAACAAATTATGTGTATAGCCTCCAAATATCCTTCCCTTAATAGCTCCATCTAATTTTCCGTTATCGTATAACAAAAAAGGACTCTCATGCGATATTGTTCTTCCATGGTGAATTTCAAAACCCTCTATATCCGTATTAAAAAGCATTTCCTTTGCAACTATATTCCTCAAAATTTTTGTCTCTAAGAAAATTGTTTTTAAGTTTAAGTATCCCAATCCCTCATAGCATTTACCATTGTATACAATCTTTTTTCCCAACATCTGATATCCACCACATATTCCAAGTAAAAAGGCTCCATTTAAAAGTGCTCCATTTATTTGATCTTTCCTTTGTTTTATCCATTCTAAATCAAAGATAGTTGACTTTGTTCCGGGAATTATAACTAAATCCACATCTTCACGAATGTTTTCAACAAATTTTGCATTTGTATTTAAAAATAAAGGTTCAAATTCAAAAGAATTTGAAATATGAGGAAGTTTTAAAATATCCACTTTTAAATCACCAATTCCCTCTTTTTCAAAAAACAGGTCTTCTTCAGGAAGATAGTGTTTAAAGTATTCCACTGTTCCAAAATATTTTAAATTAAACCTTTCACCAAATTTTTTGGGAGAGTCCCCAAGAACAGATTTATCCCCTCTAAACTTGTTAAAAATAAAGCCCTTAACAATGCTTTTTTCAAACTTACCAAATAACACCATAGCACCTGCTATCTGTGCAAACGCCCCACCCATTTCAATATTAGATATCAAAATCACCGGTGCATTTACCGCCTTTGCAATCGCCATATTTGAAATATCCTTTATATTTATTTCAGCTGCACTTCCAGAACCTTCAATTATTACCAACTCATGTTTTTCCAACAACTTGTACAATGCTTTTAATGCTTGATCTAAAATCCATTCTTTATCTGAATACATATACTTTTTACTTTCCACATTTTTTATTGGCTTTCCATTTACTACTAATTGAACACCATCTACATCTGGCTTTAAAAGTATGGGATTCATTAATACACTAGGCTTTTTATTACAAGCAACTGCTTGGACATATTGAGCAACTGCCATCTCTCCTTCTTCTTTACTTACCACACTGTTTAAGGATATATTTTGCGCCTTAAACGGCACTACATCTAAACCTTTTTTTGTAAAATATCTACATAAAGCTGTGGAAATAATAGACTTTCCAACGTTTGAAGCAGTCCCCTGGATCATTAATACCACTATATCACCCCCAAAATCACTAAGAGTAACTCACTTGTTATAATACAAGTTGCCCCCAAAACATCCCCTGTAATACCACCTATCTTTTTTTTAGATATAATGCTCATAAAATAGGAAAATAAAAAAGTAATAAAAAACGACACGACAAAGTATTTTATGATAAACAATAAAGGCATTAAAAACACGGTTGAATAAATTAAATTTTTCCTTTCAAATGGATAAAATATAGCACCAAGTCCTTTTTCTTTGGCAGGTTTTGAAAAAGCCATCAACGAAACCATAGCATACCTTCCAAACACCGAAGAGTAAAAAAAGAAAGTTGGTGAAAGTGTAAAATACAGATTCCAAAATATAACAATATACAATGCCCCAAAAAACACGGCAAAAGCCCCAACGTCTCCTTTAGACATTATTTCAAGTCGTTTCTCCTTATTTGATTGATTCAAAAAGCCATCTATTGTATCCAAAAATCCATCAAAATGAAAGAGATCAAAAAAATAATATCCCAAAATTAAGAAAATTATTTTAACAAAAAAATTTTCAAAATAACCCCCTAAGAAAAAAATAATCCCGGGAATATATCCCACAAGTGGGAAATACCCGGGAATGTTTTTCATCCTTCTTTCAGAATATCTAACTTTAATTGGAATCCTAGATATAAACGCCAACGAAAGTAAAAAATCATAAATCAAAACTATCCCTCCAAAGAGTTAGTGAATGCAAAAAATCTCTTAAGTCAAATACTTCAAAACACACATACTCTAAATTTGGTGAATATTTCAACTTTTTCTTTACTACTTCCAAAGTATCTTTGTCCAATTTAAGATGGTCTTTCCCATTTGAAACACCCATGACATGGTATTCTATTGAATTTTTTAAAAAATTCTCCGTAACCTTTGTCCCAAGCAAATGATGTCCTATGTCAAAAACTGTCCTATCGTGTAAAAAAATATCTTCTTTCAAATTTTCAACTAATATCTTCTCAGATTTTTTTAAAAACACCTCTATACCATCTAACGGATGTACGATGTAATTTGAAATTTCCAATCTACTATTTTCAAAAAAACAAAAGGCTTTTTCAACGTTAAAAATACAATCTGTTGGTAAGTGAACGTTATACTCAAGATTAAATTCTTCTGCTATTTCCTTTAAATCTTCTATTTCGTTCAAAAAAATATTCTTTGTATTTGTATCCCAGCTAAACACCAAAAATTCCACAAAATCCACCTTATCTGCTATAACTTTTACATTTTCAAGATAAGTGCCTGGAAAAAGCCAAGAAGTAGTTCCTAACTTCACTTTAATTCCACCCCTATCCCCGATACCATCAAATAGACTTTTTGTGCTATCTTTACAATATCTTTATTTAAAAGTCCTAGTCTTTCTACATATTCTCTTACTTGTTTGTTTTCTGGAATTATTCCCCACCCCACTTCATTCGTAACACAAACCAATGTATAATCAACTTTTTTAATACTTTTTAAAAATTTTTCTAAATAATTTTCTATATCTTTCTTGTAATAGTAAAGATTTCCAAGATACGTGGTAATACAATCCAAAATAGCAAATTCATATTTTCCATTTAAACTTTCAATTACTTTATCTACTTCAACAGGTTCTTCAAAGGTGTCAAAGCCTTTTCTTTCGCTTTTATGACGGTTTATCCTATTTCTCATTTCTTCATCAAAAGGAACTCCTGTTGCAATAAATGCTTTTTTCTTGTAACGTCTTGAGAGTTCAAGCGCAAAACTACTTTTTCCAGATTTAACCCCACCAGTTACTAAAATAACCACCCTTTATCCCCCCAAAATAAAACAAACTTTTCCCACATTGCCCTAGCAATTGGGAAATATCATTTACTACAGGTAGGTCTCCCGGCTCCCGGATCATCCTACTCTCTGCACCTTCCCAGGTTTTACCCAGTGGCATTTGCAGATTTCGTTCCCGGTTACGGTTGCTGGGCAGCTTCGGATTTTCACCGAATTCCCTTAACCTGCAGTATTGAATATTTAAAAAATGGCCGGTAAAACCGGCCAACTGGTCGGGGTGACTGGACTTGAACCAGCGACCTCTTGCGCCCCATGCAAGCGCGCTAGCCAACTGCGCTACACCCCGTTATTCTACCTTATATTATATTACATCTAAAAAAATGTGTCAAATTATGCTAAAATACTTTTGGAGGGATTTAAATGATTAAATTTTATTTAAAGTACTTTCTATATACTCTTTTTATCTTTTTAATCTTGTTTTATATATTTTATTCTCTTGGCAATCCAAAAGGCATTGAAATTTCTAGAATAAATAATACAACTTTACCAAAAGTTATTATACTAAAGGCCTTTAAAACTATATCCTTTCAAATACCCGTACCTAAAAATTCAAAATACGTATTTTTTCCATTCATAGAAGGTTCTTCTTTTTCCATTAAAAACAACAATTTTCCAATATTTACATTTGGTCTTGGAAAATCTGGACGTACGTGGTATACTCCATTTTTGATACCTATACCAAAGGGTGTAGATGTTCTTACTTTGGAAATTTCAGGAGTTTATTCAATAGGTCTTGGAAAGTTCTTTTTTATAAACGAATCAGAAATATGGAAATATTCTATTTTGAAGTTCCTAACCGACAACTTTTTAAATATTTCAATTGGTCTTATTTCAACATTGGGTTTTCTTTTGTATTTACTTTCGAAAAACACCGGAATAACTAGACAAAAAGCGTATAAATATTTTGCGTTTTCTAGTTTTTTGGCAATTATATGGTTATTGGATGTTATTAGCTTCGAACACTTTTTCTATCCACTTAGGAAATTATTTATTTCCTGTGCTTATCTCTCATTTACGTTTTTAATACGCGGGATCGATTTATATAATTTTTCAACAATACAAAAAAATACAAAAAGATTCTCGTACTTAAATATTCTGGCAAGTATATTACCACTCTTTACAGTCACACCTCAACAATTAAAAACTCTTACGATTTTCATATCCCCTATATTAATACTCAATGGTATATTTATCTTGTACAAAATCGTAAAGTCATATGTCTCGCAAAACGTAACGTTCGCAAGCCTTTTTGCAATAACAATTATATTTGATAGTATAGTACTTTTCTTTAATCTTCCGTTCAGAATGCTTTCACCATTTGGAATTATATCGTTATTTTTAAGCTTTGCCTCAAGTATTATACTAGAATACAAAGAAAAGATTCACGAATTAAATGTAATATATGCAAGAAGTCTGATTGATCCCCTAACAGGAGCATGTAATAGGGGTTTTTTAGGAAATATAAAACTAGAAAAAAACGATATATTGATATTTATAGATCTCAACAAATTTAAATATATAAATGATACATATGGGCATGACAAAGGGGATGAAATACTAAAAAAACTTTCAAGTATAATTAAAAGCAACTTAAAATCTTCGGATATATTTGTACGTATGGGGGGAGATGAATTTTTAATTATCTTAAAAAATTCCACAAAAAAAGAAGCAGAAAAACTCATCAAAAAAATTCACAATGAATTTAACAAATCCTCGGAGCTTTCTCCAACTTTTTCGTGGGGAATAACAAATATTGAAGGTTCCCTTAAACAATCAATAAGAACCGCAGATGATCTCATGTATAAAATGAAAAGTGAAAAAAAAGCCTCTCAATAGAGAGGCTTTTTTCATTTTAATCCAACTGTTAATTTTCCATCTTTTTTATAAACCTGGAAAAATCCATTTTTCCCACCAAATCCGTCATCTACAAAGGCAGGTGCATTGGGATCAGTAACCCAATTTGTACCATTTACCACAAATTTATACTGATAATCTCCCTCACTTAATTCTAAAACGGCTTCCCAAACACCATCGTCAACTTCATAACATTCGGTCTCTTCTGCATTCCACTTATTAAAATTACCCGCTATCGTTACATAATCTGCACCTTTATGCTCAAAACGTATCACAACATATCCTTCATCATCTACAAACATCTTTTTTGGATCAAAATTCTTGTTTACCTCTTTTTTATTCTCTTTCTTTTCCTCGCCTTTTAAAACCACTAATTTCCCATCTTTTTCAACTAAAGTAAAAATACCATTTTTCCCTCCAAATCCATCATCTACATATCCCGGTGCTTCTGGGTCTTCCTTCCAATTCTTTCCATCAATTACATATTTATACTGATACGTACCGGGCTCTAATTTTAAAGAAATCTTCCATACACCCTCCTCTTTTTCCATTGCAATGGAACTTGAAGACCAATTATTAAAAGTTCCTGCAAGGTATACAACTTTTGCATCTACCGCCTCTTTAAAAGTAAATACAACCTTATCATCTTTAACTAAAACTGCTGAAAAATTCAAAACGGAAAAAATCAAAAGAATACATATAAATTTTTTCATAAATCCTACCTCCTTTGGAAATAATTCCACTTTAAATTATACACAAAAAGTAACGTGTTATCCACATTACTCTTTTTCAATTTCATTTAAATCCTTTTTTCTTTTCTTCTCCACAACAATCATGGTAATTGAAAGAAGCAGTGAAATTGTGGCAAACCCAATAACTATAGATGTTATTATAACCGCTTGTGGAAATGGATCTACGTAATTTCCACTTCCCTTTAAAGGAGGCGCATTTCCAATTTTTGACGCAATAACTACAAACAAGAAAACAATTCCCGTATTTAACACATCAAGCGCTATTATTTTTGAAATTATATGCTTTTTGAACAAAAGACCATAAATTGATAAAAATATGATCAAAAATGGTGCTATAAAATCTACCATAACCTTCCTCCAAGCAAAGTAAAAAATGAAATTGAAAATACCATAAACGTTAAAATGGATTCAGTGGTAATGGAAAAATCAAAATAAATCTTTAAAAAATACCCAAATATCAACCCTAAAACTACAAATAGAGATGAAATAACGTTAAAATATGGATAAATCAAAAAAATCGAAAATAAAAACAAAAGTATATGCCTTTTTGAGAATACAACCCTTAGCTTTAAAACTTTCCCCGCATAAACAGCGCTAAGAAAACTTACAATATATTTAAAATATTTAAAATTTTCCACAAAAAGTTTTGATTTAACATATCCTAAAGCGGTAAATGAAAAACCAGAGATAGATAATAAAGAAATTAATAAAGCCAAAAACAAGAAAACGGGAACTTCCCTTTTTTCGGATAAATCTCTTTTAACATACCTTGTACTCAAAAACAAAATACTCTTTGATATACCATGATAAAGCACATAAACAGGTGTAAAAAGAGGATTTAGAATCATTATTCCCAGCTGAGACATTGAACTGTAAGCAAGAACTTTTTTAAAATCTTTTGAAATAATGGCAAAAAACACTCCGTAAAAAAAAGCCATTATTCCAAATAAAAAAAGGTCATCTAAGCCTATTCTCAAAAGTGGAAATAATACCGATTGTGTATACACGCTTGAAAGCATTGCGGAAATTTCAGGCTCTGAATTTGAATGTACTTCTGGAAGCCAAAGCCCAAATAGAAAAAAACCACCCTTTGCAAGAAGTGAAAATTTCATCAAGTACCCGGAAAGTCCATCTACATTTGAAATATCAAAACTTCCAGTTGAATAATAGTGCATCCCTATTCCTATTAAATAAAAACTCATCGCAAGTGAACTTGCAAAGATGTATTTAATAGCCGTTATCTTCTGCTCAAATTTTTCACTTGAAAGAATAAGTAATGTAATTAACAAAGTTGAAGTTTCAAGTATAACGTATATGTTAAACAGGTCATTTGAGATAAAGAGTAAATTTAAAATTGTATGCAAGAGCGAAAAGAAAAAATACACATGCTCATTGCCATTTTGGTAGAGAAAATAAGACACAATAATACTACAAGAGATATTGGTAAGCAAAAAATAAAATGAATTTGAATCAAAAATTAAATGTACTCCCCCGTACCCAGAAAGTACAATATCAAATCTTTCAAAAAGTAGGGAAATAGAAGAAATAGGTATCAAAAAAGGCAAAAATTTTGCCTTTTTCAATAAATACAAAAAAAATGAAAAAATGACCTGAAAAATCGAAAAAACTACAAAAAAGATTACTCTTCTACCTCCTTAAAAATGGTATAAACTGGCAGGCCATCCTTAAATTTTGGGAACAATTCACCTTCAATTAATGGTTTTGCATATTCTATATACTCTTCAGTCACTTCAAAATCCGTGTGAAAGTCGTCGGGAAGATATTTTGTTACCTCTGCAACTTTATTTAATTCCACTGTACCATATTCTACTTTATACGGTGAATTACTCACCCTGTTTATTGTAACCATAACCCCGGATACTCCATCAAGTGCAAGTTTTACAGCTTGTCTTCCAACTGCTTCTGCTTCATCTACATCGGTTTTACTTGCAATGTGTCTACCACTTCTTTGTAGATAATCTGGTATTGCAACATGCGTCTTAAGTGAAAGTTCTGACCTTATCATCCCTGCAATTGTAAACCCCACACCACCTAATTGTCTATTACCAAAACTATCTGTATAACCCATATCCGCTACAAAAAAACCATCTGGATACTTAATTCCCTCTGAAACGGCTATTGAACAATATCCTTTTCTTCTAATACTCTCATCTACCCTCTCCAAAAACTTTTCCTTGTTAAATGGCACTTCAGGAAATAATATTAAATCTGCACCTATACCGTTTAACCACCCAAGCCCTGCCGCAGCAGAAAGCCACCCTGCGTGTCTACCCATAATTTCCATTACAAATACCCTAGTTGAATCCACATACATACTCCTCAAATCAAGTGTAGCTTCCATAATGGCAGTAGCTATATACTTTGCCGCAGAACCATATCCTGGACAATGATCCGTATGCGGTAAATCATTGTCTACTGTTTTTGGCACACCAATGACCTTTAATGGTATATTTCTCTTTTTTGCCTCCGTATACAACTTCCATGCAGTGTCCATTGAATCATTACCACCGTTATAAAAGAAATATTCTATTTCATACTTTTCAAATATTTCAAAGAGTTTATTTATATCTTTTTGTGTTTTTAACTTTCTTCTACATGAACCAAAAGCCGCAGAAGGTGTGTATTTTAACCCTTCTATATCTTTTCCATTAATTTTTAATAGATTTTCTCTTAAAACACCTGATATACCATGTATTCCCACATATACTTCAAGCCCTGCTTTTTGTGCCTCGTCCAATACCCCATATGCGGACGCGTTGATTACACTTGTTACCCCACCTGATTGTGCGTATAAGACCTTCATCGTATACCCCCTCTAAAAATTGCTAACATAATTATATCATATAAAAAAGTCCCAGCGTGTGCTGGAACTAGAATGCAATTTCCAATATCTTCCTTACATCTTCTTTCATCAATTTTTTTAACCTTCCCATAGGTGTCATCTTTGATGCTATATTCACCAACTTATCTATATCTTCTCTTTCAAATCCTAACTCTCTCAAGGTAGTGGGAGCACCAATTTTTTTGTACCATCTCTTAAGTGCGCTAATACCGTCTTCTCTTCCAAATATTTCCATTCCAAACCTCACCAGTTTATCCGAAATCAAATCCTTAACGTAAGTAAGCCATGCGGGAAAGACCACTGCAAGACCTGCACCATGTGCAACCTCTGGGTTAAGTGCACTTAAAGCATGCTCTATAGCATGTGATGACCAATCTCCACCACTATGTCCCATACCAGATATACCATTTAGTGCTAAAGTAGTTGAAAGTGCAAAATTAGCACGCGCTTCATAGTCTTTTGGATTTTCAAGTAAAATTTCAGTAGTTTCAACTAATGTTTTTATAATCCCTTCATCTACTCTATCTATCAACTGTGTGTTTCTCGTACCATCAAAGTAGTATTCCATAACATGACTTATAGCATCTACTGCACCATTTACCGTTTGATTAGGTGGAAGTGTGTATTGTACCTCTGGATCAACTATTGATACCTTTGGATAAACATGTATAGAACTAAATGAAAATTTTTCAAGTGTTTCTTCGTTAGTTACAACACTATTCCCGTTCATTTCAGTTCCTGTAGCAGAAAGGGTGAGTATTGTATACAACGGTATTGCTTCTTTTACCCTGGTCTTTCCAGAGTAAAAATCCCATACATCTCCATCATAATTTACACCGGCTGCAACTGCCTTTGCACTATCAATCACACTACCTCCACCAACTGCAAGAATGGCATCTACCTTTTCCCTTCTTGCCACCTCTAATGCTTCTTTTACCTTGGACAATACAGGATTAGGTCTAACTCCCAAAACTTCTACTTTTTCGATAGAACTTTCAAATAAAGCCCTTGCAACTTTTTCATATACTCCATTTTTCTTTATAGATCCTCCCCCTGCTAAAAACAACACCTTTTTTATTTTATCTTTCTTTAAATACTCACCTATTTTTTCAACAGTATTTTTTCCAAAAACAAGTTTTGTTGGATTATAAAACACAAAATTGTTCATACACTCACCCCCTTAAATCATCTTTCATTCCTATCTCGTTTAAGATAATAAAATCTTTATCTCTCCATTTTTCTTTTACCTTCACATGCAAATCAAGAAATACCTTATTACCCACTAAATACTCTATCTCTTGCCGTGCATTTTGACCTATTTTCTTTATCATATTCCCCTTGTTTCCTATGATAATTCCCTTCTGACTTTTCCTATCAACATAAATATTCGCCCTAATGTACAAAACCCCATTTTCCCTTTCCTTAATTTCTTCGACAATAACCGCAACGGAATGTGGTACTTCTTCGTACGTCAAATGAAAAATTTTTTCCCTAACAATCTCGGAAGCCATAAATGAAAGGGGCCTATCCGTTACCATATCTTCTGGGTAATATTGAGGTCCTTCTGGTAGATTATCCACTATTAAATCTAAAAGTTCTTTTATTCCCTCACCTGTGACAGCGGAAGTCTTTATAATAGAAATACAATTTTTTAATCCATCTTCCATCTTTTTTTCCAACGATTTTATCCTTTCACCATCTACAAGATCTATCTTATTTATAACCCCAATAGTCTTTGTATTAGACTGATTTACATAATCAAAAACAAATTCTTCTGGCTTTCTTATTCCCTGTTTAGCATCAACAACGGTTAAAACAAGGTCAACACCTTTAAGTGCACTTACTGCAGCCTTAACCATGTATTCACCCAATCTGTACAAAGGTTTGTGGATACCAGGTGTATCCACAA
The DNA here is from genome assembly GCF_001990485.1 of Thermosipho affectus. Lineage (NCBI taxonomy): Bacteria > Thermotogati > Thermotogota > Thermotogae > Thermotogales > Fervidobacteriaceae > Thermosipho > Thermosipho affectus. The sequence continues at coordinate 149,780 of NZ_LBFC01000018.1, read as the reverse complement.
ATATTACTTGATAATCACTTGTTGTATGGATCACATTTATCCTATTTCTCGTAGTCTGTGGCTTGTCTGAAACTATGAGTACTTTTTTACCCACAACGGCGTTTACAATAGAAGATTTACCTACATTAGGCTTTCCAGCAAGTGCAACAAATCCCGATCTCATTTCATACCTCCTCAAATCTCAATTTTAAAGGATATTTATAAACCAAATCTCTTTTAAGTTTATCCCAAATTTTGTTCACTTCTTCTTCCTTCAAAGTTCTATCCTTTGCTCTAAACACACAATACACCGTAACACTTTTATATCCTTCTTCAACACCTTTTCCTTTATAAATATCCGAAATACCAACCTCTTCAACGTATTTGTACTTAAAGAAACTGTCCAATATATTCCCAAGCATAAAGCTATCCGGCACCAAGAGTGATACATCTCTTCTCACTGAAGGAAATTGTACACTTTCTTTGTACGCAGGAACCTCCACGTACTTTTCGTATATAAAATCAGTTGAAAGTTCAAACGCATACACTTCGTCTTTCACGTCAAAGCGTTGATTTACAAAATCTGGATCAAACATTCCAATTATTCCAACATCTTTATCATCTACAACAACTCTTGCACACCTTGTTGGTACAAATCCCTCAATTTCACACGGTACAAAGCTTGCAGAAACATTAAATTCGTCCAACACGTTCTCAAGCATACCTTTAAACGTATAGAAATCAACTCTTCGTTGGTCTGTGTAATCTCTTTTATTGAGCCTTCCCGTAACAACTGCAGCCACCTTTTCTATGTCCCTTGGTCTCCCATTTTCCTCTATATATACCCTACCCACTTCAAATAGCTTCACATCTTTGTTTTGTCTTTTGTAGTTATACGAAAGTGATTCAAGAAGTCCGTTGAGCAAAGAAGGTCGCATAACACTCAACTCTTCGTTAATTGGGTTTGATATCTGCACCTTGTATCCCGTTATACTCCAATCATCAGAAACAAACGAAAGGTTCATGGCTTCTAAAAAACCTTCTGCCTTCAACGTTTCTTTTAACATATACCTGAGTTCTTGTATTTTATCCCTTGAGGCACTATTTACAGTCACCTTAAATGGTTCACCTTCGATATTTTCCATACCATATATTCTGGAAATTTCCTCAACAAGGTCTATAGGGCGTGTAACATCAAAATACCTAAACGTAGGTACAAACACCGTATTATCTTTGACTTCAAAACCCAATCTGTTTAATATCTTTATTTGCCTTTCTTTTGGTATATCTACACCTATTATTTTTTTGGCCATAGAAAAGTCAAAATTGATATTCGTTCTTTCAATTTTTCTCCTTACCACGTCTTTTATCTTTGAAGGTATTCCACCTGATAACTCTAAAATAAGCTCTGTTAACCTATTTATCACATCTATTGCATCGTTTGGATCAACTCCCCTTTCGAAACGATATGAAGAATCTGTCATAATTGCATGTGCTTTTGAGGTTTTTCTCACTCTTACAGGATCAAACATAGCAACTTCAAGCAAAATATCCGTTGTATCATCTTTAACTCCTGATTCTTCTCCGCCCATAACTCCACCAAGCGCCAAAATTCTTTCCCCATTTGTTATAAGTACCTCTCCACCTTTAAGTTTGTACTTTTTTCCATCGAGTAGTAATATTTCTTCATCTCCCTTTGCATCTTTAACCACTATCTTAGAAGTATTTCTCAAATCAAATGCGTGAATTGGATGTCCCGTTTCAATCATTACATAATTTGTAATATCTACAATATTATTTATTGGTCTAAGTCCGGATGCAATTAATCTTTTTTGTAGCCACAGAGGACTCTCTTTTACTTTTATACCTCTTATTACTCTAGCTGTGTACCTAAAACACCCTTCACTCTCAATGGAAATTTCAACAGGACATTCTTCTCCTCCTTCAAAAACCTTTGTATTTAGGTTCAAATCCACATCGTATATGGCGGATAATTCCCTTGCAATTCCTTTTACACTAAGACAATCTGGCCTATTTGGAGTAATCTCTATATCAAGTACCCTATCGTTAAGCCCAAAATATTCAATAACATCGGTACCAACAGGTACTTCATCTTTAAACTTATACACTCCACTTGAATTTTCTTCAAGACCTAATTCTTGAAGGGAACACATCATGCCTTCAGACATGATTCCACGCATTTTCCTAGGTTTTATTGTAATTTCACCAAGCTTTGCCCCCTCAAGTGCAACTGGAACAATACTTCCTTTTGAAACTGTTAAATCACCAGTAACAATAGTTTTCACCTCTGTTCCCACATCAACTTTACACACAATCAACCTATCTGCATTAGGGTGATTTTCTACATCGATAACTTTCCCCACAACAACTTTTCCACTTACATCAAAAGGAATTATCACTTCTTCAACATTAGTACCCGTTAAACTCAACCTTTCAGCAACTTCTTCTGGAGATTTATCTATTTTTACAAAATCCTTTAACCATTCAAAAGAAAGTTTCAAAACGGTCCACCTCCAATTTTACTCTTTTTTCTTTCTGAAATTTACAACAAAACCAATAACCACTAACAACAAAAAAATCACCAAGAAAACAGAAGAATAAAGTGGAGTAGTTAAATCTCCATGGGAAATAAATTTCATTGCTACAACTGCCAAAGTTCCTGCACCTATCAAAACAGAGAGAATACCAATTACTTCAGAACTTTTTTTGTAGGTAACTATACCCCCTAATATCCCAAAAACTAAACCCGTTCCAATTGCAATATATGTTGGATTGTTAGCATTTAAATTCAAATATTTTAAAACAATATCTGTAAGGTAATAACCCAAAATTCCCACTATACCAAAACCAAATATAAAGGTAATAGACTTATACAGCGCGTACAAAATTGCAGCGGTTATAATCCCAACAACTATCATGGCAATTTGATAATAATTTGAAAGTACTTCATTTAATTGCGGAACTTTTTCCACAACAACAGGAAAAATCATATTTATCCCCAGCAAAAAGCCCAACACTGCTATGGCTATCTTTTCAACAAATTTTGCAGCAAAGAGTAAAAACACACCGGAAATTAACGAATAATACCAATATTCAAACAAGGGTTTTAAATAAAATTGCAAATTCTCCATTTTACCCCTCCTCGATATACTTTAATACTTCTTCCCTCACCTTTTCATCTTTCATCCTTTGATTTGCCCGCTTCTTATTTCCAACTGCCAAGTAACATAATGCAAGTTGCACATCCAAATCAAACTGTTTAAATCCCAATTTTTCCGCCTTTTCCATGCTAAATATAGCCATAGAGTAGTTATCTATCTCCATATACGCACAGCCCAGATTAAAATAACACTCGGCAAAATCAGGTTTTATCTCAATTGCTTTTTGATAGTATTCAATAGCCCTTGCAATTAACCCTTTCTTTCTATATATATTCCCCAAATTATTGTACGCCTCTGGTATATTTTCTTTAATAAGTTCTTTATAAATCTTTTCTGCTTCATCTAACCTTCCCATCTTTGTAAGTTCAATCGCCTTTAGAAGCTTCTCCACTAATAACATCCTCCGTGTATATAACTATATCACTGTACTTTTTATCGAACATTTCAAATTTAACTGCTACTCTAACAAGCGGAATAGGAAAGATTTTTGCGTAATTATACGTTAATTGCCACACGTATTTTCCCCTATTTTTAAAAGCTATTTTTGCACCACCTGTATATTTCCAATTTTTATCTTCATATAAAGTCTTTCCTAAGAATCTATCCGTTAAAAGATTTTTTGATGCTATATTAGTTGCATCCTTTGTTATGGTTTTTCCATTAATATCAATATATTCCCTTACATCTTCTTCGTATAAATTTAAAAACTCACTTGCAAGGTATATATCATTCCCAAAAAAATCTTCAACGGAAACATTCAAAGTTAAAGTTGCATCTTTAGTTTCAAAGTCTTCCACCTTCACAAAAATCGGTAAATCATCCTTTAAAAGATATCTCTTTACAACGTCTTCTTTCCAATCAATAACGAAGAGATTTGGATAAGAATACTCTATAAACATAGGTGTTGAGTTAACTTCAAATTGTCTTCCGTCTACGTAAATCTTGTTGCCAATAAAATATATTATTCTTCCTGCTGGGGTAACTTCAAAACTCCATATCTTTTCTTTTAAAGGTATTTCACCTTTCTTTTTAAATGTATACAGATCATACACCAAAATTTTGCCGGAATATGCATCTAAAATATAGAGATTTTCGTAGTTAATCTCACAGTCAAGTGTAATGGTAGGAATAGGTAACATCTTTTCTGTTTTTTTATCTCCAAACGCATAAATCTTTGTTGTATCTACAACAATTATCCTTCCCGCTCTATCTACACCTGCAATAATAGGGGATTTTAAATTAGAATACAAAAGTTTACCGTTTTTGTAAATAGCATCATTTGACGATATGTATAGATTTCCAAAACTATCCGTAGCTATACTCTTTGGAGTAAAACTTAATTTTTTAATATCTACTATACTTCCATTTTTTATCTTAATTAATCTTTTATTTTCTTTATCTATTAAGTATATTATCTCTCCGTACACAGCAAGTCCAACAGGTGAGTAAAAATACTCGGTTAATCCTTCTTTTCCCATGTACTCTTCAACAAATTTAAAGTCATACCCATTAATTTCTACACTTTCTGGGTTGTTAAATATGCTTATTTTATTGTACAAATCCCTTATTTCTTCTATATTGGTAAAGGTCAATAAAGTTTCTAAATTTTCTTTAGCAATATCTACACGGTCATTGTAAATATCAACTTTCGCCTTAAAATACCAAAACCATGGAATTTCACGGGCGGAAATACTTCCCGTAATGGCATCATCCATTTTCTTGCTTGCAGCTTGAAAATCCCCTTTTCCCCACAACTTTATGGCTTCACTTAAAAATTGCCTACTTTGCTCTTCGGTTAATATAGCAAAACAAGAAACTGTTAAGATTAAAAAAACAACAATTATTTTCTTCAATTTTTCTTCACCTTCCCAAAGAAATATCCAACTACATCGGTTTTTCTTTCATTTCCCTTTATTAATCTTTCAATATTTCCCCTATGTCTCAATATGGAAAAGAGAGAAAGTGCTAAAAAAATAGGCCAAAAGTCTTTTCCCATAATCCAAGTAAAAAGCGCACCACATGTTAAACCAACCATAGACGCAAGAGAAACGTATTTTGTTATAGAAACAATCAAAAGCCAAAAAACAAAAAATACAAGTCCACTCCACGGATAAATTGCCAAAAACACTCCAAATGTGCTTGCCACACCTTTGCCACCTTTAAATCTCAAAAAGACAGAATAACAATGTCCGAAAACGGCCATAACCCCAGCAATTAGCATGGAATCTAAACCTAAATCTCCAACTAAAATAACCGCTAAATACGCCTTGAATATATCAAAAAAGAAAGCAAGTGCACCGTAAAATGCTCCTGCATTCCTTAATACATTTGTACCTCCTACATTTCCACTTCCCGTTTTCCTTATATCTATTCCCTTTATTTTTGCAATAAAAAAACTGAAAGGGATCGCTCCTAAAAAGTAACCTATTAAAGCAGGATAAAGATACTTCACATTTTTGCCTCCTTAAAAATAAACAACGTAAGTTCTCTTTCCTTTTTTAGGTAAATTATTCTGTATTTTCCATCTTCTAAACCTATATCTTTTATCAAAAATAAAATAGGATCTTTTTCCCTTGAAATTATTTTACCATTCAAAATCTCTATTACTATTGCACTCCCTATTTTTTTTATCTTTTCAAATTCCTGCCTGAATTTTTCAAAATTCTCTATTTTTAAAAACTTAGTAACTTTTCTTTTTTCTATATTAAGCTTTACGTAGTACAAATTTATCTCATGTTCCCTCTGTTTTATAAATGTATCAAATGCCTCAGGATCATAAAGCACTAATACGTGATACTCAAACATACCTTTTCCCTGAGGAATCTTCCATCTTGCAATTACCTTTGAACTTGAAACAAAATTATCAACTACAACACTTGCATCTTGGTAATATCCAAATGTTCCCCTTATTCCAGATACTTTCTCCCTTAAGTTCACATCGGAACTTACCTTTGCACCCAAAAATGCAGAAAGTTCTTGTCTTGCCTTATTCGTTGCTTGAGAAAATGCCTCATTTTCCTTTTTTTGAAAAGATACAACACTTCCTTCAAATACGAAAAGCTTTTCTTTTTCGTACAATTGTTTAATTCTCTTTGCAACTGAAAGATCTTTTTCCACGATTATTGCATTAAACGGTAAAACCCTTAGTGTAACACCGTCAAAATCCAGATTTTTTTCTTTTGGAAAAAGCAAAATAACTGACACTAACAATATCGAAATAACAATTATAATTTTCTCCACACCTTTACCTCCTGGAATAAATTATATCATTATTATAATTACAATTTCACAACAAATGATGCTATTTGCAAAAATCAAAAGTATTTTAGCTTAAATTCCTTGTATAATCGATTTTATCTTTTGAATTTGATTTTTAAGTGAATACTTCTTAATAAACTTTCTATATTCATCTGAAGTATAGTCATCATTTGTTATCATATCTACTGCCTCATCTACTGTATTAAACAAGTATTTTTTTGGGTAAAACTCTTCTGCTATGTAAAAATTGTGTATTACAGGCTTTATACCTTTGGCCATAGCCTCCATTATCGCTATACCATAACCTTCGTGTATGCTAGTTGAAAGAAACACATCCTTATCTTCCAACCATTCGTCTGTATCGTCTACCCATCCATCAAAGACAAAATTTTCTATTATACCCATCTTTTTCAATATGTAATTTATATACCTCCACATCCTATCATCCTGTATCTGACCCGCCCAATAAAGTTTATATTTTTTATCCTTATCCACCAATTTCTTTAGAATCTGGACAGCTAATATGGGATTTTTCTTGTAGTTGAAAAATCCAAGAAAACCTATGTTGTAACCTTTTTCACGTACTTTGTATTTGTATTTTTCAAGGTTTATCCCATTCGGAACAAAGTGAATCGGAATAGTTTGTATAATTGGCTGGTTTTCCACAGCCGTTTTCATAACATTTTTCGCAACAAATATCAAATCATCAACATTATTCCAATTTATCTTTAAAAGAAAATCTTTTCTCAACGACTCATATCCATGAAGTCTTAAAACAACACGCTTTCCCTTAATTTCAGGATAATTTGTAGCTATAACAGCAACTTCATTTGCCCATTCAAGCCATACAATATCTGCCCAATTAATCGCATCTTTTATTTCTTTTTCAGTTTTAACTACCCTACGCTGCACCCAATATTGATCAGATAATTCATGTACTATATCATCTATAAAATTATCAAATCCCTTTGCACACACTATTGCAAGCTTTTTTTGCAATTTTACTTTCTCCATTCTTTCCGTTAATAAGTCAAGCTTTTCTCTCAATAGATGTGCTTTTTCTTGAGGTGCTATCGCTATTGCTTTCTTTAAACTCTCATATGCACTCTCAAAAAAACCTTCAAACGTATAAATATTCGATAACATATCGTAAACATCCCACGTAGGATACATTTTTAAAAGCATTAACACGTAATCTTTTGCTTTAACATATTTTCCAAGTTGAATGTATATTTCAGAAAGATTAAAAAGCGCATCTATGTTATTTTGGTCCAAATAGAGTGCCCTTTTAAAGTTTGAAATGGCCTTATTTCTTTTTCCAAGGTTATAATACGCAACCCCCAAAATATTGAAATCTTTCGCACTTTTTGCACCTTTTTCCAAAAATTCTACAACTTTTTTAAATTCTCCATTTAAAATAAATCTTTCTAAATTCATAATTTCACTCCAAAATGTAAGATATTATTCTTTCAGATGCCTTTCCGTCACCAAACGGATTCTTCCCATCTAATTTTTCTTCAATTCCTTTGATCAACGCTTTATACACTCCCTCTTCAGATGTCCCTGCCAATATTCCATAACCTTCTCTTATAAGCTCTGGCCTTTCAGTTGTATTTCTACAAACAACCACAAATTTTCCAAAACTTGGTGCCTCTTCTTGTACCCCACCACTGTCAGATGCAACAATTGCAGCACTAGATAAGAGGCTTAAAAATTCAACGTAATTTACAGGGTCTATTAATAATGCATTTTCAAAACCTTCCAATTCTTCAAAAACTACTTTTCTTACTTTAGGATTTAAATGCACGGGAAATACTATTTTTTTACCCGTTTCCTTTGAAAATCTCTTTATCCCTTTCAAAATGTTTGACATTTTCTCTCCCCAATTTTCTCTTCTATGTAGAGTCACAAGAATATAATCCTCTTCTTTTACTATACTTTCTCTAATAACTTTTAGATCAAATTTATCCCTTATGTAAAATAGTGCATCTACCACCGTATTACCCGTAATTACAATTCTTTTCTCCTCATGTCCCTCTTTTTTTAAATTTTCACACGACATTTTTGTAGGTGCAAACATTAAATCAGATACTTGATCAATTACACGCCTATTCATTTCCTCTGGAAACGGATCCTTTAAATTACCACTTCTTAAACCAGCCTCAATATGACCTACTTTTACCCCTCTATTAAATGCACAAAGCGCACTTGTCATAGCGGTGGTGGTATCTCCTTGAACAAATAACCAGTCAAATCTTTCTTTTTGTATTATTTCATCTAACTTTAAAAACACAGCCGATGATATATGGTTTAAAGATTGATTTTTTTTCATAATGTTCATATCATAATCGGGGGAAATTCCAAAAACACCTAACATCATATCCATCATTTCTCTATGTTGCGCAGTTGCAATCATCTTTACATCTATTCCCATTTCTTTTGCCTTCAAGTAAACCGTTGCTACCTTTATAACCTCAGGTCTTGTTCCAAAGACTATGGCCAATTTCACTTTTTATCACCCCTTAAGCTGTATTATAGCAACAACTAAAAGACCAAAAACAGGTAAAACAAACATACTACTAATACTATAGTTTGAAATATATCCCATTAATGAAACAAATAAAAGTGAACCTATACCCGTTGTGGCATATGTAACACCATTTAAAAAACCTACTTCTTCTTTTTGTAAACTCATATTTGCCCTTCTCTGTATAAGAGGAAAAATACATCCCATTGAAAATCCAAACAAGAAAAAGAAAAAGTACATTTTAAACAACAATGTAAATAAAAGAAAAAGCGCAGAAAAAACGGAAAACAAAGAAATCAATTTCCTCTCATTAAATAGTTTCAGAAAAAACTCCATCATAAATCTTGATAGCGTAAACAAAAACCAAAATATACCCAAAAATAACGATGCTTTTTCTTTCGAATATCCAAAACTTAAAAACAAGTTAGATGCCCATGTTACCGTACTTATCTCACTCCCCGCATAAACCAAAAAAGATAATATAGAAATCAAAAATATAGGTTTAAAAATTGTCTTAGTTACTGTAGTTTCCCTTTGTAAAAAGGGGATTTCTTTAAGAAAATTCCAAATAAATAATAAAATAACAAGTAAAGAATACAATATGTACAAGAAGCGATATGAAATATTAAATCTTAATAACATTGAAATTATAATAGGCGAAAGTATTCCACCAAGTCCGAAAAAACCATGTAGAAAACCAAATTTTGGATTTTCCAAATGTGTTAAAAGAGTAGTAGAAGTTGTAAATAAAATAGAATTTCCCGCCCCAAGCAAAAAAAATGAAAATAAAGACATTTCCAAACTTTTAAAAAAAGCTAACGAAACCAAAGAAAAGAAAACAAAACCGTAAGATATTATATTTAACCTTTTTATACCGATTTTATTTATTAAAAAAGACGAAACAAACGAAAAAGTAATACTTCCAATTGTATTTAAAACTGGAATAAACGACGACAAAAAAATGGAGATACCGAATTTTTCCTGAAATATCGGCATCAAAGGAGCTATAGATGTAGCAATTAGCGCCGCCACAAAAATATTAAAAAATATGAAAGCCACAATATCCCTCCTTTACATTATTTTACCATAAAATTATTTTTACTAAATACCACTAACTATATTCAATTAATACCAAAAATTAAACAAATTCTTCTTTTTACACCAGAATTACTTTTTGACACTGAATGTTAAAATAAACTTAAGACACTAAAAAGGAGGTGGAAGTATGAAAAAATTTGTTATATTATTTTTATCGATTTTATTATCTTTAAGTGTATTTTCACAAGAAAATATCTTAGAAGTATTTAGCTGGTGGACAGGCGGAGGAGAAGCTGAAGGGTTACAGGCTTTATTTAACCTTTTCCACAAATATTACCCAGATATAAAAATAATAAACGCTGCAGTTGCAGGGGGCGCTGGTACAAATGCAAAAGCAGTTCTTAAAACAAGAATGCTCGGTAAAAACCCTCCTGATTCTTTCCAAGTACACGCCGGTATGGAGCTTACAGATACATATGTAATCCCAGGCCTTATGGAACCAATAACTTGGATTTTAAAGGAGATAGGCGCATACGACAAATTCCCAAAAGATTTAATAGACATTGTAAGCTACAAAGGAGAAATATATTCTGTTCCAGTAAATGTCCACAGAGCAAATGTTGTATTTTACAACAAAGAAATTGCCAAAAAAATCGGTATGAAAAAAGCACCTGCAACCTGGCCTGAATTCTTGTCATATCTTGACAAAGCGCAAAAGATGGGATACGTTGGAATCTCATTGGGAGATAAGAACAAATGGACGTCCCTTCACTTATTTGAAAGTATTATGTTATCACAACTTGGTCCTGAAAAGTACAATAACTTGTGGAAGGGAAAAGCATCATTCAACGATCCAGATATAAGACAAGCCCTGTTAATATTTAAAGATGTACTAAAATACGTAAACTCTGATCACTCCGCGTTAACATGGCAAGACGCCACAAGAATGCTCTTTGAAGGAAAAGCTTTCTGTAATATGATGGGAGACTGGGCCGAAGGCTATCTTAAAACATTGAATTGGAAACCAGGTGAGGATTTTGGATGGTTTGCACTTCCAGACACTCAAAATGCATTTATGCTCGTCTCCGACACATTTGGCCTTCCAAAAAATGCACCACACAGAGAAAATGCAATTAAATGGATAAAATTACTAGCATCTGTTGAAGCACAAGATACTTTCAATCCTATTAAAGGCTCTATCCCAGCAAGAATTGATGCAGATAAATCAAAATACGATGTTTATCTAAAATGGTCTATGGACGATTTTTCAACAAAGGCAATTACACCTTCCATTATTCATGGTTCTGCTGCTCCTGAGGCTTTCGTAACAGCATTAATGGATGCTATTAATATCTTTGTAACCAAGCAAAATGTCGAAAAAACCTTTAAAGAAATTTTGTGGATAGCAGAAGATAATGGATACGTAACAGATTAACGGGGCATAAAGCCCCGCTTTTTTGAGGTGAAAATCGTGAAAAAGAAAAACTTACTAATTGGCATTTTTGTTATTTTGCCTTCTATTATCGCTATAGCGATTTTCGTATATGGCTTTATTAGTTGGACTGCTAGAACTTCTTTTTCAAATTGGAATAGTTTTTCCGCACTACTAAGAGGTCAATACAAATTTGTAGGACTTAGAAATTACATAAGACTATTTCAAGATAGCAGGTTTCAAACGGATTTATGGAATACATTGTTTTTTACAATATTTTTTCTCTTTGGTACAATAAGTCTTGGTATAATCATGGCCATACTGGTAGATAAAGGGCTTAAAGGTTCTAGATGGTTCCAAAATCTATTTTTATTTCCAATGGCTATTTCATTTGTTGTTACCGGAACGGTTTGGAGTTGGATTTTTGCACCTGGAAATATCCCATCAAATCCCCAAGGGCTAAACCTTCTCTTACACAAATTGGGACTTGATAAATTAATGTGGGGATGGTATACAAGCACTCAAACTATAGGTAAATTTAACGTTGCGTTAATTCCAGTGATAATAGCTGCAATGTGGCAACTTTCTGGATATACAATGGCCATGTACCTTGCGGGATTAAGAGGTATTCCAAACGATATTATAGAAGCTGCAAAGGTAGATGGTGCATCAGAGTGGAAAATCTTCTGGAAAGTTAAAATGCCTCTTTTAACACCAATTACACTCAGTGCTTTTATTATTCTTGGACATATATCCCTTAAAATATTTGATCTAGTGTTTGCCATGACGGGAAGTGGCCCTAATTTTGTCACAGACGTTCCTGCAATTTATATGTTTGAACTTACGTTTAGAAGTAACCGATACGCATTGGGCTCTGCAATAGCAATAATAATGCTTTTGTTTGTAGCAGTTGTTATTATTCCATACCTTGTTACAAACTTGCGAGGTGAAAAAAGATGAAAAAGTTCTTCTCATATTTTTTCCTAGTAATTATCGCAATTTACATAATAACACCACTTTACGTTCTACTTGCCACTACATTTAAACCACTTAATGAAATAGGTGTCTCTGATATGTGGAATTTACCGCAACATTGGTCATTAAGAGGAATAATAAAGGCTTTTCAAAAGTTGTTACCTAATTTAAAAAACAGTTTTTATCTTACTATACCCGCAACTATAATATCCGCGTTTATCGGTTCGATAAATGGTTATGTGTTTTCAAAAGTTAGATTTAAAGGGGCAAATATAGTATTTGCACTTATATTATTTGGAATGTTTATTCCATATCAAAGCGTGTTATTTCCTCTAATTCGTTTCTTGCAAAAAATCAATCTCTATGGAACAATTACAGGACTTATAATAGTCCACATAGTATACGGTATTCCCATTACTACATTAATATTTAGAAATTATTACAGCGAAGTTCCAAATGAACTAGTAGAAGCTGCATACATGGACGGTGCAGGATTTTTTAAAACTTATTCAAAAGTACTTTTTCCCATTTCAATTCCAGCATTTGTTGTAGTAATAATCTGGCAATTTACCAGTATATGGAATGAATTTCTCTTTGCAGTAACAGTCACAAGCAATCCCGCAAAGCAACCTATTACCGTAGCATTAGTTAACTTAGCTGGAAGTCAAGTAGTAGAATGGAATGTGCAAATGGCTGGTGCAATAATCACGGCACTTCCTACCATAATTATATACGTATTACTAGGAAAATATTTTATCCGTGGTTTACTTGCAGGCTCTGTTAAAGAATGATATAATTAGAAAAAATTTATATAAAGGGGATAAAAATGTCGAAAAGTATAAAAAGGGACTTTTTCTTTTTTTCCGTTATTTTAAGTGTTATTATAACATTAATTTTTGGAATATTCATTGTCATCATTCTATTTGATTCGGAATTTTCCTATACAAAGAGAATAATAATGCAAAAAAATAGTGCAATTTCAAATTACATCGAAGGTTATTTTCAAAAATTTTTAATTTTATTAAATACATTGAGTGAAATCGATGAAATAAAATATCCAAAAGACGATATATCTAAAAAAAAGGTACAATATTTATACAAAAAAGTACAAGAAGAAGATAAAAATATAAATTACATATATTCTGGTTATTCAGATGGCAGTCTAATCATAAATGGTTATACTCCACCTATAGGATTTGATCCAAGAATAAGGCCTTGGTATGTGGAAGCTGTTATCAACGCTCCAAATACTTCAAAAGGAATACCATATAAAGAGATAAAAACAGGTGAATGGTTGATATCCATTAGTAAAGCATTATATCACAACAAAAAGATCTCTGGAGTAATATCAATAGATACCAACTTAGACCAAATAAATCAACTTATAAATAAAAAAGATGAAAAATTCAAAAGTCTGTATAGCTATATAATTAAAGATGGAATAATTATTTTCCATCCAAAAAAATCTCTTCTTTTTAAAAAGTTTAATGATTTAACAAATAAGGACATAAAATTCTCATATGCATTTGGAAATTTCGAATATAAATTCAAAAACCAAAATAAAATAGCCTATTACACAAATCTCCCAACCGTAGGTTGGACTGTTATTACTGCTGTTGATAAAAGAGAAATTCTTCTAAAAATTTTCTTAAAAATTCTTTTTGCATTTTCTTTTGTAATAATAACATCTATATTCATGGGAATGTGGATAAGTTCTATTGCAAGAAAAAAGATTATCAATCCACTTATCTCTTTAAAAGAAAACGTTATTAATATAACAAATAATAGAAAACTAAAAAAAACAGATTATCCAAATAACGAAATAGGAATTATCGCAAACGAAATTGAAAAGATAACACAAACTGAACTTTACAAGAAAAATATAGAACTTTCACAGCTAAACGAAAAACTTAAAGAATTATCAATTAAAGACAAACTAACAGGGTTATACAACAGACATAAAACAGACGAAGAATTAAATAGAGTATACTATAATTTCCAAAAATATGGAAAAACTTTTTCTATTCTGCTGATAGATATAGATAAATTCAAGAATATCAACGATACATATGGTCACCTTGTTGGAGACAAAGTTTTAGAAAAACTTGCAAATATATTCAAAAATACATTAAGAAAAACCGATATACCATCTAGATGGGGAGGAGAGGAATTTTTAATAATTCTTCCAGAAACAGACTTACAAGGCGCTTATAATATAGCAGAAAAATTGAGAAAAAAAGTGGAAAACACGGAATTTCCGGAAAACATTAAACTTACAATAAGTATAGGTGTGGGAAATATAAACGAATACAACACAATTAAAGAGCTTTTAAATGAAACAGATAATAAGCTATACAAAGCCAAAAAACAAGGAAGAAATAAAACTATAAAATAATATAGCTCATTTCTCGTTTGTTGTTTAAAAATTTTATGCTTTTTCTTTTCCATATCTTCTCTGTACATAGACTTATATTTTATTTGCATCTCTTTAAGATTTTGCATACTTCTTTACTCATATTTACCGGTATCCTTTCTTTTCTCAAAGTCCTCTTTTTAAACCAAAAATAAGGATATGATATAATTTTTCTAGCACAGTAGAAAGGAGAATTGCTATGAAAATAATCTCATTAGTTGGAGCAAGACCACAGTTTATAAAAGAAGCAATTATACACAAAGAATTGAAAAAGTATAAAATAAAGGAAATACTAGTTCACTCTGGACAACATTATAATTTTAATATGTCAGATGTTTTTTTTAAAGAATTAGATATTAAAAATCCAGATTATTACTTAAATGTAGGTTCTGGAAATCATGGAGAAATGACGGGAAAAATAATGATTGAATTTGAAAAAGTGGTTATCAATGAAAAACCAGACGTTATCCTTGTTTATGGAGATACTAATACTACACTTGCAGGAGCAATAGTAGGTGCAAAATTAAAAATACCTATAGCACATATTGAAGCAGGTATAAGACAAGAACCAAAGGATATGCCTGAAGAAATCAACAGAGTATTGACCGATAGAATATCGAAATACTTATTTTGTTCAAGTAAGCTTGCAGTTGAAAACTTAAAAAAAGAAAACATAACAAACGGTGTTCATTTTGTTGGGGATATTATGTACGATTTGTACAAAATAATGGAACCAAAATTTAAAGACGAAATACTTAACGAACTGAAACTAAAAGAAAGCGAATTCATTGTTTTAACACTTCACAGAGATTTTAATGTTGATAACAGAGAAAAACTAAAAAAAATACTTGAAAGTTTAAACAAAATAGCAAAAGAAAGACAAATAATCTTTCCTATACATCCGCGGACAAAAAAAAGAATTGTCGAGTTTGGTCTTGAAAATTATTTAGAAAATATAACAATTATCCAACCGTTAGATTATCTAAATTTAATGGGTCTAGTAAAAAATTCATGGAAAATAATAACCGACAGTGGAGGATTGCAGAAAGAAGCTTATTTTGCAAAAAAGCAAGCAATAGTCTTAATGCCTGATACAGGATGGCGAGAGTTAGTAGAATTTGGCTGGAACAAACTTGCAAACGAAAATAACTTGTATGAAAAAACATTTGAAGAAACAAAAACAATTTACCCCAAAGATATATATGGTACTGGAAATTCAAGAAAAGACATTTTAAAAATTCTTTTTGATAATCAAAGTTAATGAAAATACATCTAAAGAGATATATATATTACAAAAGAGGGGATATTATGAATATACTTCTCACAGCAGATATACACGGCTCATATATAGCCGTGGAAAAACTAAAGATAATCGGGAAATGTTTTGACTTAACAATAGTTTGTGGTGACATAACACCCAAAATTATTAATTACGGAGAAGACAGAAAAAAAGTCCAGAAAGAATGGTTTGAAAATGTATTTTTACCCCTTATGGATGAAATCAACGGATATTTTATTTTGGGAAACGATGATCTTTTTGATTACAATGGAGAAAGAATGCTAAGGGGAAAAATGAAATTAAACGGATTAAATATTTTTGCTTACGACAAAGTTCCTCCAACAAGTTTTGGAACATACAGAGAAGTATCAGAAGAAACCATATGGGAAGATTTAAGAGAGGTTGATACAGAAGAACCTTTCATTTTTATAACGCATGCTCCACCTCATGGAATACTAGATAATGCACGTGGGAAAAACTTTGGAAGTATTGCTATTAAAAATTTTGTTTCGTGGAAAAAACCTATCCTTCACTGTTTTGGGCATATTCATGAATCCTTTGGAAAATTTGAAAATGACCATACTGTTTTTGTAAATGCCGCATTTGAAAAAGAATTTAGATTTTATGTTGTAACTATCAAGGAAAACTACCACGTTGAAGCTTTTGATCTTTAAAGAGGATGTGATAGAATGAATATTCTAATATTAAACCACTATGCGAGTATACCAGAATTTAGCGGCGCCGAAACAAGACATTTTGAACTTGCAAAACGTTTAAAAAATCACAATGTAACAATTGCTGTTGGAAGTTATTCACACCTTTTAAAGAAAGATTGGTACACATTAAAAGGTGGTGATTTTTCCAAAGAAGGTGTTTCATTTAAGGTTATTAAAACTAGAAAATATAAAGGAAATGGTGTAGAAAGATTCTTATCTTCATATGATTACTACCAAAACGGATTAAAAAGGCTATCTTCTGAAAAATATGACGTTATAATTGCATCATCTCCTCACCCTTTTTCTTGGAAATTGGGATATGTTTTATCAAAAAAATTTAACGCAAAATTCTTTGTTGAAATCCGAGATGTTTGGCCAGATGATCTTATCTCATCAGGACTTATTTCCAAAAAACATCCTATATCAATTTTGTTTAGATATATGGCAAAAAAATATTACAAAAAAGCAGATGGAATAATCTCGCTTGTTCCCTTTATCGACGAACATATTAGAAATTTAAAAATAAATAAAAAAGTACCCATTGAAATAATCCCAAATGGGACTTCGGTTTACTTATTTGAAAATCCTAAAAAGTGTAAAGAAGTTGATAAGTTATTTTCAAATATCAAGGAGAATACCATAAAAATTGTATACACTGGTTCACATGGTCCTTCAAATAATCTTGAATTTGTCATCAAATGTATAAAAAAACTCGAAAAAGATATAAAGAAAAAATTCTCCTTTATCTTTGTCGGTAGCGGTTCAGAAAAATCAAAACTGATAAAATTAGCTGGCAAAGAAAAAAATATTCATTTCTTTGAACCTATTCCGAAAAAATGTATCCCCTATCTATTAAAAACCAAAAGCGACATTTTACTTTTTTCATTAAAATCGTTTGACAATATAAAATACCCTGCGTATAGTTCTAACAAATTACTGGACTATATGGCAAGTGGAAAACCAATTTTGAGTGTTAACCAAGAGAATTTATTTTTAAAGCAATCAGGAGGAGCAATATTTTTTGACAATTGCGAATCATTCAAGAGCGCATTAAAAAACTTTGAAAACTACAACTTAAAAGCTTTTGGTAAACAAAACATTGAATATATAAAAAAATACAGAGACTGGGACGTATTGGCAAATAGATTTGAAAAGTTTTTAACGGGAGGATAATATGAAAAAAATATACATATTAACCAATTCATATCCAGAAAAATACGAAACATTCAATTCTCAGGAAATGGAATTTGCACTAAAAAACTTCGACAATATAAAAATTTTGAGTTTTTCAAAAACTAAAAACCATATCCAAAATGTAATTTATCTTAACATTTTCCAAGGAATTTTGGAATTTTTATTTCCCAAAAATAAATCTCGAAAAAAATATATTAAAAGCTTAAAATATGTTTTTGATAAGAATCCAAAAGAATTTCTAAGAAATCTATATTCCTACTTTATGGCATTAAGTATATTGAGAAATGTCAAATTAGAAAAATCTGAATTAATTTTTTCATATTGGCTTTCTAGAGCCACAATAATAGCATACTATATCAACATACTAAATGGAAATAACTTTATTTGCCAAGGACATGGTTCCGATATCTACATCTATCCCCCACAAAAAAAAATATTAGAAAAAGCAAAATTTATACTTACCGTTTCAAAAAAAAACAAGGAGTTTCTGATAAAAAAATACTCCCTAATTCCAGAAAAAGTTAAAGTTTTTAGATTAGGAGTTAGTATTAATTTTTATAATAAATTGGAAAATCAAAAAAAAACAAAGAAAAACTCAAATACAAAACAATTTTTGTCCATTTCCGGTTACATACCAGTAAAGGGAATTGATATATTACTCAAAGCAATATATAACCTCGTATACAAAAAGAATATTAAAAATGTGCGTTTTAAAATATTTGGCAGAGGAAAATATTATAGAAAATATTTAAAATCTATAAAAAAATACAAACTAGAAAAGTTTGTCGAGTTAAACCCATGGTTAACTAGGAACAAAATACCACGAGAGCTTTTAAATGCTGATTGTTTTATACTTCCAAGCAGAAGTGAAGGATTACCGGTTGCACTAATGGAAGCTTGTGCTGCATCTCTTCCTATAATAGCCACAGATGTTGGAGGGGTAAGTGAAATAGCTGTAGATAACTACAACGCCATCTTAGTTAAGAATTTAACACCAGAATCTTTAAGTATTGCTATTGAAACATTCTTAAATTTAAACCAAAATAAAATTAACAAAATGAAGAAAAAATCAAAAGAACTATACTTAAAACATTATATTCTTGAAAAAAATCTTGAAGAAAAATATAAATTTCTTCAAGAGTTTGTTTAACTATTTTATTTCTTTTAATAATTTTCCCATTTTATTATTCCAACTTAAATGTTCTTCAGCATATTTTCTCATAAACAGGCTATAGTTTTTACTTTTAATCCTTTCATAAAACTTTAATATTTCTTCTATCTCTATTGGGGTTTCGTCGGATGGAAATTTTAACATAAATTCAAATTCTTTATCAAAGTCTTCATCATATGACGAAATGATAAAAGGTATCCCCCTTGCACAATACTCTCTTACCTTCAAAACACTGGATTTTAAAAGTCCTATTCTATGTAATCCCAACGAACCTACTGCTACATCACTAATATCATACAAATTATCTAATTCATCCCCTGTTTTAAATCCATGAAATATAACGTATGAATTTAACTTTTTTTCTTCTGTTAATTTTTTTAAATTATTAAGTTCTTTTCCTTCTCCTACAACATGAAAGATAACTTTTATTCTCGGATCATTTTTGTAATATTCATAAAGACCGTTTATTACCCTATCATATCCATGCCATAATGAAACATTTGCTACACCTATTAAATGAAACTCGCCATCTTTTTTTATGTTCTTCTTCAGTTTATATTTTTTGACATCTATTCCATTTGTTATTTTAATTGTTCTCACTCCATATATTTTCTCAATATCGGCTGTAGTTACAACTAAATTTATATTTTTTCCAACAAATCTATTAAATATATTATCAATTACCAAATTAATCTTTGAAAGTTCTTTTTTGTAAGGATATGTAGGGACATCTAAAATAACAAATTTTGTTAATTTTTTTAATTGCTTTATAAACTTTATCGAAAGATAATTCCAAGGAAGAAGATTTCTAACGTATGCAAATTCAATTTTTTCACTTTCTACATATTTTATCAAAACATTAAAAATACGGTTCAACCTACGAACAAACTTTAATTTTCTTAAGATAATATTTTCTTCCCTTTTCAAAATATCTCTATAACTAAATTCATATATTTTTTTCATCTCTCCCTTATTTCTGATATACAAAGAATTATTTTTCACTATTAACTCATGAACATTAAAACCATTATTTTCGAAAGCTTCACATTGTTGCCTTATCTTCATAGAAGGTCCAATTGCTGAAGCATCATCTCTAATGTCAAGAGCTATAAATATTAACTCCATATCAACCCTCCATTTTATTTAGTAACAAAATTAACAAAATTTTCTTCTTTTTCTTTATCCCAAACATATAACTTTTTATACTTTTCTATATTTTTCAAAATAACCTCATAATTTTCATATGCATTAACTATTTTATCCACGGACTTTTCCACATTTTCCGGATTTATTATTACTCCTAAACCATGTTTTTCTACTTCCTTAGACATTGATATAAACCTCTCATTTACGATAACTGGTGTATTCGCCGCTATAGAGTCAAAAAATTTGTGAGGAAAAGAATACTGATAATTCTTTGTTTCACTCCCAAACGATTTGTATGAAATTAAAGAAAATGAAGCCATTGATAATTCTTTCATCATCTTTTCATAAGGTAAAAACGACGTATACTCATGTGGAATATCTTTAAAATATTCTGAATCCATACCTATAATTTTAAAACTAAAACCGAACGAAAATAGTTTCTTTATTATCTCTTTTTCAAATCTAATGTTTCTTGGTGTTTTACCAACAAATGCTATCTCTTTTGCTTTTTTTGATTTTAACAAAATATTAGCATAGTTTGGTACTATCAAATAGGGTTTTTTAACATCTGTTTTTTTAAACATGTCCAATTGCATTTCTTTAGATACAAAAATCAATTTATCAGACAAAAAAAATTGTTTTCTCAAAATATACCACATAAAATTCTCTTTTAAAGTTTTTTTTATCCCTTTGAAATTTTTAAGGTGATTTTCTGGATGATATTCATGTACATCATATACTACTGTCTTACCCTTCCTTTTTGCTATTTTAAAAGCCTTTAAAGGAAACATAACTAAAAAATAGTGAAGATATAATATATCATACTCTACATTTTTTATAAGGTTTATTATTTTTTTATCAAATTTAACTAAATTCTTGATATTTTCAAACCTTGTTCTTCGCCCAAGTGTATTTGAAATTTTCAAAGGAATATAAGTTATATTGTTCTTTCTATAACTTTCCTCTTTATTAGTTGAAAGATACTGATAAATAACTTCGTGTTTTCTTGATAATAATTCAACTGTTTTAAAAACTCTTTTATCATCTTTTACATGAGTATATCCTATAATAAAAATCTTCACTATTTTCACCTCTTATTTACTTGTCAGTTTTTTTAAAACATATACTATGTAATTCAAAACTTCATTATTTACCATATACGACAAAATAAAAAACGAAAGTACAAACGAAAAAAACATAAATAATAATCCTACAAAAACCCCACTAGAAGTAATATCATAAAGTACATATAAACTACCGCTTATCATCAAAGATACAATTATCGACTTAATCCAATTAAACCAAGGAAACGTTTCTGAAAACTTTATTTTTAATATATTTTTTATATTAATTAACTGTAAAATAACTAAAAATACCGTTGTTAAAACAGTTGCAATAACAGCACCAATTGGGCCAATTTTCATAATTAAAAATATGTCCATTGCAATGTTAAAAATCAACGAATAAATGGCATTAAATAAAAATATCCTACTATTTTTAGTTGCAACAAAAATGGATCCATATACGTATATTCTAAAATATAGTATAGTTTGATAAATTCTAAAATATGGAACAGATGCTAAATACTTTTCCGAAAAAATAAACAACACAAAAGGTTTAGCAAAAAATATTAATGAGCTAGCAAGAGAAACCATTATTGGAATCATTACGTTTCCCGCACGATTCCACAATGTTTTTATGCTTGAAATATTTTTTAAGTCATTTAATCTCTTTAATTCAGGTATCAAAACAGTAAAAAGTGAGGAAGTTAAAAGGGATGAAAAAGGAATCTCGTATGCTCCATTTGAAAAAATAGCGAAATTTACGTTATCGACAAAATAACCAACCACCAACTTATCAACATTCTTATTTAACATCCCTAAAATTGTTGAAAAACCTATAGGAATACCAAAAATCAGAATATCTTTAATTCTTTTTAAATTTGTATATTCAAACTTTATTTCTCCCCAAGTTGGGAGTATCAATAAAACAATATTTAAAACATACCTAAAAATAAAAAGCACAAAAATCATGTATATTGTATACTTGCCGTAAAACAATAAAAATAACAACCCAATAAACCAATAAACAGTAGGCGCAATGGTGTAAATTACCAAACTTTTTATTTTGTTTAAAGCAACCAATATATTTTCAGATGCAGAAGAAAAAATTCCCAACGAATAAATCAAAGCTACAATGAAAATATTTTTCCTAAAGAAGTCCACTTTAAAATTCATGTCAAACAACATTGCCAAAAACGGAGAAACTATTATTACCAAAATCGAAAGAAAAAATAACGTAAAATATAAATTTACCAAATATTCTTTCTTTCTTTTGTTAGACAAATAATACAAAGCTGAATTTGGAACTCCCAAAATCATAATACTAATAACTAGTTGACTAGAAAGCATAAGTTGCTTGTATATACCGTAATCTGACACAAACAACAATCGAGATAAAAGCATTATTGAAGCTATATCAAATACAGTTTTTATAACTTTCGAAATAAACAAAATAGAACTAGATTTTTTTACAGACACATATTCTCCTCCATATCTCTAAAATATAAATAATTAACCAGTGAATACCAAACATGTGCTTGCTGCCTAATATATACACTATCATCCAGTTTATTATATCTAAAGTCCCCATTTTGAAACAGTTGACTCTCAATTGTTTTCAATATTTCTTCTAACTTTATCGGAAGAGTGATACCAAAAGCCTCAAGTAAAGTATGAACTCGAAGGAATGCACCAAAACTCCAAGCCCTTGATAATCTAAATTTTTTCTTGAAAAAAATTCTAAACAAAAGATGTTTTAATTTTACATTAAATTCTACATTATCGAATAACCTGAAAAAATATGTTTCAATATAAGAATTAAACATGTATTTATCCATAAATTCCACGCCTTTAATCGCTGATTTCAAA
The DNA here is from genome assembly GCF_001990485.1 of Thermosipho affectus. Taxonomy (NCBI): domain Bacteria; kingdom Thermotogati; phylum Thermotogota; class Thermotogae; order Thermotogales; family Fervidobacteriaceae; genus Thermosipho; species Thermosipho affectus. The sequence continues at coordinate 126,540 of NZ_LBFC01000018.1, read as the reverse complement.
ACTTTTTCTTTCAAATCTCTTTTCAACCGCGATGCCGATAAAAGCAATCCTTCGCATGTATATGATTGGTGTAATAAATCAACTGTAGGATTATTTATTGAATACTTCCAAAATCCTTTTTTATTTTGTACCTTTATTAATCCCATTACAACACTGATTAAATTTTCTTTTTGCCTTTTCCAAAGATATTGCCCAGATTCTAACAATATACCACAGGCAAGGGAAGTAGCGTTATAAATATTTTCTTTTAACTTTGGAGAATAATAAAAGGCATTTTCTTTGATATTTTCATCGTAATAAAGTAATCCAAAAATCCAATTTATCGCTTTCTCTATAACATCTGAATATTTATACGAAAACTCACTATTCCACTTTGCTAAAGCCCGTAAAGAAAATACCGTCGTAATTAAAAATCCATCATTTTTTTCAGTCACTCCCCAATCATATGGTAATCCCCAACAAATTGTATTATCTTCTTTTATAGACAATGAAATTAATCTATCTATAAATTTTTCAGCTTTTTTCTTCCACTTATTATCTTTTTCTTTCTTAAAAAGATAATAATAACTCAATACGATCATTGCATATACTTCTGGATATTCTAACTTTTCTGACTTAAAATACTCGTCCTTTCCCAATACTGGTTCATTTTCATTTAATTTTTCCAGGTTCGTTATAACAAAATCAAGCATTTTGTTTCGTTTCACTTTATATCCCTTCCTTTATCAATACACTATCTATATAAGCTCATTTAATATGCAACAATATAGAAAATAACAAATAACCCTATTTCATATAAGTCTTTGTTACGCATATTTTAGTCTTTATTCATTCCTATCCAACATTTCTCACCAATTATCACATCTTTTCCAGGTAAATGTTTTTCTAAATTACATGGATTATGATTTCCCGTAATTATACCTACATTTGGAGCAATTAATGTACCTTTTCCTATTATTATTTTTCCATAACCAGCTTGAAAATAATTTCCAAATCTCTGGAAATTATTCAAATCGTTAACATCAAAAACTATATCCTCGGATCTATTTACAACTATTTGATGAGAAACTGGCCATGGAACATTTCTATTAAATCCCAATATTTTCTGAAACCAAACACTTCTCCAAGCCCAACTCCATCCCTTAACTGAATTTTCAAACCATCTTCCTCTTAAATATTTTTTATCAAAAAACATCGGCAATACAATTTTGGAAAATACTATAAACATCTTTTTTAACAATCTTCTCATAAGAATCCCTCCACTAAAAATTATACCATCATATTTTTTCATATGCATTTACGTATCCCAAAAAATATGATAGAATAAAGTAAAGTTTAATTACTTTAACTTTGTTATAGTATTCTAACATTCTGACTTTAAAAAAAGGGGGGAATATATATGAATAAAATTCCAACACTAAAAATAGGGGAACTTGAAGCAAAAATCCCAATTATACAAGGGGGGATGAGTGTAGGAATTTCCTTATCAGGACTAGCATCAGCTGTGGCAAACGAAGGTGGTATTGGTGTCATTGGAGCTGCCGGGATAGGTATGTTCGAAGAAGATTTTGACACAAACGAAAAGGAAGCAAATAAAAGAGCACTAAAAAAGGAAATAAGAAAAGCAAGAAAAATGACAAAGGGGATAATTGGTGTAAATATAATGGTTGCACTTTCAGATTTCAATGAATTATTGATAACCGCTATACAAGAAGGAATAGATATTGTATTCATGGGAGCAGGATTACCTTTAAACTTACCAAAATTATCCTTGGAGAAAATTAAAACAAAATTTGCACCTATAGTTTCTTCCGCAAGAGCAGCCAAAACAATTTTCAACTACTGGTCCAAACATTACAACCACATACCAGACGCACTAGTGGTGGAAGGACCACTTGCCGGAGGACATCTTGGTTTTAAAAAAGAACAAATAAATGATCCAAAATACTCTCTGGAAAAAATTCTTCCAGAAGTTATATCTACAATAAAACCTTTCGAACAAAAATTTAGAAAACAAATACCGGTAATTGCAGCTGGGGGAATTTACACGGGAAAAGATATTTATAAATTCATAAAAATGGGAGCAAGTGGAGTACAAATGGCTACAAGATTTGTCGCAACACACGAATGTGACGCCGATATAAAATTCAAAGAAGCTTACATAAAATGTAAAAAAGAAGATCTAATAATAATCGATAGTCCTGTTGGACTCCCAGGTAGAGCTATAAAAAGTGAGTTTCTTGAAAAAGTATCAAATGGATTCAAAAAACCAATAAAATGCTTGTGGAAATGTCTTAAAACCTGCGACTTTAGAAAAGCACCGTATTGCATTGCACATGCTTTAACAAACGCAAAAAAAGGAATATTAAGTGAAGGTTTTGCATTTGCCGGTGCTAATGCCTATAGAATAGAAAAAATAACATCTGTAAAAGAATTAATAGAATCACTTTTAAAAGAATATCAAGAGGCTTTTTAATTTTCAAAAAAACGCATTGTAAGTTTTAATATGCGTTTTCTAAATATATACGACGAAAGATGTCCACTTGGTAAGCTATGTATTTCTTTTTTTAAACTGCCAAAACTATTAAAAAGTTCAACAGTAGATTTTTTAGGAATAAACACATCAAAGAGCGCCTTAAACATTATAACCGGTGCTGTAACAAATTTCGCAAATACAATTGGATCATATTCATAACATGCAATGGGAGCTGAGTCTATTTCAATAGCAGGAGTTTTTAAATTTGAGATATATTCTAGAAATTCTTTGCCGTGATAATCTGCACATTTTTGCGGATTGCATTCTTTGTTTTGCTCGTATTGAACTCTTAAAACCTTTGTTACGAAACTTTTCCAAGTTATATAATAAAAATTTCCACCTGTTACACATAGCGAAAGTCCCTTAATGTCCCTATCAAAACTTGCGGCTATTGTAGAAACCATTCCACCAAAACTAAATCCCATGAGGTATATATCTCTACCATATACTTTCTTTAGATAATTTAGAGATGTTAATACATCTACAACTGCATGTTCAAAACGTGATCTAAGAGTTGGATTGTCCGTTGTTGAAAGAAATAACTGCCCACTTTTATAACCTTTAGGTGTTCTCTCAAAATGATAAGGTAAAACCATTAATGCGGAATTATATCCAAACTCTGAAAAATTCCTTGGAAACCACTTTAAATACTTTAAATTATTTGTTCCAAGCCCATGGATAAATAAAAGCACACCCTTTATTTTATTTTTCGATTCGTACAAGTATAAAGGTAATCTTGAAGATTCTTTATGTTCACATGGATAATTTGACTGTAATAGAACCTTACCTTTCTCTTTTTTAATCACATTTGGATTTACATCATATGAACTTACAAAATACATGTTTTTCCTCCAAACTTTATTATACCAACCCCGCTTTTTTCACTAAAAGTACTATATACACACTTGTCAAAAAACACAAACTACACTTGTGTATATTATTATTTGCGAAAAATTACACTATTTATACACATAAAAAAATTTTTTTATTAAAAAAATTAATTATCCCTATCTAAAATAGCACCTATAAGAAAGCCCGCTCCAATTCCAATCATAATTGATGCAACAAAATAATATGGTGAGTATTTAAGCAATATAAACCCCACACCAATACCTATTAAGGTTACTCCCTTTGCAACAATAGAACTTTTCTTTGACATTATATCACCTCAAAAATAAATTATTCCTGTATAAAATTATATCATTTACAATATACTTATTACAAATCTTACTTTCATTTCCATTCTTATTAAAAGTATGTCACACTTTTTTGTCAAACTCGAGTAAATCTTAAAAACTCCAAATATGTTAACAAAATAAATACACTATTATTTTATTTAGGATACAAACTCCATCCATTATCAATTGTATTACGCACCTTTTTATTTGACCAAAAAAAAAAATAAGTGTATAATATAAGTATACCCCCTACGGTGGGGTGTGGGAGGCGAGACTATGAAAAATGAAGAGAAAAAATCCTTTACAATAACGGGTATGACTTGTGCAAATTGTGCACGTACAATTGAAAAGGCACTTCTAAAATCAGAAGATGTAAAATTTGCGGCGGTAAACCTTGCAACAAACACGGCATTTGTTGTGGGAGAAAATTTAGATATAGAAAAGATTAAAAAAATAGTTGAAAGTGTTGGATATGGAATAACGGATAAATCACCAGAAGAAGTTGAAGAAAAAAGATACAAAAAAATAAAGAAAAACCTATTTATATCACTTTTACTCACTATCCCCCTATCCATATTGATGATAACAAATATGTTTTTCAGGGAAATTCCGTATTTCACGTTAATAGAAGTTATCTTTGGAGGTATAGTAACATTTTATGCTGGCAGAGATACTATAAAAGGCGCGTGGATTGCGCTTACGCATAAACATACCAACATGGACACTTTGATCTTTTTTGGTGCTACCACTGCATGGTTAACATCTATACTTTCACTTTTTGGACTTGAAATAGGTTCTTTTGGAGCCATTGGAAGTATGATCATATCCTTTCACTTACTTGGAAGATTTATAGAATCCTATTTAAGGGATAAAGCCACAAAAGAAATAAAAAGTCTTATAAAACTTCAAGCAAAAGAGGCAAGAGTAATTATTGAAGGCAAAGAACTCATGCTTCCAATAGAAGCAGTTAAAGAAAAAATGATTATCCTAGTAAAACCAGGTGAGAGAATTCCTGTTGACGGTGTAATAATTTCGGGAAAATCTGGTATTGACGAATCTATGATATCTGGAGAATCTATGCCGGCTAAAAAAGGAGAAAACGATGAAGTCATAGGTGGTTCTTTAAACCTTACAAGTCCCATAAAGATAAAAGCTACAAAAGTAGGAGAAGATTCATTTCTTTCTCAAATGATAAATCTCATTAAAGAAGCGCAAGGTGCAAAAGTTCCCATCCAAGCCCTTGCAGATAGAATAACAAATTGGTTTGTACCGGTAATTATCTCCCTTGCCATATTTAGTGGTATATTCTGGTATTTTGGTTTTGAAACATTTCACCCATTTATCGAAAAAGCAAGTAATTATCTTCCATGGATTTTAAACACCAACAACCCTGTTTCTTTTGCAATATTTGTATTTGTTGCAACAGTGGTAATTGCATGTCCATGTGCATTAGGACTTGCAACCCCTATGGCATTGATAACTGGAACGGGACTTTCAGCAAAAAGGGGACTTTTAATTAGAAATGCAGAAGCTATTCAAACGATGAAAGACGTAAAATTTGTATTAATGGATAAGACTGGAACAATAACTGAAGGTCATCCAAAAGTTATAGAACACAACTTGGATAAGGAAACCTTGAAAGTAATAGCATCCATTGAAAAAAACTCAAATCATCCCCTTGCAAAAGCAATATCTGAGCTCACCAATAACTACATCAAAATAGAAAAAATTGAAGAAATACCCGGTAAAGGTATCAAAGCCTTTGTAAATAACACAGAATATTTTGTGGGAAAACCACAAGATTATTCAAATTATTCAAAAATATTGGAAAAAGGATATACAGTTGTCGAAGTAAAAGTCAACACCAAAACACATGGATTTCTGGCAATTGTTGATCCAATAAGGCCTGATTCTCTTAACGCAGTTAAGATGTTGAAAAACATGGGAATTACACCTATCATGGTCACAGGAGATAACGAAAAAACAGCTGAGATTGTCGCAAAACAGGTGGGTATTGATAAAATTTATGCACAAGTTAAACCACAAGAAAAATTGGATATAATCAGAAAATACCAAGCAAAAGGTGGAAAAGTTTTAATGGTTGGAGATGGCATGAATGATGCCGCGGCACTAAAAGGTGCAGATGTAGGAATAGCAATAGGTACAGGTACGGATCTTGCAATTGATAACGCAGATATAATAATTACAAAAGAAGGAATTTCAAAGATAGTGGACGCAATAAAAATTTCACAGTTAACATTCAGTGTAATAAAACAAAACTTATTCTGGGCGTTTTTCTATAATATAATAGCAATACCAATGGCAATGATGGGGTTACTCCATCCCGCCATAGCAGAAGCTGCAATGGCATTTAGTTCTATAACTGTTATATTAAATTCCTCAAAAATCAACGAAAAAAGATACTCAAAATCATTAACTAAGAATTGATTTGTTGTAAATAAAGGAGGTGTTTTTATGGGAAAATACATTTTAAATGTACCAAATATGTCTTGTGAACACTGCGTAATGAGGATTTCAAAGGCTTTAGAAGAAATTAGTGAAGAAAATTTTAAAATTAACTTAGAAGAAAAAATCGTGGAAATTGAAACAAATAACCTTGAAAAGGTTAAAGAAAAACTTTCAGAAATTGATTATCCCATATCAGAAGTTAAAGAACTTTAAAAAACCCCATCCTTTGGATGGGGCCTTATAATTTTATCTTACCTTCGTACAATGGGAACCTTTTACACAAATCTTTTACATTATTTTGTACTTTTTCAACAATATCATCAGATACATTTCCTTCTTCATCTTTTACATTTTTCAAAACGGTAACTATTAGTTCTGCTATTTCCTCCATTTCCGCTTCCTTCATTCCCCTGGTAGTTAAAGCAGGTGTTCCAAGTCTTATACCACTTGCTACAAATGGGGATCTTGTTTCATTTGGAATAGTGTTTTTATTCACGGTTATATGACATTTTCCAAGTGCAATTTCCGCAGCTTTTCCCGTAACGTTAAGTGGGTTTAAATCCACTAACATTAAGTGGGTATCGGTTCCTCCTGAAACAATTCTAAGTCCTCTCTTTTCCAATTCTTCTGCTAATTTTTTTGCATTTTTTACAACTTGTTTCTGATACTCTTTAAACTCTTCTGTTAGTGCTTCTTTGAAACAAACAGCTTTTGCAGCAATAACGTGCATTAAAGGTCCGCCTTGAATTCCAGGGAATATAGATTTATTTATCGCTTTATAAATTTCTTTATCATTTGTTAAAATCATTCCACCTCTTGGACCTCTCAAAGTTTTGTGAGTAGTACTTGTAACTATATGTGCATATTCTGCTGGATTTGGGTATAGTCCCGCTGCAACCAACCCTGCAAAGTGTGCCATATCAACAATTAAATATGCCCCGATTTCATCTGCAATTTCCCTAAATTTCTTAAAATCTATTATCCTTGAATACGCACTCCCACCTGCTATAATGATTTTTGGCTTATGCTTAATTGCCAAATCTCTTACCATATCGTAATTTATAACTTCCGTTTCTGGATCAACACCGTACGGAACAACGTTGTATATTCTACCTGAAAAATTAACGGATGCACCGTGGGTAAGGTGTCCTCCATGACTTAGAGACATTCCCATAATCGTATCTTTAGGTTCTGAAACTGCAAAGTAAGCACCCATATTAGCTTGTGATCCAGAATGCGGTTGGACATTTGCATATTTTACATTAAAAAGTTCTTTTGCCCTATCCCTTGCTAGCTTTTCCGCAACATCCACCCACTCACAACCACCATAATACCTTCTACCTGGATATCCCTCTGCATATTTATTCGTTAACACACTACCCATTGCTTCAATAACTGCAAGTGATGTAAAATTCTCAGAAGCAATAAGTTCAAGACCATACTCTTGTCTCTCCCATTCATTTAAAATAACATCATATATTTCTGGATCCACTTTCTTTACATTTTCCCACACAAGCATCCCTCCCACTCTTTTTACTCCAGTTATATTCTAACATCTATATAGCTTAATAAAAACCTCAAAAATCACATTTATTCCCAATTTAAAACAATTTCCACCTCAAAACTTATCCTTTTTCCATTTTTGTTAGCATTTAAAATTAATATAAAAATCAATCAAAATTCTAAACAAATATACTATTTTTTCAAAATAATATTATTACACTTATGCACAAAAAGCGTATAAAATAATTGATAAACACTTATTTTATTATAAATTTTAAAAACACAAAAACTCGTTATTAACACAAAATAAAACTTGAAGAAATGATAATTGTTTGGTATAATAAAATAGCAAAACCAAATTTAGGAGGGATAGGTATGAAGATGAAAAAAGGATTTACACTTGTAGAACTTTTAATAGTTCTGGCAGTTATAGCTGCATTACTATCCGTTGCAACACCACTTGCACTCAACGCTGTAAAATCAGCAAAAGCAAGTCAAGTAGCTCAAAATTTCAAAGCTATCAAATCTGCTGTTGAAAATTGGTTTAACACAGAAACACCTAATGATACCGATATTTCAGGGTTAACTTTAGAAAAACTAAAAGACGCAGGTTATTTAAGCAATGTTCCGGGTAGTTTTAGTTTAACTGCTCCAAATAGCGGAACCAATGGAGTTTATAATTTTACGATCGAATATACCGGCGGAGATGTAGAGGCTGCTAAAGTTCAAAAGAATTTACCAGAAGTTTCTGATGATCTAAAGTTAAAATTCGAGCTTCAAAAATGGTGGTAATAAGAAATTCCCCTCTTTTGAGGGGAATTTTTTTACAAATCTTTGTTTTTAAAAGATTTTTTTCATTTTTCCTTTTTAATTGAATATATTTTGCCCATTTTATCTTTTGAATTATTTTTTATTTTTTATATAATTTAGTTAGTTGATTGAAACAACCAACTAATAGGAGGGAAGTATGGTTACAAAATCGCTGAAAAAAATTATTGAATTTTCTTGGAAGGAAAAAGTTGTTACCGCAAAAATACTTTCTGAAAAGTTAAACCTTGAAAAATCAACTGTTTCGAGAAATATTTCAAAATTAAGAGACTTAAACATTTTAGTAAAGACAAAGGAATTACCCGCATCCTCACAAGGTGGGCGAAAGACCGTAGTATATTCCTTTAATAAAGACTTATCATATATACTTGGCATATCCATTGAGCAAGATGGGATTGAGTACATTAAAACAAATCTTTTTTCAGAAATAATATTTAAAAAGAAAATATCAAAAAAAATATCCTCTGAAAATATAATAGATGAGATAAATAAAATCATCTTAAAAAATGAAGAGATAATCGCTATTGGAATTTCAATACCAGGTATTGTTAAAAATAACACTGTAGTATATTCTGAAGCATTAAATATTAAAAACTTAAATTTCAACAATCACTTTTCAATTCCTATCTTTGTGGAAAAAGACGCCATATGCGGTGCTTTAAAATATTCCTTGTTAAAAAGCTCTATACTATATTTTCAACTATCAGTTCCATATTTTATAAACGAACCTGTTGGGTTTGGTGTAGGTATTATTCTTAATGGATTACCTGTGTATGGAACAAATCATCTATCAGGTGAATACAAGATAAATAAAACACTTACTGATCAAAGGCTTTCTTTCTCAAAGTTTACCATAATCGACATTAAGGATTCTTTAAAATTTATTTCAAAAAAAATAGCATTTTTAACAAGTATTTTTGATCCAGAGCTAGTCGTTATTGGCGGGAACATAACCTTACATCCTCAAATAAAAATACTTAAAAATTTTATTAAAGAGGAAATATACCTTGAAAACAAAAGACAGCTCGATGTATTAATTGAAAAAGGAAAGAAATTTGTAAATGCAGAAGGTGTTGCAATAAAAACTCTAAAAAACATCTTTTCAACAGATGATGGAATAAAATATTTTTTAAAGAAGGTGACCTAATGGATAAATTTGGCAATTTATTTTTTATTGGTTTTCAAAATAATTTTAACCAAAACATTATTGAAAAAATAAATCCATGTGGAGTAATCTTATACCCCGAAAATATGAAAGATATTTATACACTTCAAATAAATATAGAAAGAATTTATTCACTATTTGAAAAAGGGTATAGTTTTTTTATCTCTTCTGATCACGAAGGTGGACAGCTTGAAACTGTACCAAACATATTTCCTTCTCCAGGAAATATGGCACTTGGAAAGACAAATCACTCATACAATTATGGAAAATACCTGGGAAATATGTTGAAGTTGCATGGATTTAACATGGTATTCGCACCAGTTATAGATGTAAAATATAATGTATCAAGTCACGTGACAGGTTTTAGGACGTTTTCAGATAAACACGAAATTGTGGAAAAATCGGCAAAAGAATTTATCAAAGGTCTTCTTGAAAACAACATAGCACCTACCTTAAAACACTTCCCTGGCCATGGTAAAGCAAGATCAGATTCACATTACACCCTTCCTATAGTAGAAAACTTTGAAAAATACGACAAAGATATGATGCTCTTTAAAAACCTTTCTCCAAATGTAGATTTTATAATGACTGCGCACGTACTTTATCCAAAAATAGACAATGAAAATATAGCAACTCTTTCAAAAAAATTAATCACCGATATCTTAAAAAAAGAATTTGAGTACAAAGGATTGGTAATTTCAGACGCATTTGAAATGAAAGCATTGTACAAGAATCATACACCAAAAGAAGTAATAAAAAAATTCTTTGAAGCAGGAGGAGATGTTATTTTAATAGGAGATTTTGAAAATTATTCATACTTTTACGATACATTCATTTCAATGGTTAAAACAGAAGAATTAGACAAAGAACTTTTAAACGAAAAAATCAAAAAGATCGAAAAGATAAAGGAAAAATACGTTGAAAAAACCTATCCCACCAAATTTCTATCACATGCTGCAAAAGAAGCAATAACTTTTAACGTAAAGCTCCCTATAGAAAATCCCGTATTCTTAATACCATTTCCAAAAAACTTGAGTCTTGCAGACACATCCAAAAACGATTTAAAGCATTTAAGAAAGCTAATTTTAGATGAATTTCCAAATGCAAAAATATACAAAGAAAGTAACAATATTTCATCAGAAGATACAGTAGTGTACTTTGTATTGGATAAAGTAGAAAGGCTAAACGCAAAAAGGGTAATATACGTATTTTTGAGAAATAAAATAAAAAACATCAATGAATACATCTCTTTAAACTCTTCAAAATTAATCTCTATATACCATGCTCTTAAACTTTTAAAAGGGGAGGGATTATTATGAAAAAGCTTTTTGTCATCTTTTTTGCTTTGATCGTTGTATTTAGTTTTGCAAAAACCAAGCTTACATTTTGGGGATTTATGATGAACGATGAACATGCAAAGATGATTTTGAACAAATTCATGGAGGAAAACCCAGATATTGAAGTAGAATACGTACAACTTTCTTGGGCAAATGGTTTTGACAAAATAGTTACAGCAATTGCAGGAGGAGAATCACTAGATGTAGTAGAATTGGGAAACACTTGGGTTGCAAACTTTGCAGAAAGAAATGCACTTGAAAACATGGATTTATTCTTCAATCAATATGGAAAAAACTACGTAGGTTGGGATACGGTAAAATACCACGGAAAATACTGGGCAGTTCCTTGGCTCCTTGGAACAAGGGCACTCTTTTACAACATGGAACTTTTTGAAAAAGCAGGTTTAAATCCAGATATTCCACCTGAAACTTGGGAAGACCTATACAGAGCAGCCGAAAAAATTGATGCACTAGGCGATGAAATATACGGATTTGGTATGCCTGCAGGCGAAAGCTACAGTCCATGGCAACAATGGTTCTTACCTGCAGTATGGGGAACTGGAGGAGATATAATCTCCGAAGATGGAAAAAGGGCGCTTTTAACCTCGTGTAAAGTAAAAGAAACAGCACAATTTTACAAAGCACTTTCCAAATATTCTCTTAAGACAAAACAAGCAGATCTTGCCAAAGCATTCGGAGAAGGAAAGATTGGTATGTACGTAAGTGGCGCATGGGATATTGACTACCTTGAAACAAATTATCCTGAAACACCTTTTAACGTTGTATTTATACCAAAGCCCGCCTCATGGTACGGTACACATGCATCCTTTGCAGGAGCAGAAGTTCTTGCAATAATGAAACACTCAAAGAATAAAGAAGCCGCACAAAAATTGGTAAAATTTTTAATTAGACCTGATATTGCCATGGAAGTTGCCATGATTTGGCCAGCAATATTCCCATCACATGTTGAAGCGGGAAAAGATCCATGGTTTAACGATCATCCTATGCATAAGGTTTTCTACGAGCAAAACACATACGCAAAACCTGTACCTTCTATTCCAGCATGGCCAAAAGTTCAAGCAGTATTAACAGAGGCAATTGAAAAAATGATACTAGAAAATACAGATATTGATTCTACACTCTTTGAGTATAACCTAAAGATTCAAAAAATATTAGATGGTGAATAAAAAATTCCCCTGCCTCAATGGCAGGGGATTCTGGGGTGGTTGGTTTGAAGAAAAAAGCAAAATACAAAATTGAAACGTTCTTTTTATTATCTCCTTTTTTAATATTATTTGCAATATTTGGGTTATTTCCCATATTACACTCTTTCTTCATGAGTTTTACAAATTATTCCGCTTTAAGTTCGGATTTTGATTTTGTTGGTCTAAAAAATTACATTCGCGCTTTTCACGATGAAATATTCTTAAAAGCCCTTAAGAATACCGTTATATTTGTAGTTGGTACAATTCCATTTACAACAACATTCTCGTTATTACTTGCAGTTTTAATAAACAGTAAATTTCTACCTTTAAAAGATTTATTTAAAGCAGGATTTTTCCTTCCATCTGTAATTTCCATGGTAGTTATATCAACTATATGGATGTACCTTTATAGTGCTGATGGCTTTTTCAATAAAATGCTTGAATTATTTGGAAGTTCTCCCATTCCCACAAGCTGGCTTGCACACACCAAAACAGCACTTTTATCTATAATGATCATGGATATTTGGGCGGCTATTGGATATTATACCATACTATTTCTTGCAGGTCTTCAAAGTATTCCCGAGCAGTTATACGAAGCAGCAGAAATAGACGGTGCAAGTAAAAGCAAAATGTTTTTTAAAATAACGCTCCCACTTTTAAAGCCCACTTTATACTTTGTCATAGCGTTAAATACTATACGTTCCTTTCAAATCTTCTCGGAAATATTCACAATGACTGGGGGAGGCCCGATGAATGCCACACAAACAATAGTACATTATCTCTACATAGTGGGATTTAGAAACTTTGAAATGGGGTATGCATCTGCAATAGCATATATCTTAGTGCTTATAATACTTACTATTACTCTAATACAAGGTAGATTACTCAGGAGTGAAAACATATGAAAAAAGTTATACTTCTTACAACAATGTTTGTACTTTTGTTTATTTCTTTATTTCCCATGCTATCAATGTTCTACACTGCAGTTATACCTAGTGGCAACCTTACAAAGATAATAAAAGAAAGGTATATAAACGATTTTGAGATAAAATACAAAAGTTATTTAAGGAGAAAATTAAACGGTCAATTCACATTAGTTAATGACTCACCTCAAAGTACAAAATCAATATTAACAAATGGAACAATAGTTCTATTAACAAATAAACTCGACATGCGCGTTGCAAAACAACTAGAATTCTGGGCAAAAGGAAGGGAAAATTTTTCCATAGAAATATTCGATGCTTTTGGAAAAAGTATAAGAAAAGAATTTTCCGGAAGTAAAGATTGGAAAAAGTATATTTTAACTAACTTTGGTGAAATTAACTTAAAATACGTATCTAAAATAGTTTTTCATTTTTCGGACAAACATTACCTTGATGATGTAAAACTCATTTACAAATTTCCAACATTACTGAATTTTGTAAATGTATTAAAAGAAGATATGTTTACAAGATACATATTAAATAGTCTTATTGTCTCAACAGTTGTAGTAATAGGAAATATTATATTTTCAACAATGGTTGCATACGCTTTTGCAAGGAGAAACTTTTTTGGAAAAAATTTACTTTTTTCAATAATTTTAATGACAATGATGATACCACCACAAATTACAATAATCCCCATATTCATACTCATGAAAAATATCGGATGGATAGATACATATTTTGCACTCACTGTACCTATGCTTGTTACACCATTTAGCGTGTTTTTATTAAAACAATACATAGAACAACTACCAATTGAACTTGAACAAGCTGCATACGTAGATGGAGCAAATACATTTCAAATACTTTTCAAAATAGTATTTCCCCTATCAAAACCTGCAATTGCAGTAATGGCTATTAACACATTTATTTCAAGTTGGAACGCACTTTTCTATCCACTAGTTATGACAAACTCTCGCGAAATGAGAACCGTTCAAGTAGGTCTTGCGCTGTATCAAAAACTAAACCAAATAGATTGGCCAAGACTTATGGCTGCTTCTTCCATAATCGGAATACCAGTTATAATCATCTTTTTAGCTTTTCAAAAACATATAATCTCTGGTATCACAAAGGGGGCTCTAAAGGGATGAATTACACATATAATGAAATAATGCGCACACCTGAACTTTTGAAAAAAATAGAAAATTATTCTATCGAATTTTCAAGCAACAAAAAATACGTATTTGTAGGCTGTGGTTCGTCGTATAATCTTGCCTTTACCGCCTCAAAAATACTCAAAGTTAATTCGGAAACTCTAACTGGTGGTAAAATTCTCGCGTTGGATTACACACCAAAATGCGATATTGGAATATTTATCTCTCGAACAGGAGAGTCAACAGAAACAGTACTTTCTGCAGAAAAGTTTAAGAAAAACGGCATACTTACAATAGGTATAACTTGCGAAAAAAATTCCTCACTTGAAAAAGTATGTGATCAAACTTTTACTTTTGATTTTCTTCACGAGGAAAGTATAGTAATGACTGGATCATTTACGGCTATTTTATATTTTTTGATAAAAAATGGAGAAATCTCAAACATGGCAAAGAAAATAATCGAGAAAAGTAACGATTATCTTGAAAAAATAGATTTAAAAAAATACAATCATTTTGTATTTCTAGGCTTTGACGAAGAATATGGTATATCAAAAGAGGGGGCATTAAAAATACAAGAGATGGCAAAACAATTTGTAGAATTTCACGAACCCTTAGAATATAGACATGGACCTATTTCCAAATTAACCGACAAAACATTAGTGATCATTAATTCAAAAGACACAAAATACGAACACACATTAAAGAAAGATTTGGAAAAATACACCAAAGTTATATATTTGGGAAAAGATGGAGATATAGATATTAAATACAATAGCGGATTTGAAACTCCGTTGAGGGTTATTTTCTTACAAATACTAGCCTACAAAAAGGCTATATCAGAGGGGTTAAATCCAGATAGACCTGAAAATTTATCGAAAAGTGTGAAAATATAGGAGGTATTATATGATAATAGAAAAAGCACTCATAGTTGATCCAATTGAAGGAGAATTTACAGGAGATATAGAATTTGATAAAAAGATAATAAATGTAAAAAAATACGACTGTACTCCCAAACTTTTATTAATGCCAGGATTTGTGGATACACACACCCACGGATATATGGGAATAGATTGTATGACTGCAACAGATAAAGATTTTAACATTTGGGGGAATAAGGTTCTATCTAACGGTGTTACATATCTTTTTCCCACTACCGTTTCTCATTCTTTTGAAGTACTAAATAATGTAACACAAAATTTTTCAAATGCCACGCACTCTTCCCTTATGGGATTGCACTTTGAAGGCCCTTTTTTAAATAAAAAGAAAGCGGGAGCTCAAAACAAAGCATATATACAATCATTTAACGATGCACTTCCACAACTTAAAAATGTAAAAATTTTAAGTTTTGCACCAGAACTTCCCAATTCAAAGGATCTACTGGAAAAATTAAGAAAAAACAATATTGTTCCTTCAATTGGACATTCAAATGCAAATTACAAGATTTTTAAAGAGTTCTTTGACCTTGATGTTAAAAGAATTACACACTTTCCCAATGCCCTATCTACGTTACATCACAGAGAAGTTGGCATTGTAGGTGGTGTTTTTTTACACAAACCGTACGTTGAGATAATTGCAGATTTTGTACATTCATCTCCTGAATTTTTAAAATTAGTATACCAAACACTAGGTGCAAAAAAAATTATCCTTATTACAGATAGTATATCAGCCACAGGACTTGGCGATGGTATTTACACACTGGGAAATCTTCTTGTAAAGGTAAAAGATAATATAGCAAGGCTTGAAGATGGAACCCTTGCAGGAAGCACACTAAAATTCATAGATGGGCTCAAAAATTTCAAAAAGGCCACCAATTGCTCTCTAAAAGAACTCTCATGGGTATCTTCTTTTAACGCACTTAAAAATTTAAAAATAGACACAGGACGGATCAAAATAGGATATGATGCTAAGTTTGTGTTACTAAATCAAGACCTAAATATTATAGATACTGTGGTATAATTTTAGAGAAAATTTATACTAAAAACATCCAAGAAAAGGGAACACCGGTGAAAATCCGGGGCTGCCCAGCAACCGTAACCGGGGACGAAATCTGCAAATACCACTGGGGGAAACCTGGGAAGGTGCAGAAAGTAGGATGATCCGGGAGCCGGGAAACCTATCTTGGATGTATAAATTCCACAAAAGCTCAGGGCTTTTTGTGGAAGTTTTTGTTTATAGGAGGGGATAAAATGACACTTAGAGAGAAAGTTATCAACAGACTAAACAACCTTACAAAGCCTGTAGGAAGTCTTGGATACTTAGAAGAAATAGCATTAAAAATT
This sequence comes from Thermosipho affectus, assembly GCF_001990485.1. Taxonomy (NCBI): domain Bacteria; kingdom Thermotogati; phylum Thermotogota; class Thermotogae; order Thermotogales; family Fervidobacteriaceae; genus Thermosipho; species Thermosipho affectus. The sequence goes on along the minus strand of NZ_LBFC01000018.1, from coordinate 109,963 downwards.
TCTCTTATCCAAGAAAAAGAACTTCCAGAACTTTTTAACGACAAAAGGGTTTACGTATTTGCAGGAGATCATGGAGTGGTAGAAGAGAAAGTTTCGGCATATCCAAAAGAAGTAACCTTTCAAATGGTCTTTAACTTCTTAAACCAAGGAGCGGCAATTAACGTTTTTTCAAAACACGTGGGGGCAAAAGTCTATGTTGTTGATGCAGGAGTTGACTATGATTTTGATCAACATCCATCTTTAATAGTAAAGAAAGTGGGATATGGTACAAAAAATTTCACAAAAGGTCCTGCTATGTCAAAAGATGATGCGTTAAAATCCGTAGAGTATGGACAAAAAATTGCAAAAGATGCAATTAATGAAGGTGCAGACTTACTGGCTATAGGTGATATGGGAATAGGAAACACTACCACTGCAACTGCAATTGCAGCTGCTTTTGGATTTAATCTAGATGAAATACTAGATATAGGTACTCCTATAGACAACGAAAAACTAAAAAGAAAAAAACAAGTTGTGGAAAAGGCGATAAAAGTAAACAATCCCAATCCATCAGATTCCATAGACGTCCTTTCAAAAGTGGGGAGCTATTGCATAGGAGAAATGGCAGGATTTATACTCCAAGCAGTTGAAGAAAAAATACCAGTAGTTATAGATGGTTTTCCCACTACAGCGGGATTTCTCATAGCATATCATATAGATAAAAAGGTAAAAGATTACGTCCTCTTTGGTCATAAGTCCAAAGTAAAAGGACATAAAGTAATACTAGATTCAATAAACGAAAGACCTATTTTAGATTTAGATATGCGTCTTGGAGAAGGTACAGGTGCGGTACTTTCTATGTACCTGATCGAAGCTGCGATAAAAATGATAAGGGAAATGGCTACATTCGAATCTGCAAATGTTTCAAAAGGAAGCGATCAATAAAATGGGAAAAGTATTTTGTTCATGGAGTGGAGGAAAAGATTCCACACTTGCCTTGTACTACGGTCTTAAAAAATTTACAACGATTGATTATCTATTTACAATGTTATCAGAAGATAAGATTCATTCAAGGGCCCACGGCCTACCAAAACACATATTGGAACAACAAGCAAAAAGCTTGGGGTTACCACTTATAACTAAAAGTAGTAGCTGGGAAAACTATGAAAAAAACTTTCTTAAATTCCTAGAAGAATACGCATACAGTGGTATTGGAATATTTGGAGATATTGATTTACAAGCACACTTAGATTGGGTAAAAAACGTATGTTCAAAGAAAAACGTAAAAGTATTTGAACCCCTTTGGCAACGTAAAAGAAAAGACATAGTTAAAGAGTTTCTCTTGCTTGGATTCAAAGCAAAAATAATATCCATCAAAAAAGAACTCAAAAATTTTCTAGGTAGAGACTTGTCATTAGATTTAATAGAAGAATTTGAAAAAATGGGAATAGATGTATGTGGTGAAAATGGAGAATACCACACCTTTGTATATGATGGACCTATCTTTAAATTTCCAATTAAATTTAAAGTAAAGTCCACTATCGAAAAATCTGGTAAATTCATACTTGAAATAGTATAACACCCCAGCGGGGTGTTATACTACTCCCATTCTATAGTTGCAGGTGGTTTTGAGGTAATATCGTAAACTACTCTATTTACTCCTTCAACCTCATTTATTATTCTTTTTGCAACTTTATTTAAAAATTCATGTGGTAGTTTTGACCAATCTGCAGTCATACCATCAAAACTATTTACCGCCCTTAATGCTATTACATTTTCATACGTTCTATAATCTCCCATAACCCCTACAGATTTTATGGGAAGAAATACGGCAAATGCCTGCCAAACTTTCTCATACAAACCATTTTTCTTCAATTCTTCTATAAATATGTAATCTGCTTGTTGTAGTATTTCAACAGATCTTTTTGTGATTTTTCCTACTATTCTTACGGCAAGTCCTGGTCCAGGGAATGGATGTCTATTAATCATATCATCTGGTAAACCCAATATCTTTCCCAATTTTCTTACTTCGTCTTTGAAAAGATACCTCAAAGGTTCTATTATTTTAAAAGGTAATTTCTCAGGGAGCCCCCCTACATTGTGATGTGTCTTTATCTTTGCCGCAGATTTTCTTTCGCTTACTTTACTTTCAATAATATCGGGGTATAACGTCCCTTGTGCCAAATATTTAATATTTCCATGCTCTTTAAGTAGATTCATAGAAGTTTCATAAAAAATATCTATGAAAGTATGACCAATTATCTTTCTTTTTTCTTCAGGATCTTCCACTCCTTCCAAAGCACTCAAAAACCTTTCTTTTGCATCTACAACGAATATCTCTATTCCTAAATTTCTAAATTTTTCTTCCACCTCTTCTCTTTCATTTAACCTCAAAAGTCCCGTATCAACAAAAATTGGAATGGAATTTTTCCCAATTGCTTTATGCAAAAGCATTGCAACTACAGATGAATCTACTCCACCAGACAAACCAAGTATAACTTTATCATTTCCCACAATTTGTCTTATTTCTCTTATCTTATCTTTTACAAAGTCACTCATCTGCCAATTTTTAGGCATCTTTGCTATTTTTGAGACAAAATTTTCCAAAATTTTACTTCCAAATTGCGTATGTGTCACTTCCGGGTGAAATTGCACCCCATAAATAGTTCCCTCTTTGTTTCTCACAGCGGCAAAAGGTGAATTTTCACTTTCACCAATGACGTAGAAACCTTCTGGAAGTTTTTCAACTCTATCTGAGTGACTCATCCAAACATCAAACTTTTCGGGTAATTCTTCAAATAAAGGATCTTTTTTCACCTTTAAAAATGCATGCCCAAATTCCCTTTTTTCTGATTTTTCCACCTTTCCTCCAAACTTGTAAACTAATGCCTGAAGGCCATAACAAATCCCCAATATGGGCACTTTCAAATTTAAAATAAAATCTGGAACATAAGGTGCATCTTTTTCATATACACTCGATGGTCCACCGGAAAGTATAACAGAAGAAGGATTCAAAGATTTTATTTCTTCTTCTGTTGCATCCCAAGGCAAAAGTTCTGCATAATAACCTTTTTCCCTGATTCTTCTGACAATAAGTTGTGTGTACTGTGAACCATAATCTAAAACAACTACCGTTTTCAAAAGGACACCCCCCACACTCTTTTTTTAAATATCTACATTTGGAACTTCCCTTTCCACTTCTTCAATTTTAAAAAATGATGCTTCTTTAAAATTAAACATCTTTGCAACTATATTTGTTGGAAAGACTGAGATTCTTGTGTTGTATTTCATAACTATATCGTTGTAAAATTGCCTTGCATATGCTATTTTATCCTCTGTTTTTTTTAGTTCCTCCATTAATTGCTTTACATTTTCATTTGCCTTTAACTCGGGATAATTTTCCACAAGTGCAAAAAGTCTTGATAGAAGACCTGTAATTTCATTCTCACTTTTTATCTTTTCATTCATATCTTCGCTAGAAATAGCAGCGGCTCTAGCTTTCATAACTTTTTCCAACGTCTCCTGTTCAAATTTCATATACCCCTTTACAGAATTGACAAGATTTGGTATCAAATCGTGTCTCCTTTTTAATTGTACATCGATTTGACTCCAGGCATTTTCCACTAACTTTTTCAATTTAACTAAATCGTTGTATAACACAACAATAAATGCAACAATCAAAATTACCCAAATCAAAATCTCCACCTCCATTTTTTAAAATGCTCCGCCGCCTCCGCCACCGGAGCCACCACCTACACCTCCTGCTCCACCACTAAACGTATTAGACGAAGATGCTGAAACGGCACTCGTTGCAACTGTAGACATAACCACAAATTGTCTACCAAAGCCCATATACGGATAATAGTATAACCGACTTTCTTCAAATTCCTTTGGTGCCACTTTTTTCAAATGTTTTTCTACTTTGTCTGCTATACCAAGTGCTGTTGCATAAACTAAATAATCTTCCCACAAAATAACTGATTCTGGCGGATACATGGAAAGTGCTGAATAATCTTCCAAAAATTTCATAAAATTGATCCACTTTAGATAATATTCCCTACCTTCTTTAGACCAACTTCCAAAAACATCTCTAGGCAATATAAAGGTAATACCACCTGCTAAAAACAACAACCCTGAAAAAATAAATTGATAGAGAAAGTTTTGCTTAAAAAACACAAGAAAGTAAAGAAAAGAAGCTATAACGGAAGTGATCCCTATTACGTATGAAATATATGTTCCCTTCACCGAAAGGTAATTTCTCGACCTTGCTTCATCCAAAACAAGTGTTTTATATACCTTAAAATCGTCCAAAAATTCTTTTGCAAGTTTTTTGTCTCTTGATAGAGCTTTTTTTAAATCAGAAAATGAAAATATTCCATCTCTGGAATATTTTTTCAAAAATTGATAAAAATACCCCTCTGTTGAGTTTAAATTACCTTCTTTTTCCAAAACTTCAATATATCCTTTCTTATCAAGATTTAAAAATCCTTTTCTGTATAAATCCATGATAACTGCGTTAATTCCATTTTCATCTATTTTTCCTAGTTGATTGATAACTATTGCATTTACTATATCGGGTGTATCTGGATACGGTATTTCCCTTTCATATACACCTTGATACGACACTTTCTTTTCTTTTCCAAAAAAATTAAATACCAAAAATAACAAAACAACCACCACTGCAAAAGTTATAGGCGGTAAAAATATCGAAAATACATATTTTTTTGTAAAATCATTTTCAATTTCTTCCGCCGACTTTAAAGTTAACATAGGATTTTCATACTGGTATTTAACGGGAATTTTCTCCATCAAAAATCGGGCTTCTAAAAACGTATTAGGAGGGATATTTTTGGCACTAAATATATATTCATTTCCTTTTTTTTGTACATTTAATTTGGGATGTGAATAAACTTTTAAGAGTCTTACATTTTTCGGAAAGATAAATCGTGCTACTAAATTTTCTACAGGTGAATTCCAATCTTCTCCCCAAAATTTCCTAAATACTTGAGAAACATCTTTTCCTTTTTCGTACACATATTTTGCATCGTATTTGACATGCAAAACTACACGTTTCATTTTCTCAGGTGAAATAGGTGCTTTTGAAATCCAAACCCTTGCTTTAAATCCCTTTGAATTTTTTTCTAAAAATTCTACCCATTCACCTTCAAAATTTTCAATCCAAAGCTTTACATTTTCTATATTTACCGCCCTACTCTGAGGTACTTCTCTATACACTCCCCTAAATGGTTCTTTCATCTCAAAGGTTATTATTTCATGTACGTGAAATACCCCATCTTTATCCATTTTTTGCTCTATATTTGCAAATTCTATTTTATACATTCCACTAAAAAACCATTTAGCATATCCACTTACCAAAAAAACAAAAACAAAATACCCAAAGATTAATGCAACCACACCAAAAATTATCCTCTTCATGTAATCCCCCCCTTTTGTCAATTATACATTAAAAAAATACAATGGGAAAGTCTTTTAATTACATTAGAAACGATTCTCATTACATGTTATAATATTGTTTAGGAGGATGGCAAATGAGATTTACGTTAAAAAACTTTATTCTTCTTTTTAAAGAAATAGGTTATAACGAATATAGAGATTTTGTATTACACTCAATACATGTTGCAAAGTTTTCTTATCTTCTTGCAAAGGAACTTGGAATACCAAATTATGATGATGTTTTCATCGTTGGTCTTTTTCATGACATAGGATTTATCACACTAAACGAATTATTAAAATTAATAAACTCGTTAAATTATGGAGATCTCACAAAAATAGAACATTTAGAAAACATAGATACACATCCAAAAATTTCATATTACCTAATTAAAAACATTACATTTCTTGAAAAAGACGCAGTTGAAGCAGTAAAATATCATCACAGCGAATTTTCTGATAAAACTAAAGAAAGATTTATAGGTAGTATTATTAAATTATCTGATATTATTTCTTGGTACTTTTTCAAAATTAAAAACTTTGAAGATTACGCTGAAGTTATTCCTAGTCTATGGCAAAAAATTGAAAAGATAAAAATGCCTGAAAACATCAAGAAAGTTTCCCTAAATATACTTAAAAATTACAAGATAATTGACAAATTAGTAGATAATAAACTGCATTTTGAAACATTTAAAGATTTTTCAGTAAATCTATCGTTAAGAGAAAGCATAAATTTTACCAAAATAATAGCATTACTCCAAGAAATAAGAAGTCCAACAACAAAAGATCATGTCTTCTTTGTTTCAAAAGTTTCTCAAAAATTAGGTGAATACATTTTGGGAAAAGCAGACGGTATGATTTTAAAAATGGGTGGTTATTTACATGATCTTGGTAAATTAAAAACCCCCCTTAAAATCTTGCACAAGCCTGGTCCTTTGTCAGAAATAGAACAACTAATCATGAAAAAACACATCATTGATACCATTGATATGCTAAATAATTCCAATTTTGAAAATTTAGCCATATTATGTGGGGCTCACCATGAAAGATTGGACGGCTCAGGCTATCCTTTTGGATTAACCGATGAATATTTAAATGTCTACAACCGGATAATAGCTATAGCAGATTATTATTCTGCATTGGTTGAACCTAGACCATATAGAGAGGCTTTACCATACAAAAAAGCACTTTTGATTTTAAAAAAGGAAGTTGATAATGGTAAACTTGATAACAAAATCTTCTATAACCTTAAAAACCTTGCTGAATCCGATGAAAGTTTGCAAAAAATTTCTTACATAGATGTCTTGGAAGATATTTTTGGGGATAATTTAAAAAATATTTTTAGTATAACTAAAAAGTTTTTCGATTAATCTGGATAAAAATTATATTGTTACTACTGCTTGTGATTTTTTTAACAACAATTCAATATATATATTTATTAACTGCAACAAAAAAATTACTATTCATTCATTTCTTCACTATAGATAAGTATTATAATCAATACAGGAGGTGATAATATGGCATTTGTAAAATTTGGAGTTTCAGCAGAAAGTGAAAATTTTACCAAAACACTAGTAACTGCAAGGAATTTTAAAATGACAATTGATGAACCTGAAAACCTTGGGGGAAAAGATGAAGGTCCAAATCCCGTTGAGTATCTTCTAGCAGCTTTTGCAGGCTGTTTAAATGTTGTAGGTCATTTGGTTGCAAAAGAAATGGGCTTTGAATTAAAAAAAATAAAAATAGATATCGAAGGAGATTTAAATCCAAATAAATTTTTAGGAAAACCTTCAGAAGATAGAACGGGATTTACCCAAATTAATGTTTCTCTTTCCCTTGAAACAAACGCTTCAGAAGAAACATTAAATGAATGGTTAAAAAAAGTCGAGCAAAGATGCCCTGTTTCAGACAACTTAGCAAATCCTACACCCATAAAGTTTTCATTAAGTAAATTTTAAGTGCATAACGTAAGAAATAACCTGGGTAATATAACATACGCCCAGGTTTTTTGTTATTCGTTATATGTTATATACATGTTATACTTCTAATTCCCTTAAAATTCAAACACTTTAACTATTTTAGATGAAAATCTATAAATTAAAGAGCAAAAAATAGCAAATTTATATTTCTTTAGAAAACTTCCGATAATGAAATAAACGTTTACTTAATTAAAAGTGTATTTTCTTATCAAAAAAGCACTTACAACGTTATGTTTGTATCCTATCTATAGGAATTCGATTTTTTTGATGTTTAGTTTTTTCAATTTTAGTTTCTCCACCACATATGTGTAAATGGTAAAATAAAAATGGTAGCCTTCCAATAGAAGAAAAAATCAAATAACAATAAGGAGATAGTGAAAAATAATGGAAAATTACTTTGTGCTTGGATTAGTGTTAGGCTTAATTTTTGGAATATTTCTAGCAAATCACATACCACAAAATTTCCATCAAGTTCCAATTACAAATGCCGACAAAGAAAAATGGTTTAAAACTTTACCTTCATTAGAAGGAATACCATATCATTGGGGTGGGCAAAATCCTAAAAATGGATTTGATTGTTCTGGATTAATTGTTTATCTTTATAATCAACTTGGTGTCAAACACTTTGTCTATCAGGGAAAACTTGTATATGACGTTAGCGCAGATGCCTTGTTTAAATACAACGTCATATTAGAAGATGCAAGCAGCGCCAAACAGGGAGATTTAATCTTTTTCGATGTAAATGGTGATAGCATCATGGATCACGTTGCAATACTTGATAAAATTGACAAAAACGGAAAAGTATGGATTTGGGATGCTACAGACATTGTTGACGGAATTAACATAAATAAAGTTTCTCATAGAGTTCTTTCCAATATATGGAATAAAAATCCTATTTTTGGAAAACCTTTAAAAGTGATTTTTAAATAAAAAATAATAAAACATGTTTACGTGTATAAATTCACGTCAAATTTGTTTGAATCATACGTTAAATTCACGCAAAAAATATGTTAAAATATATTCAGAATAATTAAAAGGAGGGATTATATGAGGCAACATATAATACTAAAGCTAATAGTTCCAATGATTATTTTGGCATTTCTAATCCTTACAATCTTTATAAGTACTCATGTAATAACAAATTCTCAAAAATTTGACTCTTTAATTGTTAATTTGGCAGGAAGGCAAAGAATGTTAACACAAAAAATATCCAAAGAATCTTTAATAATCTCGCACGGTGACATGAGTTACAAAGAAAAACTCTCAAAGACTATGAAACTTTTCGAAACAACTTTATACGCATTAAAAGATGGAGGAAAAACATATACAGATCTTGCCATGAAAAATCCCGTAGAAATCCCACCTGCAGGAACCAACGAAATCAAAAACCAATTAATTGTTGTAGAAAAACTTTTCTTACCATTCAAAAACGCAATTCAAAAAGTTATAAACAGTAACGGAAAAGATAAAGATGCAATTAAATACATAATAGACAACAACGAAAAACTTCTTTCTGAAATGAACACCGCAGTTTCTCTGTTTCAAAAATTTGCCGAACGAAAAGTTTCTTGGATGAAACAGATACAAATTTGGTTAACTATATTAGGCTTTTCCATTGTTGCACTCTTCATTTTCATCTATTTAAACACCATTTACAAACCTCTAAAACATCTCCTTAAAACACTTAAACAACTTGAATCAGGAGAAGCTGATCTTACAAAACAGATACCAGTTGTTACAAATGATGAATTGGGAAAAATTGCCAAAAGCTTCAATGCTTTTATTGAAATTGTTAAGAACATAGCAACATCAATTATTAAAAATACAAAAGAAGTATCCTCTTCCGTAAATAATCTAAAAGAATTTCTCAATAATGTAGGAGTTAAATCAGAAAATATCATGAAAGTAACAGATATATTCACAAACAACCTTCAAGAAATTGAAGAAAGTGTAGGTCAAATAGACTCTGATGTTCAGGAAGTTGCAAATTCCGCTGTATCTGTTGCTGAAACTGCAACAGAATTATCCTACAACATGAACGAAATCCTAGATGAAGCAAAAAATGGAATGGAAATCATTGACGAAATAAACAAAGATATAGAAGTAGTTAGCTTTGAATCAAATGAAATGCTAGAAAAATCTGAAATTCTCGAAAAATCTGCAAATGCGGTAAGTGATATATTGGGAGTTATAAGCGGAATAGCAGAACAAACAAACCTTTTAGCACTTAATGCGGCAATTGAAGCGGCAAGAGCAGGTGAAGCTGGAAAGGGATTTGCAGTAGTTGCCGATGAAATTAGAAATCTTGCCGAAGAAGCTAAAAAATCCACACAGGAAATTTCCATAAAACTTGGAAATATTAAGGAAGAATCAAAAGAAACAGCTGATTCAAGCCGCAAAATGGTAGCATCTATAAATGAAATAATTGAAAAGATGAAAAAGATGAACGAAAAATTTATCGTTATAAGAAAAAACGTAGAAAATACTTCAAGAAAGTCCGAAGATCTCGCCGCGGTATCTCAAGAACAAAGTGCATCTGCTGAAGAAATGGCAAGTAATATTAAAGAGATATCAAAACTAATAGATGAAATAACACAAAATATGATAGAAATTAATCAAACAATCAACGAACAAGGTGAAGAAATTATTTCTGCAAAAGATAAAGCCAATGATATTTCAGAAATTGTACAAAAACTTAAAAAAAGTGTGGAAGGTTTTAAAGTTTAAAATCAAAAATGAGGGGAATTCCCCCTCATTTTTATTTTTTTCAAAACTCATATTCGCATTCTAATATAGGTATAGGCCTACTAACCTTATTTGCCGCACTTATTGGCAATGAAATATTTTCAGATAACAAAAAATTAATTTTTCCATTATTAAAAGGTATCCCATAGCCTATCCCAGCACCAAAGAGATATAACTGCTTTTGTTGATACGGAAACACAACTATCGTTCGAAAATTAGCTTTTATAAAAAATTGTTTAAAAGGAAAGTATGATATACTAACTTTCGGTGATAATAAAAAATCGTAAAATTCATTCTTTTTATCTTCTACAAACGTCATTCCTATCGAACAACCAATAGATATTTCTTCCAAATTATACTTTACTTCAAAATAAGGAAAAACAGTACCAGTAATCACAACTCCGAGTATATAACTAAATCCATTTGCCAAAATCACTCCACTAAAAAACAACAGCAATAATATATATCTTTTCATATTTTCTCCTCCTTTCTCACAGACTGAACACTCAAAAATAACAAAACAGTTCCAAGTAAAGAATATACAAGTACTTTCCCTACATTTAAAGTACCTCTAAAGATATAAAAACTAAATACTAAAAAATATCCAAAGAACATTACACCGCCAACCAATCTGTAGTATATTGAAACCCATGTAGAAATTAATATTAACAAAGGCACAACACACTCAAACAAACTCTCTTTTGTAAAACCATGAGATAACAGTATAAAAATTGATAACATTATAAACAGTGTATATCCGGTAACTTTTATCACTCTTTTTCTTCTATAAAAATATCCTATATACAATAGGCTTCTCAAAAGTAAAGGAAACAATATGTAAAAATAATAAATATCCCTTGTTGGAAATAATCCCAACAACAAAAATGTCACAGACATACAAATAACAATATATAACACAATATTAGACGTTTTATACCTTACCAACCTTTCAAATTCATCAACCTCTTTAGAAAACATATCTTTATATAACTCAAAAAATATAGGTAAAAGATAAAAAATAGAAAACCATCTGTTAATTGAAATCATAAATGTGATTATAAAGAGCAATACTATTTCAAAAAAAGACAAAATTTTTCTAATTTTAATCACCTTCTTCTAAAATAAATACCTCTTCAACTTGACAATTAAACACTCTAGCTATTTTCAACGCAAGTAATACCGATGGCACATATTTTCCTCTTTCTATATAATTTATAGTTTGCCTTGAAACTCCTACTTTTTTTGCAAGTTCTTCTTGGGTTATATTATTTAAAGCCCTAAAAAACTTTATCTTATTTTTCATTACACTTTACCTCCAATAATTATTGTAAAATATATTTTACATTTTGTCAAGTACAATTGACAAAAACAACTTGTTGGTACAATGCTTTTTAAAGTTTTTCATTTATTATATCCTTTATTTTATTTAAGGCATCTATTGCATTTTTTCCATAAATAACTCCAAACTCTTTTGCTATCTCCTCGTTCATAGAAGCTCCTCCTGCAATTATTGGGATATTAATTTTCTCTTTTTCAAGTAATTCTTTTACTTCTTTTATCTTTTCAATTGTAGTAGTCATCATAGTGGAAAGCCCCAATATATCAGGTGTGTATTCTTTAACCTTTTTCAAAATAACATCTGACGGTACATTTTCGCCTAAATCTATTACATGAAACCCCACACTCTTTAAAACAACTTTAACTATCTTTTTTCCCATATCATGTACATCTCCCTCAACAGTTGCAAGTAATACCGTCTTTCCTTTCTCCTCATTTGGAATCAAACTATTTAAATAATCAAAAATAGGAACAATCGTTTCCATAGATATCATAAATTGCGGTAAAAAAATTTTTCCATTTGAATATAAATCACCTATACGCGTTATTGCTTTTGATAATATATCTTGCATTATTTGAAAAGGTGTATATGTTTTAAGAAGTTTATCTATTTCTTTCCTTAAACCTTCTTCATCATTTTTTAAAATCATCTCTACTATGGGATCCTCTTTTATTTCTAATTTTTCAAGTTTTATTCCTCTTAAAAAAAGATTGCCATATACCACGTTCATAGTACATGATTCAGATGTGTTTAATATTGCCGCATTTAAGCCTCTTTCCATTGCAAGTGAAAGAAAAGCAGAATTAACCGCTTCTCTCTTAAAAATACCAAAACTTAAATTAGAAAGTCCTATACTTGTCATTATTCCCTTTTTAGATAAAAGTTTTATTGTCTTTAATGTAATATTTGGGTTGTTTCCTGTACTTAGTGGCAACACTAACGGATCTACAAAAATTCTTTCTTTTGGAATACCATTTTTTTCCAAATAAGATATAGCTTCCAAAGAAATATTAAACCTTTCTTCTGCACTTTGCGGAATTTTATCTTTCATTGCAAGAAGAATTAACATCCCACCATATCTTTTTAAAAGATATATTGCCTTATCTAAACTTTTTAAATCTGCTTTAGCCGAATTTACAATAGGTCTTCCCACATATTCTTTTAGTGCAACTTTCATAAACTCAAATTCTTGTATATCCAAAGACAACGGTAGAGCCCCTATTTTATCAAGAATAAGTACCACCTTTTTAAAGTGGTCTCTACTTAAGAGTTTTTCAATTCCAAAGTTAACATCTAAAACATGTGCACCATCTTGCTCTTGAAGTCTAGCAAGTTTTACAACCCTTTCAAAATTTTTCACTTTTATATTTTCTTGAAATTTTTTCCTTCCAAAAGCATTAATTTTTTCACCTATAACTAAAAAGGGGGATACTTTCCTCAACCTTGTTCTATTTGAAACATACTGTGACAACACCATTTTTCTTTTCTTTGGACTTTTCCTTCCAACAAAATTTATCATGTACCTTATATGCTCAGGCGATGTTCCACAACACCCACCTACAATATTTGCACCAAACTCAACAAATTCCACCATATAACGTGCAAATTCTTCAGGGGTCACTTGGTAAATCAACTCTTTATTTTTTAATCTTGGCTTTCCTGCATTTGGCTCAACACTTAAAGGTTTCTGCGAAAAACTTGCAAGTTTTTTAAAAACAAAAAGCAATTTTACCGGATCTAATGTACAATTTACTCCAATCACATCTACATCTAAATCGTTTAAAAGTGTTGCAAATATCTCAACACTCGTCCCCGTAATTGAAACACCATTTTCCTCAAAACTCATCTGTGCAATTATTGGCACATCATTAGAAAGGTCTCTTAGGGCAAACACAGCTGCTTTCAATTCCTTTAAATCGGTCATAGTTTCAATTATAAATCCATCTACACCGGAGTTTAAAAGTATTTCTCCCTGCTCTTTAAAAACACTGTAGACTTCATCAAAGGTTGTTTTTCCAAAAGGCTCTATTAACACCCCAGTAGATGAAATATCACCTAAGACATATACATTGTCTCCCGCAGCTTTTTTTGCTATTTTCACTGCACTGTGATTTATATCTCTTAAATCATATCTGACACCTAAAGATTTTAATTTAAACCTATTTGCACTAAATGTATTTGTAAGAAGAAAATCAACACCTGCTTCTACATATGACTTTTGAAGGTCATATATCTTTTCTTGAGAAACTATATTCAAAATTTCCACAGGCCCTTTAAAGCCCTTTTTAAAAAATTCCGTGCCATATGCTCCATCAAGAAATAAAACTCTTTGATTCAAAAGTTCTAAAAAACTATTTCTATTCAAAATGGCTACCATCCCCCTTATTTAAAACTATTCTACCACCCAAAAAACAGGGAAGGTAAAACCTTCCCTGTATTACAATTTGAAGTATTCAATTTTTCTTTGAAGATGTTGCGCAATCGATGCTAATGACTGTATCGACGCACTCATTTCTTCTACTGCACCATTTGATTCTTGCAACGCGGCATTTGCATCTTCAGTTACTTCTGCGGTAGTACTTAACAGTGTATTTAATCTAGTAACTGCAGCTGACATCTCTTCTATACCTGTACTTTGTTCTTGTGTATTAGATGCAACAATTTCAACTTTTTCACGTACTTCTTTCAACATCTCTTTTATACTTTCAAATATATGCATTATTTTTTCTGAAGATACGGCAACATCATTTATAGAATGTGTTGTTTTTTCAACAAAATCAGAAGAATTTACTATTCCCGTACTTATACTCTCTAATATCTGAACAATCTGTTGTGTTGCATTTTTGCTCTCTTCCGCAAGTTTTCTTATCTCATCTGCAACTATTGCAAAGCCTTTACCCGCTTCACCGGCACGTGCAGCCTCTATTGCAGCATTTAATGCAAGTAAATTTGTCTGCTCTGATATAGCATTTATTGTGTTTACTATAGTATTTATATTGCCCGCCATTTGTAGTAGTTTTTCTAAACTTCTTTTTGTTATATCGCTAAGCTCCTTTGTATTTTTTATTTTATCTACAATTTCGCTTACTTTTTTTGTACTTTTATCTGATAAATTATGCAATTCATTTGTTTTTTCAAGCATATCCTGTGCTGCTTTTGCGTTGACATCTGCAGATGCTGCAAATTCCTCAATACTTGCAGTTATTTCCTGAAGAGCTGCAGAATTATCTTGAGCTTCCTTACTTAACTTATCAATACCCTCAGAAACACTATTTAAGTTCGTAGATATTTCTTCTGACACAGCTGATAACTCTTCACTATTTGCACTCAACTCACTAGATGAATTATTTATTCCCTCTATAACATCAAATAACTTTTCCCTTAGCTTTTCAACAGATTGAGCCATACGTCCTATTTCATCTTTACTCTTTATTTTTTCTATTTCAACATTTAAAACACCATTACTTAAATTTTCAACAAGCACAGATGCTTTTTTTAAAGGAGTTATCAAACCCCTTGTTATTAACAAAACAATTATTATAACTATACTACCTACAACCACTAAAACAAAAATTGTACTTAGAATTAAATTCTTCATCGCATTTGATGTATTCTCTTTTAGTAAATCCACTAGCTCAAGTAGTAATTTTCGAACTTGAAACTGAATGTGCACAAAGTTTTGAAAAGTTTCTTGATCAATATTTTGGATATCTATATTTTTAACACTTTCTATCAATTTTTTTAATGATATAATACTACTTTCAAAAAGCTCTCTTTGCCTATTATTAAAATTTTCTCTCACTTTTTCCATTTCTTCTAATTTTCTTTCAAAATGTTCTATAGTATCTTTTAATAAGTTAAAATCTTTAGTTTGCACCGCTACAAGAAAATCATTTTCGTAAATTCCAAGCTCAACTATTTGACTATTAACAGTAAAGGTAACTTTTTCTCTCATGTAAATCTTATCCACGTTAAACCAAAATATAAATCCAAATATAACCATACCAGCAAAAACAACGCCCACAATGAAAAACATCTTGGATGATATACTTCTAATAAAAATCCCTCCTTTAAATTTTAAGACATTCAAACAAATTCTGTAAATTATTATAAACATCTAATTTATATCATTTCAACTCATATTTACGTTAATATCCTTTTAAACAATTTATACAAAATCAAAATTTAAATCAAAAAGATGAAAGTTTAATATAAAAATGTTATAATTTAGAAGGTGTCTAAAGTCAAAGGAGGTGGTACATATGAAAAAATTTCTAGTTATAATATCTTTATTATTCATATTATTTGGATGTGTTAACTTCAACGAAATTCCAACAAATTCAGAAATTTCAAATTTATCGAGTGATGAAACATCCTACATTGCTTCCGTGGTCATTGACGATGAAACCCAAAACTTTATTGCAGAGCTTTCAGAAATCATTGCCCCAAAATCAACAACAGAAATGCATACCTTTTCAACTGAAGAAGAGCAAATGGAAGACATAATAGAGAACATATTAGAACTTATTGAAGAACATCCGAATTTGATCGAAAAATTTAAGAAGATATTAGAAACAACAAATAAAATTAGAGAAAAAGAGGACAGATTAGATTTCAAAGTCGTGTTTAAAAAAGAGGCAAGGGAAAAGATTTTGAATGCATTTAACATTGAAACAGACAAAGAAATAGCTATGGATTACAGAGATGTCGTTATACTACACACCTTTACAACATACATTGTAAAAACATATGAAAAAAGAGAAAGGATAAGAAATTATGTAAAAAGTGTTAAAAATGCAAAAACGGGAAAAATTGATACATTTTTGACATCCCAAGCAAGTAACCTTATCTTAAATACTTCATTTGCAGAACCAAACACACAGGAATTTTGGACAACGCTAAAAGATTTGGGATATCAACTTTCCGAAATATCAGAAGATAAAGACATCCTTGATATGAAAGATTTATTTACAGAAACACCGTTTAAAGTTCCAGGGATAAAAGAGGAAATAAAAATTGTTAAAACTATATTAGACAGTGCTATTGAGCTATACAATTTTGAAAAAGCAAAGACCAACGAAAAGGGTTGGACCAATTGGTACAGTTTTTTTGAACTTTTTGCATTAAAATTTGGCGCAACGGAAGACTCTGATATACGCATTGGAAAAGAACTAGATGAAAAAATAGATACGGAAAACACAGACATAAAAATAAATGGAACACAGATTAATAATAAGGCATATATTGACATATTAAAAGAACTAAATCATTCGCTAGATTCAAAACTTGTAATAGAAGCAAGTCAAACCACATTTTCTGCAACACTTACAATAGATTTCAAAAATCTACCTGATCCAATTGATTTAAGGGATAACAACCTTGGAATCAAAAAAAGCTTCTTTGACAGTCTTTTGGAACAAAAAATATGGAACTACTGGGGAACAGAAGAATCTTTATATATATTACTAAATTCACTATTAAATAATACAACATTTACAACTTTCGACGGCGAAAATATACAAATAACAATCAAAGGGTTAAATAACGCTTTGAAAATAGATGCAATATTAAAGCTACAGTAACAAATTCCAAACTCCCCTTCAATTCGAAGGGGAGTTTTGTTATAATTATTTGGAACCGATACCACAAAGGAGGGTTTATATGAAAAAAGTTATCTTTTCTGTTTTGATAGTACTACTTCTTCTTTTTTCGTGTACCACTCCCTTAAAAATGTCTTTGAGTATATCATTAAAAGGGGCAATAGAAAGTGCTCCGAAGATCTCCGCGCAAAGTTTTGAAAAAGACGTAAAAATAGAAAAATACACACTAAAGATATTCCAAGGCTCAAAATTAGTGTTAAAAAGGGATCTAAAGGACTCTCTTTTTACAAACCTAGAAGGACTTACCCCGGGTAAATACAAAATAAGGATAGAGGGATACAACAAAACCCTTGTAGCTTACGGTGAAAAAGAAACCACCCTTTCATACGGTGAAAACAAAATAACTATACAAACCATTTTCACAAACGGCACTTTGGTTATTACTTTAAAGGCAAAAGGTACAGAAATCAAAGAATCGACAATTAAAGGTACATTAACTGCATCGCCTGTACATAACTTTATAGAAAACAACATATCTTTTGAAAAAGAGGTTTATCCGGGGGTCTGGGAAATAAGTATTAATGCAACTACAACTCAAGAAAAAAACGTAAAAATTAACACCATAGCTCAAGTATTTCCCGCATCAAAAACCACATTAAATTTTGAAATAAAAGAAGAAAATATAGTTCTAGAACCTATTCTTCCATACCTTGAAGAAATAAAAGATGCAACAGCAGAAATAACAAATAACGGCATTAAACTTTCTTGGAAATACACCATTCCAGCAACCTTTTACATATACAAAGGTTCAAATGAACTTGACATAGACTTTCTTGGGAAAACAACAAACACAGAATTTGTCGATACAAATCCAACAAAAGAAAAATACATCTATTACATAAATGCCATCTATGATGGAAAGGAAAGTGGTCTAACAAAAATAGACGCAAAAGAATTACTTAATGAAATATTCTCTTCAAATATTATGTACCTTTTGTTTGTAAGATCATTCTTTGATGGAAATAACGATGGAATAGGTGACCTACAGGGAATAACACGAAAAATAGATTACCTAAAAAAACTTGGAATAAGCACCATATGGCTTATGCCTATATTTAAATCTACATCATACCACGGATATGATGTGGTAGATTACTACAAAATAAACCCAGAATATGGTAATATTAATGATTTTATCGAACTTTTAAAGAAAGCACATGAAAATAATATAAAAATAATACTTGATATTCCACTAAATCACTCTTCAGACAAAAACCCATGGTTTTTAGATGCCATAGAAAATACGACAAACTCAAAGTATTGGAACTATTATATTATGAGTCTTGAAGAAAAGAATCTTCCCCACTGGCATTACAAAGTAAATTCAAAGGGTAAAAAAATTTATTACTTTGGAATCTTTGGGCCGTCCATGCCAGATTTTAACCTTGATAATCCAGAAGTCAAAGAATTACACAGGGATATTTTAAATTACTGGATTTTACAAGGTGTAGATGGGTTTAGATTTGACGCCGTAAAACATTTCTATGGAAATGATTGGGATGATGGGATAGAAAAATCCACCGAGTACTCCAAAGAACTTGCAAGGTATGTAAAATCGATAAAAGAAGATATAATTGTTGTAGGTGAAGCATACGATGGAAATATAGATATCTTAAAAAAATTTGCACCTATGCCCGTCTTTGATTTTAATTTTATGTTTAACACAAGGGAAAATTACGAAGGCAAAGACAACTTAATTTCCACCTGGTACAAAGACGTAGACTACGAAGGGATCTTTCCAAATTATTTTCCGTTTTTAGATAACCATGACCTTAATAGATTTATCTCAGTTCTATGCGATGAAAAATATCATAATAATTCATATGGAACTTCACAATATGCAGTTTTAAATACTTTATTGGTATTTTTAGAAGGTCTTCCAACTATATATTACGGTAATGAAATAGGACTTAAAGGTTTTAAATGGAATGGACCTGTGTATGATGAACCTGTTAGAGAACCCATGCAGTGGTATGCTTCACAATCTGGCGAAGGACAAACAAATTGGACTAAAAAAATATATCAATTAAAAAACATAACATTTGGAAATGCAAATTTAGATGGAGCTATATACGATGATCCATACGATGGCGTTTCGGTGGAAGAAGAAGAAAATGAAAAATCCTTACTAAATTATTTCAAAACTATATTCAATCTAAAAAAAGACTACTATGCACTTTCGCATGGAAATGTAAATATCGAAAAAAATTGGAAAAACCTTATTGTACTGAAAAAGTCGTATTTCAACCAAGAAGCCTTAGTACTTATCAACCCCGATCCCATTTATCAAAACAAATTTACAATTCCAAAGGGATATACCCGCATACTATACGCCGATTTAAATAATTTTACATGGGATACACAAAAGACATACATTGACGCAGACGTTGAATATACAATTAATCCAAGACAAGTTTACATCTTCATACTCAACCATTGACAATTAAAAAAGTGCGCAAATGCGCACTTTTTTTATCTTTCAATTAATTCTCTTAACTTTTCAAGTACCTCTTTTGCATGTCCTTTTGCCTTTACTTTCTCCCACACATATGCTATTTTTCCATCTGGATCAACTAATACAGTAGTTCTTACAACCCCGTAATACTCTCTTCCGTACATCTTTTTCAACTGCCAAACTCCCAACTTTTCCAGTACAGCTTTATTTTCATCACTTAAAAGCTTTACTTTTAAGTTATGTTTTGCTATGAATTTTTTGTGACTTTCAACTTTATCTGGACTTACACCTATTACTTCTGCATTTAATTTTTTGAATTCGTCTATAAGCTCTGAAAATTCCAATGCTTCTGTTGTGCAACCTTTGGTATTATCCTTTGGATAAAAATACAAAACAACCCATTTTCCCTTTGGAAGTTTTACTTTCTTACCTTCAAGATTTGTAAACTCTACATCTAAGATGTCACCTATGTCAAATTTAAAATACTTCATATCTATCACCTCACAATTTTTGATAGATAAGCTTTTTTAATCTTTTAATATACACAAATGAAAGTAATACACTAAACACAATTGAAGATATAAATATCAAATATAACCACCACGGTGCATTTTCACTTCTAATTATAACAAAATATGGCATAATAATTCCAAAAGCCAGACCCATAGTTATTGTTTCTATTATAAAAGTTGCGGAAACTGTAAATATCCTATTCATATTATTTGACTTAACGTTAGGTGATTTTATAGCATAATATGCTCCCAAAACTCCGCTCATAAAGAATAAAATTAAAGAAAATATAAGTATTAAAAAGATAAAAACACTAAAAGGTGCAAAAAATAAAGAAATAAAAAACACCAATAAAAGTATGAGAAAATTTAATCCTAAAGGAAGTACAATTTTTGGCATCATAAGTGTTGAAAAACGTATGGGATACATTGAACTAACCTCTATTTTTGATACCTCAGAAAACGTTAATATGCCTGTTTCAAGCGCAATATAAAATGTAAAAATTGGAATAGTATAAAATATTGAATGTAAAAAATCGCTTCTGTTTATAAACATCATAAATATCCCAAAACCCAATGGATAAAGTATAAAATACAAAAACTGTTCATATCTTAAAGCAGCCTTCATATCTTTTTTGAAAACCGCTTTTATTGGAGAACCTGCACTAGATATTTTATACCCCCTCTTTCTCTTTGACTGAACAGGTTCAAACCCAACTTTCCTAGATATACCAACAAATGAAAATGTAAGCAAAACGGTAGAAACAAGTGAATAAAAAAATGTTTTTTCAGAAATAAAACTCCACGCAAGGAAATTGTATTCTTTTGAGGAAAAAATAAACAATTTTGCCATATTTTGAAGTTTTGAAACATCTACATCCATCATTGCAATTACAAAAAAGTAGAAAAACATAGATAAAAGTAACACTATCATGTAAAACCTTCTTGTGAAAGATTTTGAAGTTTTTCCACCTATCAATACAGCAACTACAGAAGAAAAAACAATCAAAAAGAAAATATGTAAAATTATCTGCAAAATTCCCAATAATATATTCTGCTTTACGGATATAATGTAAGATAGGGAAACAAACACAAAAAATGAAAGAGTATATAACTGCGACAATGTTGCAGAAAATATTTGAAAAGCAGTTAACACAGTCCTTGAAATAGGCATAGTTAGTAATAATTCCATTTCATCGTTTCTTGAAAGTGAATACATGGCAAGCCCGATAAATCCCACCACAAAAAACAAAGAAAGTATGGAATTCCACATTAAAAACATATACTTTGCAGCCATTTGATCTACTTTGTACAATTCCACAAAGATTTTTTTTGAAAAGAAAAATACCATTACTCCTAATGGAATAGCACCCATCATATATGCCAACAATTGCCTGAGAAAATTACCTTTAACCGATGATTTTTTCTTCCCGTATAAATGGGGATTACTCAGATATTTGAGTAATATAACAAATTCTCTCACATAACCACCCCCTTAAAGTGAATCCACAATATTTTTTATATCTTCTTCTTGTGCAGTTAACTCCAAAAAGAGGTCTTCAAGCGATTTGTTTTCTCCTTGTTTTAAAGTTTCAATATCCCCCTGTGCTATTATCTCTCCTTTATTTATAATAGCTATTTCATCACACATCTTCTCTGCTATCTCTAATATATGAGTTGTTAGAAAAATTGTAACTCCTTGATTTGCATATTTTCTCAAAAGCTCTTTTAAAATCTTTGCACTCTTTGCATCTAATCCCACAGTTGGTTCATCTAAAAATATAACCTCTGGTTTTCTCATTAAAACACTTATCACCATTAATTTTTGTTTCATACCATGCGACATATCGGAAATTTGCTTGTCAAGATAATCAACCCCAAATGCCTCGGATAGTTCTTCTATCCTCTTTTTAACTTCCTTAGTATTTTGCCTGTAAATGTCCATTATAAACTCTAGATATTCATATCCCCTCAAATGATCGTAAATTCTAGGTTCATCTGGTACAACTCCTATTCTTCTTTTTATCTCTAATTCATGTGTTTTCATATCAAGCCCCAAAATTTCCACTTTACCACTTGTAGGTCTTAAAGACCCAGTTAACATGCGAATTGTTGTTGTTTTTCCCGCACCATTTGGACCCAAAAATCCAAAAATTTTTCCCTTTTCAATATACAAATCAATACCATTTACCGCAACAAAATTCCCAAATTTTCTAGTTAACTTTTCCGCTTTTATCATCCAACCACCCCCTAATGACTTTCGACATTTTTTCACAAAATTCGTATAGATTTGGCTCACCTAACGCTCTATGAGTATTTCTCGTTATTCTAAACACCATTTTATCATTCAAAACATTAACTATTATTCCCCTTCCATTTATTATTACTCTTTTCCCAAAATCACCAAAAATCACCACGGGCTTTCTAGAATAACCACCTTTTTTACATCTATTTGCTATATTTTCAGCCTCACTTGAAACGTAAATCCAATTGTACATTGGTATTAACTTCATACGAATAAATTGAATTAAAACAAAAAAGGATGAAACCCAAATGTATTTAGGAAACAGAAAACAGATAATAATTGCCAAATTTAGAATAAAACTAACAAATGTTATTCTATACGTAAAAAAGTAAAATATGTTAAATACTAATCCAAATACAATTACAAAGTAAAAAACATAAGAAGGAAAATTAACACTTAAAAAAAGGATTAAAATTAAAATAAAAAAATTCCAATAATCATATCTTAATAATTTGCTTTTCTCTCCATCAAAATATTTGAACAGCACATACCTTAAAATAAAATAAAAAATCACAAAAAACAATATTATATTCACTTTACCACCTCTACAATATCCATTAAAACAAGGTTATTAATTGCAAATAAAATATCAAATTCTGGAAAGTTTAACTTTTCAACAATTTTAGAAATTAAAATTCCCGTACTATCTATTGGAGGTACTAAAAATAACACCCTTCCTTCTACATCAGAAAGCTTTATAATTTTCCCATTTTTAACAACACCGTTTATAGTCTCTTTCTTTAAGTCATAGTTATACCTTGCCTTACTTTCTCTTTCACGTATCTTTTTTGATTTTAATTCAAAGACTTTTAAAATCTCGTCAAAATCTATTGTTACCTTACCGCCACAATATCTATATTTTTTTGAAGGTCTTCCTATTTTTCTTTCAACTTTTGAGGATACGATTCCAAATTTTTCCAATATCTCTAAATATCTTTGAACCGTAAACGTATGGAATCCCAATTCCTTTGCAATAGAACTTGGGTTTTTGTTGGAATGATCTTTCAAAAAATTTAAAACTTCAAAAAGCTGTGGTGAAGACAAAATTTTTAAAAGTTCATTCATTTTCTCACCTTTTTTCATTTCTATTGAAATTATAAATCATATGAAATTAAAAGTCAAGATTTTCAAAATAAAATACCTTCACTTTTATGTTATTTTCCATATCAAATTCGACAAATTTGATTTCATTTTCAATTTTCACTCCATTTTCTGATACATAAACATAAGATAATTGAGGATGTAGATTAGGTAGGGAAATTAGAAATAAATCCTCGGCATGAAGTTTGGAAAGTTCTATTTGTAAGATTTTATTGTACATCGCCCTTTGGCTTTCTATGGTAAAAAAAATAGCAGTTACAGCTATAAGTGTAACAACTATAGCTATAACTGCTTCGATATAACTCACTACTTTTCAATCCACTCTTTTGTGGTTCCAACTATGTAGTCTCTTTCTATCTCTATTTGCTCACCTGTTTCCATATTCCTTAAAATAACAATATTTCTCTCCAATTCATTCTCACCAACAATTATACAAAGTTTACACTTTAATCTTGCAGCATGTTTTAATTGCGCGCTCAATCCCCTTTCCATGGTGTTAAATACAACCGAAATATCACTATCTCTTAGTTCCTCAGATATCTTTATTGCTTCAACTCTTGCTCTTTCCCCAAGGTGAGCTACATACACTTCGTTATTTTTTACATCATCTACTGGTATATTTTCTTCCTTTATCGCTATTATTAATCTTTCAATCCCCATTGCAAATCCCAAAGATGGGGTTTTTGGACCACCTAATTCCTTTATCAGATTATCGTATCTACCCCCACCACCTACTGCACTTTGAGCTCCAAGTTTTCCGTGATGTATTTCAAATACCACTCTATTGTAGTAATCAAGACCTCTTACAAGTAATGGATCTTCTTCATATTTTATTTCCAAATCATCTAAAATCTCTTTAGTTTCAAGATAGTGACTTTTACAATCATCACATAAATAATCCGTTATCTTTGGTGCCCCTTTTACATATTCAACGTCTACTTTACAATCAAGAAGCCTTAATACATTTGTTTCATACCGTCTTTTGCAATCATCACAAACTTTATCCAACTTATTCTCATAATATTTCTTAAGCGCTTTTTTATATTCACCCCTACATTTCTCACAACCAATTGAATTTATCTTTATAGTATAATCTACTAATCCCAAATTTTTTAGAAATCGGTCTGCAAGCACAATAGCTTCTGCATCTGCAAGGGATGAAGGAGAACCTATAAGTTCTACCCCAAATTGATGAAATTGCCTCTGTCTTCCAGATTGTGGCCTTTCGTATCTAAACATAGGACCAATGTAGAATAACCTTTTTGGAAGACCTGTTGCCAACATCGAATTTTCAACAAATGCCCTTATAGTAGGTGCTGTTCCTTCCGGTCTAAGGGTAATACTCCTATTTCCCTTATCTTCAAATGTGTACATCTCCTTTTGTACAATATCTGTATCTTCCCCTACACCCCTTACAAAAAGTTCCGTCCTCTCAAATATAGGTGTTCTAATTTCGGAATATCCATACAACCTTGCCGTTTCCCTTGCAACGTCTTCTACAAAGTACCAATATTTCATATCCTCTCCATAAATATCATCTGTTCCTTTTACCCGCTTGTACACTTTCTTTCCACCTCCAACAACCTTTCACTTGCCTCTCTTTTTGCCTCTTCATTTATATAACTCCAAATTTCAAGCCCATTTAACTTCAATGCTTTCTCATACATCTCTTTTGCGCGTTTACAATCATGTACCTTTTCGTAATATTTTCCCAATTCAACATACGTATATATATGATTTTTATTCAGTTGCAGCGCTTTTAAGAGGTGATCCTTTGCAACATTTAAATCACCAAATGGTGTTTCAAGGTGAAGTATTCCATATAAAAGATGGGCAAGATATTGATCTTGCCCGTATTCCACGGCTTTTTTTGCAAAATCAAACACTTTTTTATAGTAAATCAACGCTAAAAAATAATTTTTTTGAACGTAGTGTCCATATACTAAAGCCGCTGCATAGTATACTTTCCAGTAGTTTGTCTCTAAAAGTGCATCTACGTATTTTTTTGCTAAATCTTGGTATCTTTTTACATCTCCATGTCCCCAAAAATACAAGTCGGTGTATGCTAGTATTACCTCACACTTAAAATCAATTTGGAGAGCATCATAATCTATTGAATTTAAAATCTTTAAAACCTCTTGTTGTTCTCGCTTTCCAACTGCAAGCTGTAAATCATATATAGTATACGAAAAAACATTCACAAGAAAAAAAACACTAAAGAACAAACTTTTCCACCGCAAAACCTACTCCTCCATCGTTATTAGAAAGCGTAATAAACTTTGCTACCTTCTTAACTTCTTCAACTGCATTTTCCATTGCAACTGGAAAACCCACTAATTTCATAATACCAATATCGTTATAATTATCACCTAAGAACATTGTTTCATTTTCCGAGACTTTAAAATAATTAAGCAAAAATCTTAACGCATTCTCTTTAGATGCCCCTTTGCCGAAAAATTCAAAAAACGCCCAACCATCCACCACGTTATTCTTTATAGCACTAAATTGACCTGTATATTTTTTACCAACAAATTCTATTATCCTTCTAATTTTTGCTTCATTTCCCATAAGTACTACTTCTGCAACTTTGTCTTTTGTTATAAATTTAATTACATCATCAACTTTTTTAATCCGCCAACTATTTTGTTCTAAATATTTTACATATCCACCTTTATGTTCTTTGTCCATATACATATCTTTTTCATCTAGAAAATCTGAAAAGAGAATGTAATCTACTTTCTCTTTTCTGGCATAATCTATTAATTCTTTTGCAATTTTAGATGGCAAGGGATATTCATACAATACTTTATTTTCAAATGGCATATAAATGAACGCCCCATTTTGAAATACAACTGGCACATCCAATCCCAACTCTTCCACATATCTTTTTGCAGAATAATAATTTCTTCCAGTTGCAATACTAATGTGAATTCCCTTCTCCATAGCCCTTTTTAACGCAATTATATTCCGCTCTGGTACGTGTTTTTCATCATTTAAAAGTGTTCCATCTAAATCCGTTAAGATAAGCTTAATCAAAAATATCACCTCACTATTTCCACTTTTCCCATGTCTCCAATTACAAACTTCATTGCCTTTGGTTTTCTTTCATTGTTAACAATTTGTACGTTTTTACCTATTAAAGAAGAATCTATGGGATATGGCAAGTTGAGCAATTTTACATGATCCATTAAAATACTATTTTCAAGTTCACAATTTTCAACTAAAACGTTATCCCCAATAGAGGTATAAGGACCAATATAGGAATCCTTAATAACACAATTTGCCCCTATAACAACAGGTCCCCTTATAGTAGAATTAATTATTTCACTATTTTCCCCAATATACACCCTACCTTGTATATCCGATAAAGTATCCATAATTCCTTTGTTTTCCAACTTGAAATGGTTATCATCCAATATCTTTCTATTTGCTTCTATCAAATCTTCGGGTTTTCCCGTATCTTTCCACCAACCATAGACAACATGTCCTTTTACATTGTATCCCTTCTCTATCAAATATCCTATTGCATCTGTAATTTCAAGTTCTCCTCTCCATGAAGGTTTTATGTTATCTATTCCTTCAAATATTGTACTCCTAAACAAATACATTCCAATAATTGCAAGATTTGAAATAGGGTCTTTTGGTTTTTCCACGACCTTTACTATCTTTTCTCCTTTTACAACTGCAACACCAAACCTTGAAGGATCTTTTACAGGAGAAAGTAATATAGAAGCTTTCAGTTCCTCTTCTTTTCTAAATTCATTTACAAATTTTGAGATATCATCTAATATAAGGTTATCACCCAAATACATTAAAAAATCGTCATTTCCAATAAAATCCCTTGCAATAGAGACGGCATGCGCTAGACCTTTTGGTTCATTTTGCAATATGTATTCTATACTTAACCCAAATTTTTCTCCATCTCCCAAAAAATTTTTAAAATCGTTTATGTTTTCATTGTTTACAATAAGACCAACTTGATCAATCCCAATACTCTTTATTTTTTCCAAGCTATAGTAAATAACCGGTTTATTTGCAATGGGAATAAGATGTTTGGCTATTGTAAAAGTTAAAGGTCTTAGTCTTGTACCCTTTCCAGCACAAAGTATAATCGCTTTCATTTTATCCCTCCTCAAATCAGATTATATCATAGCTTTTACTTTTTCTATTATCCTTTCTGGGGCAATTTTACTCACCTTTGCCATATTAAAATTCGTATATTCTTCAAAATCTTCTACAGAGTGTTTTAAACCAAACATTTCTTCGTATTTTTCAAAATCCTCATTTGTTTCTATTTCTGCAAGATACTTTATTTTTAGTGGAAAATCAAGGAAAATAAATTCATCAATCGAAACTTCTGCAGGAGAAAACATCAGAAAATACCTAATTTTTGCAATTACTGGGTATTTCTTTAAAAAATCTATACTCTTTAAATCTACATCGTACTCATCTTCCAACCTTTGAAAGTCTCCAAAAACCTTTGACTTAAACGCAACAACCCATTTTTCGCTAAAATCACTATCAACTGTATACCTCAATCTACATCTTTGTGTCTTTACAAAAACACACCTTTCCAGATACCACTGGATAACACCCACTTTATATTTTGCCTTTCGAATAAGTTTTTTAAACAAATATTCATCCAAAAGATACTTTTTTTCACGTTCTATTTTCATATTTCATATTATATCATCAAAGTTTTCATTTTCAAAAAATCAAAAAAACAAACACCATCAATAAAATATGTATATAAAAATAATATATTTTCAGCTCATAATTTTGATTATAATTTTGATTAACTCTACAAAACAGACATTTATATTATTAATATAATTAACTCAAATAATTATAACTTAAAATGCAAACTACATATATATAAGAGTACAATTTGCATAAAAATATAATTTGAAGTCGGATTATAAAAGTTAACAATAACATTATCATTAATTAACATAAATATTATATAATTACTTATGGCCTAAAATAAAATAACCATATTTTTAACATAGGAGGTGTAAAGTATGAAGAGCATAAAAACAAAAATGGTTGTATTTATATCCTTGCCCATAGCTATATTGCTTCTCATAGCAGGAATAATAATATTAAAAATTTCTACTAACGAAATCACTAAAATTTCATTTGATTTTTCACAAAGCATTCTCAAAGAAACAAATAACGCTTTTGTTGAATATTTCAACAGATTTGTAGATTTTGTAAAATACACATCAAAAATGGATAAAATCAAGTCCTTAGATGAAAATGCTATAATTTTTTTAAAAAAGCAAATAAAAGATTTTCCAGAAGTTGATGATTTTTTCGTTGCGGATATAAAAGGAAATTTTCACGCAACAAGTGGTGCCAAGGGTAATATAAAAGATAGAACATATTTTAACGAAATAATAAAAGGAAAAGATATATCAATCAGCGATGTGGTTTTTTCCAAAGCTTCTGGAAAACCTGTTTTTGTAATAGCAAGTGCTATAAAAAAAGATGGAAAAACAATAGGACTTTTGGGAGCTGCAATATACGTTGATATCCTTACTAAGAAAATAAAGACTATAAAAATTGGGAAAACAGGATATGCAACCTTAATAAATTCTTCAGGACTTACCATTGCACATCCAAATAAAGATTATATTTTGAAACTCAACATTCTCAAAGCAGAAGGATTTAAAGGTCTAAAAGAAGCTGGTGAAAAAATGATAAAAGGTGAAACAGGATTTTCAAAAATTATTGATCCAAATAATGAAGAAAAATATATCTTTTACTCACCATTTAAAGGAACTCCTGGGTGGTCACTTGCAGTTATAGTACCAAAAAAAGAAATTCTCTCAGGTGTGTTCTTCATTTCCAATACCATACTTATTTCGTTTTTCATCATAATTTTAATATCAATCATTCCAATCATTATAGTATCCAAATACATTTCAAAAAGTGTCCAAAAACTATCGGAAAAAGCCTTAGATTTTGGAGGAGGAAATTTGAAAGTAAGTTTCGAAGTAAAAGGGAACGATGAAATAGCGCAAATTGGAAATACACTAAATAAAATGGCACAAAACCTAAAAGATGTTTTATTTAAAATCAAAAATACTGCAGATACACTTGCTAACTCTTCAAAAACATTTTTCAACAAATCTATTGATTTAGAGAAGATAGGAAATAATGTATTTGAAAGTATATCACACCTTAATTCTTCTGCACAAAACATTTCCGCCACCATGGAAGAAATTACAAGCAGTATAGAAGAAATAGCATCAGCTGCACAAAATGTATCAAATGCCGCACAAAATCTTTCAGAAAGCGCACAAAAGGTTAACAACAATGCAAAAGAAGGGGAAATTTCCATTAATACAATTGTAGATGTTATCGAAAAAACAAAAGAAAAGGCAACTTCTACCAATGAAATAGTCGAAACTCTATCACAAAACGCACAAAATATAGGGGAAATAGTTAAAACAATAAATTCTATTGCAGAACAAACGAATCTACTTGCACTAAATGCTGCGATCGAGGCTGCACGTGCAGGTGAAGCAGGTAAAGGTTTTGCAGTAGTTGCAGATGAGATAAGAAAACTTGCAGAAGAAAGTAAAAATGCAACACAAAAAATCAACGAAATACTTGTATCCATTAAAAATGCTTCAGAAGACGCTTCAAATGCTACAAAAGAAACTGTCAATGAAATATTAAACACCAAAGAAAAGGCATTATATGCAAAAGATGCAATAATAGATATACTAGGTCAAATTGAAAACATATCACAAATGATAGAATCTCTTGCATCAAGTGCACAAGAGCAAAGTGCATCGACACAGGAAATTAGCAGTGCAATTGAGGCAGCAACACAGGAAATAACCGATGTTTCAAATACATTGGATAACACAAGTAAAATAACAAAAGAGCAATTTGAATTAATTAAAATCATAAAAAATGAAAGTGAGACTCTGTCATCACTTTCCATAAATTTGGACAACGAAGTTAATAAATTTAAATTTTAAGTTACAAAGCCCCTTAAGGGGCTTTTATTTTCCTTAATTAGATGTATAATTTTAATACAACGAAACTTTGTGGAGGGATTAAATGATCTTAGCTGTGTTAACAATAAACATTGTTTTTGTTATATATCTACTTGAAAGGAGACTATACAGACTATCCAAAGTTTTTATTCACGTAGTTTCTATATTATTCATTCTAACATTTTTAGAAGCTTTGAAATTCAAAACAAATAACCTTTACATACAATATTTAGAAAATATCATAGGTCTCACGCTAATTCCCGCTTTTTATGTCTTTTCAAAAGATATAAACGGAGAAAAAACAAATATAAAAGAAAGAATCCTTATCTCTATTCCAATCTTCTTGCTAAACATTCCAAATTTATTTTTATTCGGTAAATCAGATATTTTACTTGAAAATAGAATATTTTCTATGTTATTAGTAATCTACGGCGCAATTATTCTTTTTCTCTCTTTTTCAAATATTTTAAAAGCAAATATAAAGAAAAGTATAAAACATAGTATTATTCTCATATCTTCAACACTGTTATTTTATATCTCCCTTGAAATATTGTTTTTTTCTAAAAATACGCTAAGAATCTTGTTTTCTGTCTCTTTATCTTTTTTCATTACTATGTTTATATTGATAAGAAGATCTTGGCTTAATATCTTAGATGAATTAAAAGACGAACTCTTAATGTCCTTTTCCGATGGAATAATAGTACTAGACAACCAAGGATACGTCTTAGACTTAAATAAAACAGCAAGCAAGATTTTAAATCTTAATTTCAACAATATAATAAATAAAAAACTAGAAGAAAGTTTTAACAACGATGAAGTAATATTCAAAAACAACACATACTATATCGTTAAAAAACTATCTTTTAAAAATGGAATTGTATACCTATTTAGAAATATTACCAAAGAAATGGAATACTCAAAGAAACACACTATAGCGGACAAACTTTTTTCTACGCTCTTTAAAAACATACCTGATGCTGTTGCAATAATCACTCCAAAAGGAAAGATAATAGAATGCAACAGACAATTTACCAACCTTTTCAAACTTAAAAGACTTGAAAATATAGAAAGTATCGTACCATCATATTTAAAATCAGAATCAAAACTCATTATACTTGAAGTCTTAAAAAATGGATATGCAACATATGAAACTATAAGAAAGGCAAAAGATGGAAAAAGCGTTTTCGTAAAAATTCGTGCGGTAAAATTTGAAATTGACGATAAAGTATTTCTTTATACGATATATACTGATATTTCCAAAGAAAAGATGCTTTCATCAAAACTTTCAAATCTACTGGAAAAAGACCCTTTAACGGACACATTTAACAAAACATACATTGTAAAACAAATGGGAAATTTATCCTCTCTTCTCTATCATTCGCTAATATTAATAGATATAAAGGGCTTTAAATGGATAAATTCCATAAAAGGACATAAGTTTGGTGATCAACTTCTAAGAGAAGTTTCAAACACGTTAAAAGAATTCACAAAAAAAGAAGGTCTTGATGTGATAATCTCAAGAGCACAAAATGACGAATTTTGGTTTTTAATAAAGGATTTGGATATAGATCCCATAAATGCGCTTGAGAAAACCAAAGAAATTATCGCAAAGCTAAAAAAAGACCTTTCAACACTAGAACAAAATTTCTTTATAGGATCTTACGTATTTAAAAATTCCGAAGATCTAGAAGAAATAATCAGAAAAGCAACCCTTTCACTTTCAAAAGCAAAAGAAAGTAATAAAGAAGTCATATATTCTAAAGAAATTGAAGACCAAATCCAAAAAGAAATAAAAAAGGAAAATCTCATAAAAATAGCAATTAGAAACCA
This sequence comes from Thermosipho affectus, assembly GCF_001990485.1. NCBI lineage: Bacteria > Thermotogati > Thermotogota > Thermotogae > Thermotogales > Fervidobacteriaceae > Thermosipho > Thermosipho affectus. Next base: position 77,597 of record NZ_LBFC01000018.1, on the reverse strand, counting down.
AGAATTTATTCCTTTCCTGCAACCTATATCCACCGAAGATAGAAAGATAATTGGTGCCGAAGTATTAATAAGATGGAAAAAAGATGGAAAAATCATTCCACCTAGTGAATTTCTTAATTTTCTGGAAAAATCCAGAAAGATAACAGATGTTTCTCTACAGATTTTTGAAAAAGTTATGGATTTTTTGAAAAAAAATCCAAAACTCAAGTTTATAGATATAAATATAAGTCCCGTTCAAATTAAAGAACCAGACTTTCCAATTAATTACTTAAAGATAATGGAAAAATACAATATTCCATCCCAAAAAATCGTCTTTGAAATAACAGAAAACTTATTCTTAAGCTACGATAACACAGTAAAAGAAAATATTTCTAGATTAAAAGCAGAAGGTATAAAACTGTGTCTTGATGATTTTGGAACAGGGTATTCCTCTCTAAGTTACCTTAGAAATTTACCTTTCGACATACTAAAAATTGACAGAGAATTTGTTAAAAACATTGATGATGAAAAAAACATCAACCTTCTAAAAGCAATCTACAGTATTTGCGAAACTTTTAATCTAATAGCAATTCCTGAAGGTGTGGAAAACGCTCGACAACTTGAAATTCTTTCTATGATAGGGTTTAAACTTTTTCAAGGATATTATTTTGGCAAACCACAATCTTTAAGCGAGTTTTCAAAATTGATAAATTAACTTTACTATAAACAGTTATCGTTACTCTATATAAAATTCCGATTTTTCCGTTTCTATACATAATCTAAAGCGTACATCCCCTATATTTGTACCAATTGCTTTTATTTCATATCCTTTTGCTCCTATATTCTTTACAAAAACCTTGCCTCCACGTAATTTCAACGCTGCTTTAAAAAGGTAATTCTCCAAATTTCCTTTTAGACTATCTGACAAAAATAACATATTATTTAAAATTCCTACAGTCATGAAAAACAACTTTTTTTGGGTGGTACTTATATTATTTCCAAGGGAAAAATCTGGCGCATTCCACCACCATCTACCGTTCATAAAATATCTTGTTATAACATCCCTTAGTGCACCATATAGACCTTTTTCTGACATATTCGTTATCTTCATTCCATCCACATAGCCTATAGAAGGTAAAAGAGGAGCCCTTACTCCAACTATAAATTCACCAAGTAAGTCTCTAATTAATTTTAACCCTTTTCTGTATGATTGTATTGGTGTTACACTTTCCTTTCTCTTTCCTTTGACAATACCAGCAAAAAGAAAATCTAACTTAAAGTATTCAAATCCCGCATTTTTAATTCTTAAAAAAATATTCCTTATATGCTCTTCCACTTCATTATTTGTTAAATCGAGCGCGTATAATCCTTTTCCATTTATATTGTATATCTTCTTTGGATTCCCTTTTTCATCTTTTACAAACCAATTCTTTTTTTCTTTAAAAATATCTGATCCTTCCAAAACTACAAAAGGGGCTATCCAGATCCCAGGTTTCATCCCATAACTTTTGATTTCTTCTGCTATTTCTTCAAACGATGAAAACTTAGGTTCCCAATCTCCTATATTTTTATACCAAAAATCTATTTGAAAAACTTCAAATGGATATTTTTTTGCATAGTCTAAGCTCTCTTTGAAATTAGTAAGACAATTCCATTTACATGACCACCCCACTGGATTCCAATTGGAAAATGAAGTTTCTAAATTTTTTTTAACCATATCAGAATATACGTTCACCAACATATCCACGTTTCCATGCAAAATAACCAATGGTTCTATTTCTACATAATCGTCAAATTCCGTGTCGTAATAATCTATATAGCATTCCACTATATCATCTTTTACCACGAAAAATGGATGCCCAATTTTCGAAGATAAATAACCAAAAAAACTTTTTTCCGTTGCAAAAAAATAATCAATTTTTTTGTTATCATCCCATCCCTTTAAAACAATATCCCCTTGAAGTCTAGCTTCATATATCTTAACTTTTCCCAATTTTCCTTTAACTTTTCCCGTAATTATTTCTCCGTTTTTTATTTCTTCTTTTTCTATCAACAACTCCATATAAACAGCTCCCATGTTGTTATTCAACTATATTATATACAAAATTCATCCCTTTAGTCCACTACTTACCAAACTCTTAACAAATAAGTTTTGTATTAAAAAGAAAATCAACAATGTAGGAGCAAGTGCTATCATAGTACCTGCCATAATAGTTCCCCAATTGTTTGCCGCTTCCGCATCAATAAGCATTTTAACACCTATTTGTACTGTTTTCATTTTATCATCCATTGTTATAACAAGTGGCCAAAGATACATATTCCAGGCATATACAAAGTTTATAAGTGCTGCACCTCCAATCATAGACTTTGACAGCGGTAATAATACCTTCAAAAGATATTGCATGGGAGTTGCTCCATCTATTCTTGCAGCATCACTTAATTCCAAAGGTATAGTTCTAAAATGTTGCCTCATAAGGAATGTATTTGTTGCACTTGCGGTAAACGGAATTATCAGCGCATAGTATGTATTTACCCAACCAAGAGATTTCATTAGCAAAAACATTGGAACTATCATTACAGTTTCAGCTGGTAAAAATAACGTTACAAATAACGTAGAAAAGGCTATTTTTTTACCTTTGAAATTAAAATTGGAAAATGCATACCCCGCTAAAACACCCGTTATCAACTTTCCGACAGTTATAAATACCGAAACAATTAAAGAATTAACCAACATTCTTCCCAAAGGAACCAATTTTAATGCCTCTTTATAATTTTGCCAATAAAAACTACTTGGAATAACCTTCGGTGGAAACCTAAAAACTTCTGAAGGTTTCATAAAACTCATGAAAAAGGCAAGCAAAATAGGTGCAAACATTACCAATCCCACAAATATTAAAAGGATTTCAAAGATAATAAAGGTCCATCTATTCTTTATCTTCATATTTTCACCTCACTGATAGTGAACTTTTCCTTCGACAAATTTAAAGTAAAGATAAGTAATTATCGACATTATACCAAACATGACCACCGATTGAGCTGATGCAAGCCCGTTATCCTGAAACGCAAAACCATCTAAATAAAGTCTGTATATCATGTTAGTTGTACTATTTAAAGGTCCTCCGCGAGTCATAATATCGATAATTCCAAATGATGAAAACATCGTAGTTGTAAAATTCATAATAAACAAATAAAACGTTATAGGTGTAACTAGTGGGAATTTTATCCTCCACATTCTAATCCACCCATTTGCTCCATCCATTAAAGAAGATTCCAAAATGGAATCTGGTATATTTTGAAGAGCTGCTATGTAGAAAATTAAATCAAACGGCAACATCTTCCAAACCGTTGCAGCTATAATTGCAATCATTGAATATGGCTTGGTTGTTAACCACTTAACATCTAAGTTGAATGTAATCTGAAATAAATAACTAAACAACCCTGCAGTTGGTGTAAACAACATAGCCCACAAAGTTGCAGAAATAGCAGGCGAAACTGCATATGGTGAAAAAATCAAAGTTCTAACAACTTTTGTACCTGGTAAATCCAATATTAGTAGCTGTGAAATCAAAAAAGATAAAAATATAGTAAGTCCTACACTTACAAATGAATAAATAAAAGTATTTTTCAAAACGTTATAATACTCATTGTCACTAAACAAATCTATGTAGTTGTCAAACCCCACAAATACTTTTTTATCTCCAAAATAAGTTTCTTGAAAAAAACTCATTTTAAATGAGTTAAAAGCAGGCGTATATATAAATAGTATTATAATAACAAAAGTGGGAATTAAAAGAAAATAAGGCGTTAATTTTCTCAATATTACACCTCCCAAGAAAGTGCCCCAAACGGGGCACAATTTTACTTGTACAACCTGTTATATTTTTTCAGTGCCTTTGTTACTTCTCCAGCAGCCCAATTAAGTGCTTGTTCTACAGTCATTTGACCATTTATCACTTTTTCATATGCTGTTTCAATAATTTCCCTTGTTTCCGGGAATACACCTATTATTGCACCATTTGTATTTGGTGTTTGTTTTGACAACAACAATTGGAAAATAGCGGTCAAATAATTCGGTTTTTCTGCATAGAATCCTTCCATTAACAGTTGTTCTACGGCATCTTTTCTTACTGGGAAATAACCTGTTTCATTGTGCCATCTTATCTGTTGTTTTGGTTCTGTCATCCATTTTACAAATTCCCATGCTGCATCTATCTCTTTCTTTGGATGATTCTTCAAGATCCAGAGAGAGCCTCCACCAATTACAACTCCACCTTGTATAGAAAGAGATGGCTTTGGAAGGAATGCTGTTCCTACTTCCCAACCATTTTTCTTTGCAGTTTCCGTTATAAACTTTACATCAGACGTAGAATACAGTAACATTGCAGCTTTTCCAGATAAAAAGATTTGCCTTGCTCCACTCCAATCTTCTCTCTTTGTATTTATTAACAATCCTTCTTTTGTCATTTGTGCAAGAAGTTCAAAAATTCTCTTTCCAGCTTCGCTGTTAAAAACTGCTTCATCTGGTCTTTTACTCCCCCTACCATTGTCGTTATTAACAAGTGGTGCATCTTGAACAGCCATTAATTGTTCAAAGAACCAAGAGTGTGTAGGCCAAGTAAGTCCATACCTTATTATATTTCCCTTTTCATCTTTCTTTACTAATTTTCTACTGTATTCTATTAATTCATCAAATGTCCTTGGTGGTCTTTTTGGGTCAAGACCTGCTTCTTTAAATGCAGTTTTATTGTAAAATAAAATGGCATTTGAAGAGTTAAATGGCATAGAATATAACTTTCCATCCACTGTATAGTAATTTAAAACTTGTGGCAAAAATGCTCCCAAATCAATTGTAGGATCCTCTTCAATTAAATTTCCTATTGGAACGGCAATATTTCCATCTATCATAGCCCTTGTACCTATATCGTAAATCTGAACAACATGTGGAGGATTTCCAGCCTTTACAGCCGCTATCGTTTTGTTAAATGTATCTCTATATGATCCCGTATACTGAACCCTAATTTCTATGTTTGGATGAGTCGCCATAAATTCCTTTGCCATGTTTTCTAATAGTTCTATTCTCCATCCACTCATAGCATGCCAAAATTCTATAGTAACCTTTGAAAAACTTAAAACACTTAAAATAACAAGAGCAAAAATTAACACTTTTTTCATAGCTCTCCACCTCCTGTTTTTTGGTTTAATTTATTATAAAAAAAAATAATTAAGATAAAAAAGGGCGAAATATAAAAAAAATGCAAAATATTCAAATATATATACATCAAATACATGTATATAGCCATTTTTTACACTTTTTATTTTATATTTACATTTTTAAGTAAATATGAAGAATTTTTAAGAAAGGAAAAAATCCCCATCCGATTGGATGGGGATTTTATTTATGCGAGTAATGTTTTTAAATCTTCTTCAACTGTTGTGATAGGGGCAATATTGAATTTCTCAACTAACACTTTTAACACATTTTCAGAAACAAATGCCGGTAAAACTGGCCCCAATCTTATTCCTTTTATTCCCAAGTACAATAGCGCCAATAACACTGCAACTGCTTTTTGTTCGTACCACGCTATATTATACGCAATTGGTAATTCGTTTATATCGTTTAACCCTAGGGCTTCTTTTAATTTTAAAGCAATCACGGCAAGCGAATAAGAATCGTTACATTGACCTGCATCCAAAATTCTTGGAATACCGTCTATATCACCCAAATCAAGGTGGTTATACCTATACTTTGCACAACCTGCAGTTAAAATAACCGTATCTTTTGGAAGTTTTTTTGCAAACTCCGTGTAATATTCCCTTCCAGGATGTCTTCCGTCACAACCACCCATAACTACAAACTTTTTAATTGCTCCTGATTTTACCGCGTCAATTACTTTATCTGCAAGTTTTAAGACCTGGTTATGTGCAAAACCAATCACAAGCTTTTTACCTTTTCTCTCAGGAATTGGTCCTAACTCGAGAGCCTTCTTAATCACAGGTGAAAAATCCTTTGGTTTTCCATCTGTTCTATTTGGAATATGTGTTAGCTTATCAAATCCTACAAGTCCAGTTGTAAAGACCCTGTCTTTGTAAGAACCTTTTGGTGGGACTAAACAATTTGTAGTCATCAATATTGCTCCACCAAATTCTTCAAATTCCTGTGTTTGTTTCCACCATGCACTTCCAAAGTTTCCCGCAAGGTGTTTGTATTTTTTTAACTTTGGATAGGCATGTGCCGGAAGCATTTCTCCGTGCGTATAAACCATTATTCCCGTTCCTTCTGTCTGTTTTAACAATTCTTCAAGATCCAACAAGTCGTGACCACTAACCAATATCGCAGGTGTATTGTAAGTCCCCGTATACACTTCTGTAATCTCTGGATTTCCAAATTCTGTGGTATTTGCCTTATCAAGTAATGCCATTGCATCTACCGCAAATTTTCCAGCTTCTAGTACCAAGGATACTAATTCATCTGCTGTTATATCATCTCTCAATGTTTCAACAAGTCCTCTTTGAATAAAGTATAAAATATCATCATTTGTGTGCTTCAAAATATACGCATGATCTGTATATGCAGCTATACCCTTTAACCCGTAAATCAACAGTTGTTTTAGAGATCTAATATCCTCATCTTTATCCGAAAGCACTCCTACTTCCATTCCCTTTAATTCGTATAGATCAGCCCCGCCTTTTTTATACCATTCTGCAGCTTCTGGAACCTTTTCGTCAAATGGTTTTCCCTCTTTTTGTGCATATACGTCTAAAAATTTATGCTTTATTCTATCCCTTAATTCAAATGCCCTCTCAATAAATTCAACCATTCTTTCAACCGAAAAATTCACATTTGTAATAGTTGCAAACAACATTTCCGCAACAAACAAATTAACTTCTTCATCCTTTACACCGTACTCTTTTGCTTTTAAAGACCAATAAGATATTCCCTTTACAAGCCAAATAATTAAATCTTGAAGATGTGCTACTTCTGGCGTTTTACCACACACCCCAACGGTTGTACAACCTACACCTTTTGATGCCTCTGAACATTGATAACAAAACATTCCAACACCTCCTCATTTATCATCGTAAATTCTCTTTTCTCCCGAAATCTCCTGAATAGGCTTTATATCCTGTGTAACCTCAAGGGTTCCTAAATATTCTCCTTTTTCATTGCGCACAGCAAAATATCTAATGTATACATACCTTTCTCCAAGCTTTAGCCAAAAATCTGCATGATCTCTTTTTCCAGACTTAAAATCTTCCAATATTTTATTAACAATATCTATACTCTTTTCCGGATGACAGTTTTGTACTTTTCTTCCAATAATTGCCCTACTTCTTACAAATACCCTATCTTTCGTCTCGCTAAAATATTTAACTTCATCATTTTTATCAACAAATGTTATATCTACCGGTAATGTATTTAAAACATATTTTAATTCCTCTAATGTAAACTCTCCACTTGGAAGTTTTATATTTTCATCGTAAACTCTTTCCTCAATCTTTACCCTTTTTTCCACACTCACAGGTGTTATCCCTATATATCCTATTTCATCAAATTGTTCCCTTATATCTAACCACTCCTCATCACTTATCAACTTCAATGCAGTTGGAAACAAAACAGAATGTTCTTTGTGCACATGGTTTAAAAATAATTCAAGTAATCCCATTGAAATTTCATACAATTTATTCTTTGCTAACTCCAAATCCCTTTTTTCTTTAATACCTATAAGTTCTTTTCTTAAAAGTCTTACTTGATCATGCTCTTTCCACATCACCGCAGGGGGTTTTGTAATACCATGTTTTTCTATATACGGGAATAAAACGTTTTCTTCCTTTTGAAAATATTTTTCCGCTTCGTTTAAATCATCTATATACCTTTGAAGATTTAAAAGTATTGGCAAAGCAGATGGAACATCACTCTTTTTAAGTAATTTATCAGATAATTCCTTTAGCCCTTCTAGACTTTTGATTATATATTCATGTTCTTTCATTAATATATAAATGGGATGCCACTCTTCCACATCTATCTTTTCAGAATCAATGTACTCTTTAAAAAGTTCCAGGTGTACATCGCAGACTGATTGAATCTTCTCAATTGACAATCTTTCTTCTTCCATTAATTCTTGTTCAACTTTTGCAATCTCTTCTGCGGATAATTCCTTTATAGTTTCTTTTAGTTCTCTTTTTAATTTTTCATCATCTCTTTGAGATACTCTCAAAATTAAATTTTTTAAATACTCCTTTTTATTGAATAACTCACTCATATTTTCAACTCCTCTCAACTTGATTATACAAATCCTATACCATTTTGTCTGTAACATATGTTACACGTAAAAATCTATTACATCTTTATCCAATATGTATATTTTATTTCCCTCTTTTCTAATTATTCCTTCACTTTCAAGCAACGAAAATGCCCTAGAAAGTGCAGGTCTTGTTGAACCAAAAAGCTGTGAAAGCTGTTCTATTGACTTATCCAAAACCACAACCTCACCACCACTGTACTTTGATGCAAGATATATCAATATTTTTTCCTTTAGACTATTTAAAGTTATAAACCAAAGTTTTTGAGATATAAAATAAAACTTTGATCCCAAAAATTCCACCAAAGCTTTTAAAAAATCTATATTTTCACTTGCAAGCTCAAATATTTTTTCCTTTTTCAAATACGCAACTTCACACCTTTCCTCGGAAACTATATCCACAGGTAATATTGCTTCTCTGGAAAAAGAAATATTAACAGCCAAAAAATTGGGGGCTTTTATTTCTTCAACCACGAGATTTTTCCCGTTAAAATCGTTCATCTCACCACGTACCTTACCACTCATTAAAACCATTACTTCATTTATTTTTTCTCCTCTTCCCTTTATTAATTCACCTCTTTCATATCTTCTAAAAATGATCTCCCTATTTTTTACTAATCTTTCTATCTGTGATATTTTTAATTTTTTAAACACTTCTATCTTTGAAAACGTTTCAATTAGCGGATGCATACCTATCACCTCGAAAATAAAAGCCTGGGAATACCCCAGGCTTCATATTTTTTCAATTATTTTCCTAAATTCAGATTCAATCAATTCTAACTTTTTTTCAGATTCATCACGTGTCCTTGCAAATGAGTAAATATACACTTTAAGTTTGGGCTCCGTACCAGAAGGCCTAATTGCATACCAACTACCATCATCAAAGAAAAATCTCAACACATTTGAAGATGGTATTCTCTCTACCTTTCCAATTACATTTCCATCTATATCGTAAATATTCCCATCTAAATAATCTATATAACTTTTGACTTTTAAATTTCCAATTTCTTTTGGAAAACTCTTTCTGTAAAATTCCATAATTTTTGAAATTTTTTCCATACCTTCTATACCTTCGTATATAAGCGAAAAATTATTCTCCAGGTAATAACCGTACTTTTCGTATAACTCGTTTAAGACATCTACCAATGTTCTTCCAAATTTTTTGTAATATCCCGCTGCTTCTGAAAGCATCATTGCAGATATTACACCATCTTTATCCCTTACAAAATTTCCCGTGACAAAACCTATACTTTCTTCATACCCAAATTCAAATTGATACCCCTCTTTTTCCAATTCATTTTCAAGTCCACATATATTTTTAAATCCTGTAAGTGTTTCAAATGTTTCTACGTTGTACTCTTTTGCAATTAACTTTCCCAAATTACCGGTAACAATGGATTTTATTATAACGCTTTTATCCGAAAGAAGTTGCTTTTCTTTTCTTTGAGATAAAAGATATTGAATCAAAATAGCACCCGTTTGGTTTCCATTTAATGCCACGTATTGATCATTGTACTTTACCATAACGGCAAGTCTATCACAATCTGGATCAGTTGCAATTATTAAATCTGCATCCTTTTCCCTTGCAAGCTTAAGTGCCAACTCAAACGCCTTTATATCTTCTGGATTTGGATACCCAACTGTCGTAAAATCTGGATCAGGCAATTCTTGTTCTTTCACCACAAAAACATTTTTGAAACCTCTTTCTTTTAATACATGACGCACCGGTATATTACCTGTACCGTTTAGTGGTGTGTAAACTATTTTTATATCTTTATCTATATCTTCGTTTAGAGCAAGTGATAACACTTTTTTGTAGTATTCTTCATCCACTTCTTTTCCGATTATATGGATCAATTTGTTTAATCCTTCTTCAAAAGGTATTCTCTTTATCATTCCAAAATTTTTTAATGCCTTTATATTGTTTTGAACTGGTATTGCAACATCATCTAAAATTTGTGAACCTTTATCCCAATACACTTTGTAACCATTATATTCTGGAGGATTGTGACTTGCGGTGATAACTATACCCGCAGTTGCATTTAAATATCTAACTGCAAAAGAAAGTTCTGGTGTAGGTCTTATATCATCAAAAATGTACACTTTAATTCCGTTTCCAGCAAGTACACTTGCTGCTTCCCTTGCAAATTCTTTCGAATAATGTCTTACATCGTAGGCAATGACAACTCCCCTTTTTGCCCTATCTTCGCCTTTAGAGTTTATAAAGTCTGCAAGACCTTGTGTGGCTCTTGCAATAACGTATTTATTCATTCTATTAGTTCCTGATCCTATTTTTCCCCTTAAACCTGCTGTTCCAAATTCTAAATCCTTGAAAAACCTCTCTTTTATCTCCTCCTCGTTGTCTTTTATCTCATAAAGTTCTTTTTTTGTTTCCTCATCAATATACGGACTTTCAAGCCACCTTTTGTATTCTTCCATGTAATGCACAATCTCACCTCCTAGTCTCAACCATTATACATCTTCCACGTACTACCTCTACACCACTTTGCTTTAAAATTTCTTCAATTTCACTAGAATACGCTCCCGGTTGGTACCAAAGATTTTTAAACCCACGTTCTAAAACCTCTTTAGTGACAACAGCTCCTACCTTAGGGGGCACAACAAAAACTATTAAATCCACATCTTCTTCCAATTCTTTAATTGTTTTTGCAACTTTTATTCCTTCTATTTCTTCATATTTTGGTGTTACAGGTATAACTTCAAATCCTTTATTTATTAGATCTTTCAAAATAATATAACCAAATTTTTCTTTATTTGTAGTCGCACCAACTAGAGCTATTTTTTTCACCTTGTTTAAATCTACCATATCTACCCCTCCTGGATATATTATACCACTTTTGCTTTTTAATTAAATTTGTAGTATAATGATTATGTACTAAGTCTAAACTAATTCAAGGGGTGATTTTTATGTTAAAAAAAGGTGATACATACGTTGACTTTGAACTTGTAGATACAAATTTAAACAAGGTAAAGCTTTCAAATGAAATAGGAGAAAAAATAGTGCTTGTATTTTATCCAGGTGCTTTCACAAGTGTGTGTGAAAAAGAGCTTTGCTCATTTAGAGACATAATAGCAAAGTTTAATAATTTAAATGCAAAAGTATTTGGAATAAGTGTAGATACCCCATTTTCAAACAAGGCATTTGCGGAAAAAAATAGGTTAAACTTCACACTTCTTTCAGATTTTGGTGGAAAAGTATCTGAAAAATATGGAGGCGTACACAAAAACTTTATAGATATCGAAAATTACACAGTTTCTAAAAGAGCTGTATATATCATCGACGAAAGTGGTAAAATTATTTACGATTGGGTTTCTGATGATCCCGGAAAAGAACCTCCATACGAGGAAATCGAAAAGATATTGACGAGGTGATACTTTGAATTTTTTCATAGTTGATGCATTTACAAATGAACCTTTTAAGGGTAATCCCGCAGGTGTGGTTCTACTAGATAAAGAAATTCCAAAAAAACTCAAACAAAATATAGCAAAAGAAATAGGTTTTTCTGAAACTTCGTTTGTTTTGAAAAAAAGAAAAGAATTTTTTATTGAATATTTTACACCTGTAAGTGAAATTGATCTCTGTGGACATGCCACAATTGCAACTTTTTACGTTTTACATCACTTAAAACTTTTAGAATCAAAGAAAGTTTTACTGCATACAAAGGCAGGAAAATTAAATATCTACATTTCTGAGGAAAAAATATTCATGGAACAAGCTCAGCCAAAATTAGGAGAAACTATTGAAAAAGAAAAGATTTCCAAAGTTTTAAACATATCTGTTGATGATTTTGATACGCTTCCAGTACAAAAAGCATTTACAGGTCTTTGGGATCTTATAGTACCTGTAAAATCAAAGAAAATTTTGTTAAATATTAACCCAGATTTGGAATATATGAAACGATTTAATGATGTTGCAAGCTTTCACGTCTTTACATTAGATGAAAGTAATGGACTTTGCAATACGAGGAATTTTGCTCCACTTTATGGAATAAATGAAGAGGCCGCCACAGGCACTGCAAATGGCGCCCTTTTTTATTACCTTTATAAACACAATATAGTTAAGAAAGATAAGGTGTATAAAATAATCCAAGGTGAATCTTTAAACAGAAAATCAGAAATATTTGTAACTTTCGATGGAAAAATTAAAGTTGGTGGAACAGCCAAGATAATCTTTAAAGGACAACTTTTAGACTTTTAATAGCACAGTACAAGGCCTTTGCAATATCATCAATGGACATACTTGGCACGTTTTTCTTTTCTATTACTTGTTCGTGTGCATATGGTACATGTATAAATCCACCTTTTATATGTGGATATTTTTTATTTATAAGGTACAATAATCCATATAAAATGTGGTTGCATACATAAGTTCCAGCGGAATTACTTATATCTGCGGGAATATTACATTTTTTTATACTCTCTATCATGTGCTTAATAGGTAAATTTGAAAAATAGGCGTTTTCTCCATCTTCAAAAATTTTTTCATCTTCTGGTTTATTTCCCATATTGTCTGGAATATTTGCATCATCAATGTTGATCGCAACACGTTCTATTGTAATTTTGCTTCTTCCACCCGCCTGCCCAACACAAATTACAATATCTGGCTTTTCTCTAATAATTAATCGCTCAATTTCTTCTATACTCTTTCTAAAAACCGTTGGAACTTGTGCCTTTACAACCTTTATACCTTCTATTTCTCCGGGTAATTTCTTTAACGCCTCATATGAAGGATTTATCTTTTCTTTGTTGAATGGTTCAAATCCTGTGATTAGTACTTTCACAACCTTTCCCTCCTAACTCTCACATACAAATTATTATTAATTGGAATTTCTCGATTTTCACCAACAATTGCAAGTGTATTAGATATACCATTTTTTACATTGTAGTTTTAGCATTTTCATCTACTACTACAAGAAAAGAATTAAATCCCACAAATTCCAATACTTCTATATCATGTATTTTCACAGATTATCCAACTACATACATATCAATACTTTTTTACAAAGTTACTTAACAAAAACAACAGCAAGCTTTTCCATGTAAGGTACAGTCAAAGAATATATTACCATTTCACCTTTTTAAACATATTATAACATCAAATTAGTTAGTAAAACAAATTATTTTCGCTTTTTGATCCTCCAAAATTTAATCAGTCCATTTCAAAAATCTCAAATTTATGATAAAACAAAATAAATAGATAAAACGCGAAAAAATCCATCTCAAAACAAAAATAAACTCTATCTAACTTGGATCTTTTTTTATCATTTTTTCCTCTTTATCACTTCCTTCATTCCTTTTGATCATGTGTATTTATCTAACCATATAACATCGTATTTGTATGTTATAAATTTCCTACCTTTCATTTTTGTCTTTCAACAATAATTTTTTCATTATTTTTAATTATATTAAGTTTAATTTTCTATGATTAATCATGTATTTTATTTACGTGAAGAATATATAGTTAAATTATTATAATATTATAATTATATTATTTTATATTAAACACTGTATTTTCTTTTATTAAATAGAAAATATCATTCGTTATGAATAAAACATAAAATTATGTAATATAAAATAAAATAATATTTAATATAATTTGTTAATTATAAACAAATAAAAATAAATTAACTAATAGGTTTTCCATTTACACAAACTCATCAAAAATACCTTGTTTAATAAAATATCAATTGTAACTAATTGTAACGTTTGGGTTAAGACGAAAAATATAAGGAATATTCGATGACCTTTTCCGTTAACAAAAAAGCTTGTATATGGCTTAAAATAACGTGTTTACTTTCGAGTAACTTCCAGTTAATCAAAACGAAAATAATGTGGTTTATAATAATTTATGAGATTTTTAATTGGGTTTAGAACATACCTATGAGGAATGGAAACTGGAAACAGAAGAATATATAGTAATTCTTCTATTTCGTTTAGAACATACCTATGAGGAATGGAAACTTTTATTGTTCGATATATTTCATCGTCTATTGTATTTTGTTTAGAACATACCTATGAGGAATGGAAACCCAGCTAACATTTCTATAATTTCATTATCTGTTTTTTTGTGGTTTAGAACATACCTATGAGGAATGGAAACTTAAAATTTCTTCGCTCCCATCTGGGAGCGAGATTTTTTTTGTTTAGAACATACCTATGAGGAATGGAAACGCAATATTTATAGCTTTGACATTTTCTTCTGCAAGCCATTTTTCGTTTAGAACATACCTATGAGGAATGGAAACTTCATTGTGTGTGTGTGTACAAAAATCAAAGAAAATTATTAAAAAATCAAGTACAGAATAGAACAGATAATAGGAATAGTGAAAAACATATTCGGAGATAGAACTTTTTTATTTAAAACACCAAAACTGCGTGTATATGTAAGAATTATATTGTACAACTTGATAGAGTTATTCCAAATAATTTTTTATTTAATTTTGTGCAAGATACTTTGTTATTCGAATATATTTAGTTCATAGCTCTATATGCCTATTTGTTTTATATCTCTTTGTTTTTTGAACAGAATCTGAAATTAATTGACAATATCGCTTCTTTATATTAAAATAATAGAAAGAAAAAATTAACAGTTGGTGATATTATGAAAAAATTATCGACAAAAGAATATTTTACCTATTTTAAAAGTGAAAACTTTGTTTGGTGGTGGAACAGTGGCGATTGTCCACCACCTTTGTTGTGGTAAAAATATACTTGAGAGGACAATTGCCGGGCATTATCTGCCCGGCATTTTTTATTATATTAAGGAGGGATAGAAATGAGAAAATATGTACATCTTCAGGAAGTTCCAAAAAGTTGGTACAACGTACTTGCAGATTTACCGTTTAAGCTTGATCCACCTCTTGATCCAGAGACAAACAAACCAATGACTCCAGAAAAACTATTAAAAACATTCCCACAACCGTTATTGGAACAAGAAGTTTCAGATAAGAGATTTATTGAAATCCCAGAAGAAGTATTAAATGAATACTATGTTTTTAGACCAACTCCATTAATCAGAGCAACTTTTCTCGAAAGATATTTAGAGACTCCTGCAAAGATTTACTACAAATACGAAGGAGTAAGTCCTACAGGTAGTCACAAGACAAATACCGCACTTGCACAAGCATATTACAACAAGATTTCTGGCACTAAAACCCTTTATACAGAAACAGGTGCCGGTCAATGGGGAAGTGCACTTTCATATGCGGGATTAAAATTTGGATTGAAAGTAAAAGTATTCATGGTAAGAGTAAGCTATATGCAAAAACCTGCCAGAAAACAACTAATGAATCTCTTTAATGGAGAAGTTGTTCCATCCCCAAGTAATCTAACGGCATCTGGAAAAAAATACGGAGAAGATCATCCTGGAACACTTGGAATTGCAATTAGTGAGGCAATGGAAAAAGTTTTGGAACAAAAAAACTCAAAGTATGCGCTGGGCAGTGTATTAAATCATGTGCTTTTGCATCAAACGATAATTGGACTTGAAATAAAAAAACAACTTGAAAAATTAGGTTTAATTCCCAATGTTTTAATAGGTTGTCATGGTGGAGGTTCAAATTTTGGAGGTACAATATTACCGTTTATCCCGGAAAAACTCTCCGGAAAAAACATAAAATTTTTGGCTTGCGAGCCAAAAAGTTGTCCAACTTTAACAAAAGGAGAATATAAATACGATTTTGGAGACAGTGTCGGATTTACTCCACTTTTAAAGATGTTCACACTTGGAAAAGACTTTGTTCCACCTAAAATACACGCAGGTGGATTAAGATACCATGGAGCTGCTCCTATCGTTTCAGCTCTTTTGAAAAATAAATTAATCGAGGCAGAAGCGTTTGATCAAAACGAAACCTTTCAAGCTGCAAAATTTTTTGCTAAAGTTGAAGGAATAATACCAGCACCTGAATCTGCTCACGCAATAGCAGGAGCTATAAAAGAAGCACTGAAAGCAAAAGAAGAAAAAATAGAAAAAACAATTGTATTTACACTTTCAGGTCACGGATTATTTGATTTAGCAGCATACGTGTAAAAAGGCCACCTCCAGGTGGCCTTTTTTATTTTTTTGTAATGTAAACGGTTACATATAGATACTTAAAGAAAAAACTAGATAATTTGAAAAAAAATTTATATTTTTACGCATAATTTTCAAATAAAATGCATATTTAAATTTTGAAAATATCTCTTAAAGTGTTAAGCTATTTAATACACTATAGAAAACCGCTTACAAAAAAGGAGGATTTTTCGTGATAACAATAGACGATGTTGCAAGAAAAGCTGGGGTTTCTATTGCAACCGTATCACGTGTGTTAAATAATTTAGAAAATGTCTCAGAAAAAACCAAAATGAAAGTTTGGAAAGCAATTGAAGAATTAAATTACAAACCAAAGATTCTTGCTTCTGCACTTGCAAGGCATAAAAAAAAGTTTAAAGTGGGAATTTGTGAAAGTGACAGATTGATAAAAATGGAAAAGGAAAATATATCTCCAGAATTTTATTCTGTTATTTTAACATTTTTAGAAAAAATAGGGGAAGAATATGGCATTGAATTTTGCAAAACAAAATTACTTACTCCTATAGAGTGTGATGGATATATACTTGTAGGTGGTGATACTACGAAAGAAACGGTAAAATACTACAAAGATATCAAAAAGCCTTTTTTGCTTCTGGACCATTACATTCCAGGAGAAAAGGTTAACTGTATTGTCACAAATGGATACGATGGGGCATATTATGCAACTAATTATTTAATAAAGAAAGGATTTAGAAGAATATTTCACATACACGGCCCATTGAATTCATACGGTTTTAAGGGAAGATTCGAAGGATATACCACGGCTATGCATCAAGCAAATCTACTTCCAAAGTATTATGAATACGATGATGTGAAAGATAACATGGAAGATGTAATAGAATTTATGATAAAAAAAGACGGTATTCCAGAAGCTATTTTTGCTTCAAATGATATCACCGCAATGAGAGTGATTAGAGAATTAAAAAAAAGGAATTTTAAAATACCAGAAGATGTATCAATAATAGGTTTTGACGATATACTCAGTGCAAAAGAGTTTGAACCACCTTTAACTACTTTAAAGGTTTTCAAAGATGAGATGGGATCTTTAACCGCAAAGAGAATGTATGAACTTCTTATTGGTCATGATACTCATCCTGTTATGATATCTTTATTTACTAAATTTATCAAGAGAAAAAGTTCTATATAGAAAGGGGCGAAATATGTGAAATTAAAACTTGAAAGACATCCAAAAAATCCTTTAT
Source organism: Thermosipho affectus (assembly GCF_001990485.1). Classification (NCBI taxonomy): domain Bacteria; kingdom Thermotogati; phylum Thermotogota; class Thermotogae; order Thermotogales; family Fervidobacteriaceae; genus Thermosipho; species Thermosipho affectus. The sequence continues at coordinate 60,024 of NZ_LBFC01000018.1, read as the reverse complement.
TTGGTCCCAATCCAAATCATATATGGGAAAGTAGATTTGTTTTTAATCCCGCAGTAGTGTTCGATGGAGAATTATTCCATATGCTCTATAGAGCACAAGGAGAAGATATGGTATCAAGATTAGGTTATGCCGTTAGCACAGACGGTATACACTGGAATAGACTTGAAAAATACGTATTTGGTCCATCAACACAAGAAGAATTATACGGAGTTGAAGATCCAAGGATTACTTTCTTAGAAGGATACTACTATATAAATTACACTGCATATTCTCCAACGGGTATTAAAGTTGCAATGGCAAGAACAAAAAATTTCATAACGTATGAAAGATTTGGAACAATACTCCCTGAAAGTCCCAACAAAGATGCCACCCTTTTTCCAGAAAAAATAAACGGAAAATATGTACTTATTCACAGGATCGAACCCGATATTTATCTTGCATTTTCAGATGACTTAATTCATTGGGAAAATTACGTGAAAATAGCATCTCCAAGAAAAAATTACTGGGATAACCTTAAGATTGGTGCAGGTGCACCTCCAATTAAGACCGAATATGGCTGGCTTCTTTTGTACCACGGCGTACAAAAAGCTCCACGAAATATATACAGATTGGGATTTATGCTTCTTGACTTAAATGATCCAACTAAAATAATTAAAAGATCACAAGAACCTATTTTAGAACCCAAAGAAGAATGGGAGATTTTTGGAGGAGTTCCAAACGTTGTCTTTTCAGATGCAATGGTAAGATACAAAGATAAATATTACATTTATTACGGAGGAGCAGATAATTACATAGCACTTGCAACCATAGATACGGAAAAAGTGGAAAAATGGATAAAAGAATAAAAACAAATGATACAATATAATTAATATCCCAAAAAAAGGAGTGAGTTTTTGAAAAAAATTGCATTCATATCAGATATCCATTCAAATCTTGAAGCACTTAAAAGTGTACTATTTGATATCGAAAATGAAAAAGTTGATCAAATATATTGTTTAGGAGATTTAGTAGGATACGGTCCAAATCCAAACGAGGTAGTTGAACTAATTAAGGAAAAAGGTATTATCTCTGTTATGGGAAATTACGACGATGCAGTGGGAAATGAAAAAAACAGTTGTGGTTGTTCATATAATCCTGGCAGAGAGACAGAAATAGGTGATATATCTCTTTCATGGACAATAAGGAATACCAGTGACAAAAATAAAGAATTTTTGAAAAACCTTCCACAGAAGCTTTCTTTAGAAGTAGAAAATGTAAAAATTTTGCTAGTACACGGAAGTCCGCTAAATTATCTTTTAGAATACGTAAAACCAGATATTTCCCAAGAAAGGCTAAAGCTAATTACACAATCTACAAATGAGGATATAATAATCACAGGTCATACACATATTACAATGGCAAAATATCTTTGTGGAAAAATTATTTTAAACCCGGGAAGTGTGGGAAGAACAAAGGATGGAAAACCAGGTGCTACGTACTTAATTTTGGAAATAGAAAATGGAGTGGTAAGTTACAAATTTAAGTTTGTAGAGTACAACATAAAAACAGTGGTTGAAAAAATAGTCAAAAAAGGACTTCCCATTGAATTAGGAGTAGTACTTGCACTTGGTAAAACTTTTGATATGGGAGAAGCTAAATCCTCTCAAAATAACTATCAAGTTCGTGAAAAGTTAATTTTAAAAAAAGAGGTCTTCCATGGGGACAAGTAGTCAGTCCCCTTTTTAAAACTTCCTCAACTAGTTTTTTTGCCTCACTTTCAGTAATATCATATCCTGTTTTTACCGCACTCTTACACGCTTTGTCTGCAATAATGTGTTTCATATTTTTGGGACTATCCCCAGGTAATCTAAATTCATCCAATATTTCCCTTAATACTTCTTCAACATTTGAAGGTTTAATAAACGACGGAACAGAAAGGATCTTTATACTATCATCTTCTATTTTTATATCAAATCCAAACTTTTCAAAATCATTTTTCCTCTCGCTTGCAATACTTAAAAAACTCTTTCCAAATTTTACTTCAATAGGTATCATTAAATCCAACACATCTACTTTTTCATTTAACTTTTTTAATATATCTTCATACAATATTCTCTCATGCGCTGCGTGAAAATCCATTATATAGATACCATCTTCAGATTCAAACAAGACATATCTTTTCCTTAAAATAATAACATCTCTTTTTACTTCCAAATTCCTTCTCTCTATATCAAACAAAGTCTGAAAAATTTGATTTTTTGGAATTTCATTTTCTACCTTTTGCCTATTAATGTAGTTAAGATGCCTTTCTTTAACTTCAAATTTTTTATCACTTACAAATATTTTCTTTGATATAAATTTTTTCAGTGCATTCCTAACAGTTCTTATTATATCCGAATAAATCGCGTTGGGATCTGAAAACTTTACCTCAAGTTTTTGTGGGTGTACGTTTACATCTACATACTTTGGTGGTAAATCTATAAACAACACACCATATGGGTGATTTACCAAGGATTCTCCATATCCATTTTCAAATACATAATAAAGCATTTTATCTACTACATATCTTTTTTGTACAAAAAAGATTTGTCCTGTACGATTTTTTCTGTAATAGTTGGGAGATGAGATAATACCATTTACAAATTTCCCGTTAATATTTGTAAATTCTCTTACCTCTGGAAATATCAACTTAAATCTTTCTTCCAAACTGGAAGATTCTGCATTGTACAAAACATCACCATCGGACTTTAGAGTAAAGGAAACTTCAGGATTGCTCAGCAAAAACTTTTCCACAAATTCTATAACACGCCTTTTTTCAACAGCTGCGGATTTTAAAAATTTTCTCCTTGCAGGTACATTAAAAAACAAATCAAGAACCTCAACAGTTGTTCCTCGCTCAATAGTGGGAAATTCCTCTATCTTCTTTATTTTCCCTCCTATAACTTCAAGTCTATGAGATTCCTTTCCATTATTTGAAGTAATTACAACTCTACTTACCTTTGATATAGAAGATAGCGCCTCACCTCTGAATCCAAATGAATACAAAGTGTATATATCTTCAAAATCTTTTATTTTGCTAGTTGTGTGTTCTTCAACAGAAAGGAGAAGGTCATCTTTTGACATACCTTCTCCATTGTCTTTTACTTTTATATAACTTTTTCCACCGTTTTGGAGTTCTACTTCTATTTTTTTTGCATCGGCATCTAATGCATTTTCCACGAGTTCTTTTACAACTGAAAAGGGTCCTGCCACAACTTCTCCCGCTGCTATTTTTGAAATTACATTTTTGTCAAGTTTCTTTATCTTTGCCATTAAAGCACCTTCGATTCAAATGGTTTTAGGTGAATTCCCTCAAAATGCTCTTCGTGCCCTGCTATATTGTGATATATTCTAAAGGACTTTTCTCCATTTGTAATGGTATACGCTACAACAAACTCACTTGTTTTTAAATCCACTATCCACGAATTTACCATCCAAGTGTTTTCTTTTCTAAACCTTATCCATTGTTTTACGGTGTTAAGTAAACTATCTTCTCTCTTTGATTGCTCCTCAACGGAAACACCTGTAAATGCATAATTAAAACCTATAGATTTCCATAAAGTTTGTCCTTCACCTGAAAGTGAAGCATACCAAGGCATAGGTTCTATTACGTTTTCGGTAAAGTATGGATCAAAAACGCCTTTCATTCCCAATTCATCACCATAGTAAATAAATGGTATACCAGGTGTCGTTAAAAGCATTGCAAAGAAAACCTTTCTTTGTTCTTCTGATTTTACAACAGATGCAAGTCGTGTCATATCGTGATTTCCGGAAAAATTTGAAGGGATATACAACCCTCTATTATCCATTAAAGTCCTTGAAAAACAATCCCATATTTTATGTGTATTTCCATTTGTCATAGATTCCTTTAGGGCCTCTGTAAAGTAAAAATTAAATGAACATCCTATTGTCTTTGCATATTCCATAACTATTTCCGGAGAATCCCATACTTCAGTTACGGCAAATACATCACTTTTTATTCCCCTTGCTTTATCCATTATTTTCTTCCAAAAAGCAATATTTTTTTCATGATTGTAGTGAAATCTCTTGTTTACAGTATCATAATCGTAAATATGCTTTGCCGCATCAAATCTAAAACCATCTACCCCCACTTTCAACCAAAACTCCACAATTTTTAGCGCCTCTTCTACAACTTCTTCATTTTCATAGTTTAAATCGGGTGATGCTCCCCCAAATACTCCATAATACCACTTTCCTTTATATGGATGCCAAATCACCTCATTATCCCAAGGCCTTTTTTCGTTTAAATCTACATCTTCATCTGCCCAAAGAAAATAATTTTTGTATTTTGGATCATCTTCAAGTGCTGCTTTAAACCAAGGATGCCTTGAAGAAACGTGATTTAAAGGTAAATCAATGACAACTCTTATACCATTTTCATGTAAAACATCTACCATTTTTTTGAATTCTTCTAGTGTTCCATACGAAATATTTGTATCAAAAAAATTAATTATATCATATCCATGATAACTTGGTGCTCTAAAATGCGGCATTATCCAAACAAGGTCTACACCTAAATCCTTTAAATAAGATATCTTTTGTGAAAGTCCTTTGAAATCTCCAATACCATCGCTGTTGTAATCGTAAAAAGAGCGGATATAAATTTCATAACCAATCATCCTTAATCCTCCTTAAATACTTCAAATTTTAACTTCTCATTAATCTCCATTATACCGTATGTTTCCATTGCTGTCCCGGGATTTATGAAACGCTTTCCACGAAAAATTCTATCTTCAGGTACATGGCTGTGTCCAAATAATATTACATCCACATCGTCATCAAACCAATTTACTATTCTTTCTGGAATCCTTATATGTGAACCGCTTCCATGTGTAAGCCCAATAACATATCTTCCTATCTTTACCACTCTTTGTGCGGGAAGATAATCTTTTACGTCATAATCATCCATGTTGCCAAACACTGCGTAAAAATTTCTATTTAAAGATTGCAAATACAAAACTGTATTTAAATCAACAAAATCACCCAATGCAAAAATACCATCACAGCTTCTAGAAAGCTCAACAATCTTTGGGTGTATTTCCCTATTTCTAGTGGGAATATGTAAATCGGAAATTACCAAAAACTTCACACACTCCCCCCTTAAATGGTTATACCATTTATAAACTGATCAATGTTTTTTTGCACATCTGAAATATATGGAATATTTTTAAAATCCATATCTTTTTTCAACACTTCGTTTAAAACATCCACAGCTTCAACAGACAATGTACCTTTTTTTGCCGTCTCATAGGTTATTTCAAAAGCCTTTTCAGCACTAAAACCTTCCCTATATGGCCTATCTTCAAGCAATGCAGAAAAATAATCTGCTACCTGAAGTATTTTATCTTCAAATTCCATATTATCAGAAATTAATCTAAGCGGATATCCCGTTCCATCACACCTCTCCTGATGTCTTACAGCGGGTAAATACCAACTTTCATTCAAATAATCGTGTAGGATAATCATAGAATAATACACGTGTTTTTTCATTATCTTTATCTCGCTTTCCGTTAACTTTCCTTTTTTTTCTAAAATACTTATAGGCGTTGTTATCTTTCCAATATCATGGTACAATCCCGCTAAAAACATGGAGTCTTTATCCAATGAAGCTACACTTGCCATTTCACGTGCTACCGTTGCAACTCTCCATGAGTGATCTTTTGTAAATTTGCTCTTTACATCTACTATAAATGAAATTAAAATCCCCAACTCAACTAAGAAATCTTGGTCTTTTCTTATATCTATAAATTCTTGGATTAGCTTTTCCTTTAATATATTACGTTTTATATCATCCAATATCCACATCACGTACTCTTTTTTTATGCATTCTAAAGCTGCATCAAAAACTTCTTTAAAAAATCTATTTTTTATGGATAAAATTGGAAAAAAGAGATCGTCGTAATCCACATCATCGTTAATAAAATGGTACTTTGATATTTCTTCAGATATTGAAATAACATTCGCATAGATATCATCTTTAAATTTTTCATCCAAAAACTTTGGAACAGCATGGTGCTTTAGGATGATATCCGAATATTCTTTTAGTGAATTTATCTGGCTTATTATAAAACTTCCTATTATAGTATGCATTCTTGTAAGCTCATTAAGACTTGATACATCATGGAGTAAAAGATATGATGAGTTGATATCATCCAAAACAAAACCTTCATGGGGAATTAAAACTCCAATATCATGTATATATCCTGTTATAAATGCCTTTTTATAATCAAGGGAAAGCAATTTTGAAATCTCAGATGATAGAAAGGCTACTTGAAGAGAATGTACACCAAAATTTGGAACTAGATTTATCGTATTAAAAAGAATCTTCATCTTTTACTCCTTTTTTTTTTCTTCATACATTCTAAGATCAGCAATATGTAGTATTTCCCAAAGATCCGTTCCATCATCTGGAAAGATTGCATATCCACAAGAAATTCCCAAATTCACTTTCTTCCCATCGATAATTATATCATATTTTTTAATTATATTCTTAATCCTATTTATTATTACATGTATTTTATCCACATTTTTTGTTATGATTATAAATTCATCTCCTCCGTATCTTACCACTTGATCAGTGGATTTTAATACATTTTTTAATCTCTTTGCCACGACCTTTATAACTTCATCGCCAAATCTATGTCCATATGTATCGTTTATAGATTTAAATTTATTTAAATCACAAAAAATTAATCCAACCCTTTCTTTATTACTTTCGAAAAATTCTTCTATAAAATGCCTGTTTTTTAAACTTGTAAGTTGATCAATATACTTTTGATAGAATAGTTCCTTAAGCTGTCTAAAATCAGATGCAATTTGGGAAAAATTTCTTTGAAAATTATCCAAAAATAGCTTTTCTTTTAGTCCAAGTCTTTTTATCTTAAAATAATCTAAACTTAAAACACCATATACTTTAGAATCAAAAAGCAATGGAATCCCTATCCAAGAAGAAATTCTATTATTTGGTACCCAAGCCCTTGTCTTTGAAACGTCTTTTATATATTTCCACCTCTTGGTATTTAAAACTACATTATACAATGCAAAATCTTGAAAAGAAAGTTTTTTTTCAATTTTTTCAACATCAAACCTTTGGTAAAAATCAGATACAGCAACAAACTTTACCCTTTCTTTATCCTCCACTTCCAAAACAGACCATGCGTCAAATTTTAAAATGGGTAATGATTTATCCGCTAACTTATGGAAAAACTTATCTACACTTTCATCTTTTAAAACTTCCACAGTTGTTTCCAGTAAAATTTTAGATGTCAAAAGGTCAAAATACGATTTAATCAACTTGTCCCTCCAATACTTTCCATAAAGGCTGGTTGAAAAATTTTTCTTTTAACATTTGTGCAGTTGATTTTCCTATACCCGGAATTTTTGTAAGCTCATTAATTGAGTAATCGCCTACTTTTCTTTCCATTTCAATTGCCGTAATGGACCTTCTTCCATGATCCACCACATAAACATCTGATTTTCCTTCGAAAATTCCTATAACACCTATTAGAATAGGGTAAGTGCCAAGAGGTCTTGCAAACGTTATATTTCCCTCTCTAAATTCAGAAATTACATTTCGAATGATAGTTCCTTTTGGAAATACTTTTCTTAGCATAGGGGCATCTATTTCTCTTCTAATTAGATATTTATAGTGGTTAAATAACTTTTTATTTACCTTAAGATGTTTTCTCTTGCTCAAATACCACATAGGCGTATTTGGTACCAAATAAAGCTGCCTTAAATTTATCCTTCTTATCAATACATTATCATTTAAGTATTCTTTTAATTTTTTGTACAATATCTCATAGGACTTTTTTGTTTCACCGTATAAACCAAATATAAAATTTAATCCTGGCAAAAGCTTTGGTACGCCTTCCACCCTTTTTCCACCAACCTCGTTTACAAGTCTTATTGCAAAATCTATATCATCTACACTTCCTTGGATATTATTCTTCTTTCTTACATTTTCGTCAAAACTTTCAATTCCAAACGAAAAAATATCACCTGGTGTGTTGTAATTTACGATTATTTCTATTGCCCTGGCACTTTCTGGATAATATTTTGCTATAAATCCCGGGTTTGCATTGTCTGTATGCAATACTTCCAACTCAGGCGCTACATCTCTAATTCCATTGTACAACTCATTTATTAATGAAATATTAATTTTTGATGAATTTTTGTCAAATCCGTATGCAAGTATATTTGCACTTCTTCCTAGTCTAAAAGCCCTTACTCCGCACTTATAAAGGGCTTCGACTTCATCTACTATATCTTTTACAGGTCTTGATGAAAAAATTGGGTGTAAAATTGGCTCACTGCAAAAAGTACAATACGTTTTTCTTTCACATCCCAATGAAACTTCAATTTCACAGATAACGTCTGGATATCTCGGATGTTGTTTTACAATCTGTGCACCTTCTATAGAAACTTTCCTAATTATTTCGTAGCTTACATTTTCAAATGCATACTTTAAAAAATCTTCAGCTACATCATCTGCTTTTGTACTTTTTAAAAATTTCACAATTGCACCTGTTAAAATTCTAAAAGGCTTTTTGTTTAGCTCAAATAGCTTTTCGATTTCATCTATCGTTATTGGTGTTCCACCGATGTACTTTCCAGGAACTGTAACGGAGGATAAAATAACCATAACATCGTAATCGTTGAAAATTTGCCAATTATCTTTTTCTCTTATTTGGTCTATAGTAGTATATGTTACTTCAAAGCCTTTTAGCAACAAAGTGCCCGCTATATAGCGGGCGTATGTGCTTATATATGGTGGAACTCCTAAAACAGCAGGTTCATCCACATATCCATCAATTAACACGGCTGATTTCATTTTTTATTTCCTCTCTTGTCTCTTTACTTGATTTTTTTATAGTTAAATAAAATGAATCTATCTTAAATTCCCCGTATTTCTTCGAGATTTCAAGGATAACTTCTTCACCATTTTTATCTATTGCGTAAATCTCAAGGTTATCTTTTGAAATCTTTGGTGTAAACCACAAAAATTTATTTAAAATACTGTATATTTTATAAGGTAAATCACTTTCATCAGATAATTTTAAAGAAGATAAAATATCCTCAAATGTCTTTGTAGTTGGAAGATAAATAAAGTGCATCTCAGTTAAAATATTACTAAATTTTCTAACAATTTTCGTAAGCATTCCATTTGTTTTTACTGCTTTTATTGTAAACAATTTTTCTGCAATTGTAATTTCTCCATTAAAATCCCTTGAAAGTTTATGTGTATCAAGATACTTATAAAACACATCCTCCAAGTCATTTATAGGTGGTGAAAGTTTTAACTTTTCAGTTCCAATGTAAAATTTTCCATTTAACTTTACCCACGTTATCTTTTTTGGAACTTTTACAAAAACTATTTTGTTACCATCTTTGCAGAAAACTTCCTCATACCTTACCATTTGAAGTTGATCTTTGTAGTATTCAAATATCAATCTAAATGCATGATAAGATTGTGGGAAAATGTATACAGAAATAAATATCGAGAAAAAAAGAAAAAATCTTTTCACTATTTCACCTCTCAAAATCCATCGCTTACCAATGTTATATCATAAATTGGTTCAAATTCCTCCATAACAGGTGCGGTGTTTTTTTGCGTAAAAACCTCATTTTTGGGTTTGTCAATTCCCACGTAAATTAACGAGATTATACTAATTCCCGCTATCAAAATTATCGATTTGTACAACGTAGAAAATCTCTTCTTTTTTTTGATATTATTAATTACCTTTTCTTCCAAAATATCTCCCGGTCTATAGCAAGTGGTTTGTTTTAATAGTTCTATAACTTTTCCGTATCTTTCCTCGGTCATACTATACCTTCCTCCTTAAGAAGATTTTTAAATTTTTTCCTGGCATTGTGAAGTCTGCTCTTTACAGTGCCTTCAGGTATGCTTAGGATATCCGCTATTTCAAGGTAAGACATTTCATCTATATCCCTAAGTTTTATTAATATTCTCTCATTTTCCGGGAGCTTTTCTAGCACTTTATTGATTTTTTCGTATAATAATTCCGATTCCACTTCTTTTTGCACATCTTTTTCTTTATCCGGAATATCTGTTTCTATATCTTCTTCATCGTTTTCCACACTAAAAACTTTCTCACTTTTCTTTTTGAATTTTTCGTAATACGTGTTGCACACATTTAACGTTATTTTATATATCCAAGTAGAAAGTGAAGAGTTTCCCTTAAATTTCTTTATTCCTTTAAATATCCTTAACATAACTTCCTGTACTATGTCATCTACATCATCTGTTCCAAAATACGTTTTGGCAAATGAACCGATCTTTGGCGCATATTCTCTGTACAACCTTCTATATGCCCATTCTTCTCCCCTTTTTAGGGCATCTATAAACTTTTTTTCACCTTCCCAACTAATTTGACTATTGTCTTTTTCTTTGTGTTCAAAAAATTTCAAGTTTTCCACCACCAATTATTTCCCTAAATTCCACTGCATTTAAAAGTGCGTATCCACGATAGCAGTTATTAAAGTAAATATACTTTTCCCCTTCAAAATCCTTTATTTTTTCATAAATTTCCAAAAGTTCTTTTCTTTTGTAATTGTAATTATACCTTGTTTTAACATCTCCTTCAAACCACTTTTTATTTCTTCCATGGAGTCTAACGTATAATTTCTCATTTGCATTTATCTTAAATGGATAGAAATCCTTTAACTGTGGTTGATCAATTGTTATTATTTCAAAGTCTTTTGTTTTAAAATCTAACCAAGATATATGTCTAAACTCAACAAACAAATTTTTTATCTTTTTTGAAAGTTTATACAAATATCTTTCACTTTCTGGAGTTTTTTTAAATGAAAACGGAAATTGTGCAAGATAACCTATCAATCTATTTTCGTTTTCCATTTCACATGTTTCTTGCAAGAATTTATCCACAAGTTCTAAACTTTTTTCGTGTGTTATTCCACCGTGTAGTTTTATTGAAAATACAAAATTTCTTGGAGTTTTTCTTAAAAGAGATACAATACCTTTGTATTTTGGCATTCTATAATACGTGTAGTTTAATTCAACTGTATTAAATGTGTACTTTCCAACGTAATAATTTAACATCTGTGCCTTTTTAATGTCTTTTGGATATACTGTACCTATCCAATCATCAAATTGAAAACCACTTGTTCCTATGTATATCATTTTTCAACTCCATATTCAAGGTGTTCAACAAGGTGAAAGGGTATCTCGTCTATAAAGCTCTTTCCACGTCTTATTAGATAATCATTTCCGTAGAATATTCTAGATGAACCACCTATACTGTGGATTATGTATAGATAATCTTTTGCACGTGTTATTGCAACATAAAATAACCTTTCTTCTTCATCTATGTTATTTTCGCGTAGACTCATTATATGTGGAAAATCACCGGGGTTAACACTTAAAATAAAAACTACTTTCCATTCAAGCCCTTTTGCCTGGTGGATAGTAGTAAGTGTTACCTTTTCTTTTTCGTTGTCTTCATTTCTCATTTCATAGCTTTCACTTATTAATATATCACCGATAAAGTTTTCGGTGTTTTTGTAAAATGATGCCATTTCTATAAGGCGCTCTATATCCTCTCTTCTATCTTTGTAATCTTCAAATTTTTCCTCCATTTTTTTGTGATAAAAGTCTATGTAAAATATCTTTATTCTTTCACCTGGATTTTCCACAGTTAGTGTATTTTTAATAGTTTCCCTTAGTTTTTTAAAATCGGAACTTTTTTCCTTTATTTTGTCTAATGCGCTATATCCTATTTTTGAAATTTCTTCTGCATAGTTGTTTGCCTTTATATTTCCTATGCCATTTACAAGTTTTAGGAGCCGTATCCATGAAATCTTTTCTTCAGGATTTACCGTGGTCTTTAGAAATGCCATGCAATCTTTTACATGTGCTGTTTCGGTAAATCGTAAACCAGAGTATAACTTAAAAGGAATGTTATGTTTTGAAAGTTCAAGTTGAAGTTCAAGGGAATGTGCGTGTGCTCTGTATAGCACTGCAATGTCATTTAAGGATATTCCGTTATGTTGAAAGTTTACAATTTCATTTGCTACAAAATCTGCTTCATCGTAATGGTCAAATACTTGTACTAAAAATGGTTTTATACCTGTACTTCTTTTTGCGCATAATGTTTTCTTTATAGATTTTTTTGGGAGCATTTCGTTTATAAAATTGACTATTTCTTGTGAACTTCTGTAATTTGTTTGGATTTTGAATGTTTCTGCTTCTTTTTGAAAATCGAGTACATTTTCAAACCTTGCACCTCTAAATGAATAAATGCTTTGTGCATCGTCTCCAACAACTATTAGGTTCTTATGTACAGTTGATAGTAGTTCTACTATTTTAAATTGTACTATATTGGTGTCTTGAAATTCATCAACGAGTATCCACTTGTATCTTTCCGATTCTCTTAATCTGATGCTTTTGCTTGTTGAAAGTATGTGGAGTGTATGGATTAAAAGGTCATCATAATCTACAGAATTTTGAGCTTGTTTTTCTTGTTGGTATTTTATTAATATTTGTTCTATTGTATGTTCTTGTTCTAGAAATCTTGGATTGTATCTTGTTATTGCTTCTTTTAGCGATGAAAGTGTATTGTTCATATATGAATATATTGAGAGCAGTTGCTTTGCAGTTGGTACTGTTTTTCTTTCAGACTTTGGTATTAATTGACTTCTAATGCTTTCCATTAAATCTTTTGCATCCTCACTATCTAGGATGGTAAAGTTTGGTTTTAGTCCAATTGTACTTCCATATCTTCTAAGAAATAGGTTACATACATGATGGAACGTACCTGCCGTAATACCTTCTAGATTTGATTTTGAAACTATTTTAGCCCTTTGTAGCATTTCTTTTGCAGCTGCTTTTGTAAATGTAACAAGCATTATCTCCTGTGGTTTTACACCGGAGTTTATAAGGTATGCTATTTTGTATGTAATTACCCTTGTTTTACCACTGCCAGGTCCTGCTATTACTAATGTTTTCCCTTGTGATTTTGTTACCGCTTCATATTGTTCTTCATCAAGTTCTTTTTCAAACATTTTTTCATCCTTTCTTTATATTTTCTTATTAATAATAATAATATAGAGGGTGAAAATTGGAAAGTTATTTTGAAAAAAGGCTTGTAAATTGTTGCTATTTCTTAATTTGTAACTTTCCAATTTTCTAAATGGTAAGTTACCAGTCTTTGGTAAGAAGAAGATAAATACTTATAAAATAAGGTTTTTGGTGGTAAGTTTTTGTTTTTCTTATTATATACGATAAAAGACGATTGTTCGTGATTTTTTAGTGGTAAGAAATTCTACAAATTGGAAAGTAAATTTCTTACCATGTGGTTAGAAATCAATATATAGTGTATAAATCTTTCCAAAGAACTATATGTAGTATATAAACTTTCCAAAATACTTACCGAAGTAGTATTATATTTTGTTCTATATATGCCTTTGCGAGTATGAGCATCTGTCCCCATCCAAATGCACAACCGTATCTAATGTCTATTTCTTCCATGCTTTTAACAATGGTATTATCCGTTATACTTATCCAAGTTCCACCGTCTAAGTTCTTTTGAAACTTTATAGTAACTTTTGATCTAAATCCGTCTTCGTATTCATACCACCAGAATTCCCATAACTTGTTTGGAATTATTTCAATAGTGTATCCCCTATCAATAACCTCTTCACCTGTTAATCTTTCCCATCTAAAGAATATCTTTCCACCGTCTTTTAATTCCATTTTCATGCCATCTGTAAACCATGGATCCCATCCGTTTTCATTTACAAACGTTTTGTATACCTTTTCAACAGGTGCATCTATAAAATCTGTAAAATGCATGGGTTTCAATTTAAGCACAGTATTACCCCTTTCGTATGGATAACAACACTCCCAGTGCAATAGAGAGCATTGCAGCTGTTAATACCCTGTATTCTGCTGGTAGTAAGAATGTAATAGTATGGGCTGGAATCCAAAAAAACGGTATAGTTTTTAGAACAACAAAACCAAAAAATTTATTCCAGTCAATTGTATTTATAACATCACTAAATTTTACGGAAAATATTTCTTTTATTCTTCCTTTTCCCAAGTCTATGTAGGTATCGGTTATTCTATGAAATGCCATAAAAGTTGGAGCAAATATAAGGTTCATCAGTGTGCTGGTAAAAAATGCGTGAAGGAATTTATTTTTTCCTGGAAGAAGTCCTTTTTCCATAACAATATACGTGCCACTTGAAAATAATTCAAATACAAGTACAAAACACATACCTAGAAATCCCCATATAATAAATCTGTATATTAATCCGTATGGTTTTGTATATCTTTTTCTTTGTAATCTCAAAGATAGTACTTCTCCCATAGTTGCAAGTATGGATACCTTTAAAAATCCCATAAAGTATGGATGGGATCTATTTAAAGCTATATAATAGTCATGGAGAAAGATTAAAAGAAAAATTATTAGAAGAAATGTAAATATCCAAATAAAATCACCTTTTTTCATAATATTCCTCCTTATGTATTTCTTTCTATTAATTCAGGTTTAAAGGCAACTGTTTGTCTTTTTCTGCTATATCCCTTTATTTTTCTTAATAACATTTCACCTGCAGTTTTTCCCATTTTCTTTATAGGTTGTTTTATGGTGGTAATATTTAATATGCTGGATAAAGTAAGATTATCAAATCCACAGAGAAAAAAGTCTTCTTTAGGTTCAAGTCCTTTTATCCTTGCAAATTCTATTACCGGGAATGCAAAGTAATCTGTTGTTGCAAATATAAGGGGTTTTTTTGAAATGGAAAAAACAGCTTTTGCAACTTTAATTGCTTCAAGCCAATCGAGATCTATTTTAAATATTTTTGCTACTTTTCTTCCTTTTCTTTCTATTGATTCGATAAATCCACTTACCCTTTCTTCAAAGACGGTACTTTCTAATTTTGTTTTTCTATCGTGTGTTACTATAAATAAATCACCTTCAAAATTAGATAGATAGTCTCCTGCTATCATTCCACCGTAGAAATTATCCAATATTACAGAATCGTACTTTTGCGAATCAAATTCCACCGAAACAACGGGTACATTTTTTGGGATATACTGTTTTAAGAGCTTGTCAACATTTAGCGCATCAATTATTACTCCGTCGGTACCAAGCACAAAATCAGAGCTTTCCCTTACAAATTTATATCTATTTTCACTGTAAAGTGGATATACAAAGGAAGTATATCCTTCTTTTTCAAATACTTCATCTATTCCAGAAAGCAAAAGTTGGTGAAATTCACCAACCATCTGTGGAAAGATAGTGGTTATTATCTTTGTGTGTCCACTTGAAAGCCTTCTTGCATGAGGATTTGGCATGTAACCCATTTCCTGTATAATTTTTAATACATGTTCTTTAGTTCTTGGGTTAACGTGCGGACTGTTATTTATAACCCGCGAAACAGTTCCCACACCAACACCTGCTTTTTTTGCCACATCTTTTATGGTAATATTTTTCTTTTTCATTCTATAATCCTCCTTAGTAGATTTAATGCATAGAGTGAAGATTTTTCCCTTATTATTTGTCTATTTCCCCTAAAGAGAAAATTTTTTGCAAGATAAACATCTTTTTGTCTATCGTAGGCACAAATCCAAACAGTCCCTACGGGTTTTTCCTTGGTACCACCTGTGGGTCCTGCTATACCAGATACCGAGACGGAATAATCGCTATTTAGAATCTTACATACCCCTTTTGCCATTTCAGTTACGCATTCTTTACTTACAGCTCCAAAAGTTTTAATGGTATTTTTACTTACATTTAAAACATTTTCCTTTACTTCATTTGAATATGCTACAATTGCGCCTTTAAATACTTTTGAAACACCAGGGAGACTAACAAATTTTGAGGAAATCAATCCACCTGTACAAGATTCTGCAAAGGAGACAGTTTTATCTCCCAATTTTTCAAAGACCACTTCTTCTATTGTTTTGTCGTCAAATGCGTAAATATAATCGGATAATTTTTCCTTAAGTAAATTTACTATTTCATCTACTTTTTTTCTTTCACCGGTAAACCTTAATTCCACACCTGTGATATGACTTGCCATTGTTGCAACGTTGATATCGTGTTTGTATATTATATCTTTGTATTTTTCTACCAATACGGCCTCTGGAATACCCAAAAATTTAACCCTTCTTTGATATATTTTTTCACCTTTTTCTATGTAGTTTAACGCTTTATCAAAAATAGGTTTCATTTCAACAGGAGGACCTGGAAGAATAATTATATTATCAATTATCTGTCCAGGTGCTGTTCCAACGGGATTTTCTATTACCTTTGCACTTTCTATTACCCATGCTTGTTTTTTTACATTTTCTGGCACTTCTCTGTGAAATTTTTTTATCTTTTCTAATATGCTTTTGTATATTTTATCTGAAAATACGAGTTTTTTTCCAATGGCTTTGGAAACCGACTCTCTTGTTAGATCATCTTCTGTAGGACCTAAACCTCCAGTTGTTATTAATAAATCTGCTTTTTTTAAGGAACTTTTAATTTCTTCTACCAATATTTTCATGTCATCTGGAAGTGTTTTTATAGCTATAGTTTTGTATCCAAAATCTAATAACTTTCTTGATATATATTTTGAGTTTGTATCTAGTATTATTCCCTCGACTAGTTCATTTCCTATTGCCAAAATTATGGATTTTTTCATATGAATTCACCTCTTTTCGTGTTTGGAACGTTTCCAAATATATGATACCACAAAAAAAGAAAAGCTGTAACTTTAAAGAAACACGAAATATAACAAAAAATAGTAAAATTTTACTAAAAGGAGGGATAATATGCCTCAAAAATTTATTGTGGTTACTGGTGGTGTATTAAGTGGAATAGGAAAGGGAATTTTTTCCGCATCTCTTGCCAGGATTTTAAAAGATAGTGGTATAGATGTTAATATATTAAAGATAGATCCTTACTTAAATGTAGATGCGGGGACTATGAATCCAAATCAGCACGGTGAAGTATTTGTTACAGACGATGGTTATGAGGCAGACCTTGATTTGGGACATTATGAAAGATTTTTGGGAATAAACGTTTCAAGAAAAAATAATATTACGGCGGGGCAGATATACTTTTCCGTTATCCAACGTGAAAGGGATGGAAGGTATTTGGGTTCCACCGTTCAAATAGTACCTCATGTCACATCTGAAATTAAAGATAGAATTAAGTCAATGGATGGAGAACTCTTGGTAATAGAAATAGGGGGAACAGTTGGAGATATAGAGGGTGAAGTGTTTTTAGAAGCGGTAAGAGAACTTGCCTTTGAAGTGGGAAGGGAAAATTTCCACTTTGTGCATGTAACATATGTTCCGTATCTTAGAACCACAAATGAGTTTAAGACCAAACCCACTCAGCAATCTGTTCAGCTTTTAAGGAAAATAGGTATTCACCCTGACACTATAATAGTTAGAACGGAAATGCCTATCGATGCTAATAGTTTGTTTAAGGTAGCGTTATTTAGTGGTGTACCAAAAAATAGGGTGATAAATCTCCCAGATGTATCAAATGTATACGAGGTACCAGTGGTACTTCACTCGTTAAATTTACATAATCTTATTTCTGAAAAATTGGACTTGGATATTAAAGATAATTTTTCTTGGAATTATCCAAAATCATTTGAGCTTTTAAAAATAGGAATTGTAGGAAAATACCTTGGTACAGATGATGCATACAAAAGTATAATTGAATCTGTATACCTTTCTGGTGCTCAAAAACCCGTGATTGTAGATGCACAAGAACTTGAAGATATGACAGATGAACAGGTAAAAGATTACCTTGATGGTTTTGATGCGTTAATTATACCAGGAGGGTTTGGAAGAAGGGGAATAGAAGGTAAAATAAAGGCGATAAAGTATGCGCGTGAGAATAAAAAACCCATTCTTGGAATATGCCTTGGTATGCAACTTATGGCAATTGAATTTGCAAGAAACGTCGGAGGATACGAATGGGCAAATTCCACAGAATTTGATCCAAATACACCGTATCCCGTGGTTAATATGATGGAATCTCAAAAAGAAATTTTAAAACTAGGTGGTACTATGAGGCTTGGAGCTCAAAAGACAAATGTTTTAGAAAACACACTTTTGAGCAAAATATACGGCAACCAATTAGTAATATACGAAAGACATAGACACAGATACGAAGTTGATGCCGAATCATTTTCAGATATATTTAAATTACCTGGTAATGAGGGTTATAAATTAACGATTTCTGCAAAATCAGATTTTGTTGAGGCTGTGGAATTGGAAGATCATCCATTTTTCTTGGGAGTACAGTACCATCCAGAATACAAATCAAAGGTTGGAACACCTCATCCAATTTTTAAGTGGTTAGTAAATATTGCAGGTGGAAAGAAATGATAGATTACCATTTACACAGTAACTTTTCCGCAGATTCCACATCTTCTATAGATGATATACTAAGTATGGCTGGAAATTTGAGTATAATAATAACGGATCACTATGAAGCAGTGGATGGTGAGGAAAGTTTTAAATTTGATGTGGAAGTGTATAAAAGAGAGATGAGAAAAAGGAATCTACCAATAGGTGTGGAATTTGGATGGGACGGAAAAGGAAAGATTGATATAGATTTAAAGGAATTTGATTTTGTTATTCTTTCAAATCATAAGAGATATGATGAAAAAGATAGACAAAAGGTATATGAGAAGTATCTTTTGGATTTATACACATTTGTAAAGAAAATAGATGATTTTCACGTACTAGGGCATCTTGATTTTCCAAGGAGGTTTTCTGATGGTTTTGAACCTTTTTCTAAAAAGCTTTATCCAATTATTGAAGATGTGTTAAGACTTGTACTTGAAAAGGGAAAAACAATCGAAGTTAATACTGCTGGTATTTTTAGATATGGTGAGCCAAATCCTTCAATTGATATTTTAAAACTCTTTAAGAAACTTGGTGGAAAATATGTTACAATAGGTTCCGATGCCCATAAAGTAGAACATGTTGGAAGGGGAATAGAAAAGGTGTATGAAATTTTAGAAGAGGTAGGTATAAAGTATTTGATGGTATATGAGAATGGGTGGAAAATATCTTCTAAAAATATATAAAGGAGGAGAAAGTATGATTAGTGCAAAACTTGTTAAGGAGCTTAGAGATAGAACGGGTGCTGGAATGATGGAATGTAAAAAGGCACTAGAAGAGGCAAACGGAGATATAGAAAAGGCCATAGAGGTCTTAAGAAAAAGGGGTATTGCAAAGGCTGCAAAAAAGGCATCAAGGGAAACAGGAGAAGGTATAATTGCATCTTATGTACATTTTAACAAAAGAATAGGAGTTTTGGTGGAATTAAATTGTGAAACAGACTTTGTTGCAAGAACAGAAGAATTCCAAGAACTTGGAAACAAAATAGCAATGCACATTGCTGCAATGTCACCAAGATGGGTAAAAAGAGAAGAAGTACCACAAGAGGTTATCGAAAAAGAAAAGGATATCTACAGAGAACAACTCAAAGATTCTGGAAAACCAGAAAATGTTATTGAAAGAATAATTGAAGGAAAATTAAACAAATTCTTTGAGGAAAATTGTCTTTACGAACAAAAATTTGCATTTGATGAAGAAAAGACAGTTGAGGATATGATAAAAGAAGCAATTGCAAAGATAGGAGAAAATATCAAAGTTTCAAGATTTGTTAAATTTACAGTAGGTGAATAATTATTAAAAGTCCAGTTCCACTTGGAACTGGACTTATGCTATTTTTTTTGCGTTTTTTCTGATAACACAATCATCAATTGTAACTTCTTTATTTAAAACTCCTTTTGCAAAAGCTTTGCAATTTGCATATCCGCAGGCACCGCAATCCATGTTTGGTAAATCGTGTAATACTTCCTTTATATTTTTGTACGTGTAATTGTTGTTTGAGATTTCATTTAAAATGTCTTCTCTTTTAACTAATTTTTCCATAATGTATCCCATCAGTAAAATAGCCGGTATTGTTAGTATATATCTTGTTAATGCAAAAGATAGTCCAAGAAAGCTTGATTCGACCATAAACATTACGATTTTAACTACTGCCCATGAACTAATAATTATCACTAAATTTGCAATACTTGCCCCTTTGAAAAATAGAGCTTGTGCAATGGGAAAAGCCGCGTATATTGGACCTGCCGATATTGCACCTGTAAATATTGATAAGAGTTTACCCTTTATCCCAGATTTTTTTCCAAAGTGTTTCATTATAATTTCTGAAGGTACCCATACTGTTATTAGTGAAGATATTATAAGAATGGGTGGCATAACTTCTAGCATTTCTATAAGAAATCCTTTTGTCATTTCCAAACCTTTGTAAAATATCGATGGTTTTACAAAAAATGCTATAGTATAGAGAAATATACTAATAAATATTAATTTATTGTTTTTTATTAATTTAATCACAATATCACCGCCATACCTGAGGCTATTAATATTGCAGCAACAAAACTTAACCATAACCTATGTAGTGTAAATTTTTTTCCAAAATACTTTGTTTCTATTGGCATAGTTGCAAAACCTACCATTGTTAGTGTGGTTATGAATGCAGCAATTGCAGTTAAGTTAGCACCACTTTGATAAAGTGATTTGGATAGTGGAAAGGCTATAAAAGCGGGTATTATAGTTAAGGCCCCTATAATTGCTCCATAAAGCGTGCTTAAAAATTCATTTGAATTTCCAAGTAGTTGCTTTATGAGTTCTGGTGGTAATATTGCCAAAACTAGACCAACTAATGCCATAACTCCTATTATTTCGATAAATGTCTTTATAAGGAGATTTTTTGATAAGATAAGGCTTTCTTTTGTTTTTTCTTTACTTTTAAATATTGACCAAGTTAAAAATAGTATTGCTATGACGATTAAAATTATAGTGTTCATTAAATCACTCCTTTTATAAATTTTTCTAATTTCATTATATTTTACACAAAAAAATAAAACCGTGATTTCAATCACGGTTTTATTCAAAAAGCCTTTTATTTATGATTTTAATGTGATTTTTATCTATTATCTTTATTATCCCCTCTTTTTCTAGTTCTTTAATCTTTTTTGAAACAACTTCTCTTACGCTACCGATATCATTTGCTATTTTTTGTTTTGACTTAAAAAATATTACATCACTGTTTTGAGTTTTATGTAGTAGTGAGAAGTACTTTATTATCCGTTCTTTTACAGATTTAATAATGAGTATATCTATTACATTTGATAAATTTACCATTTTTCTTGATATTTCATTCAAATAAGTAATAAGGAATTCTTCGTTATTTTTTAACAAAAATAAAATTCCTTCCTTAGAGATTTCCATTATTTCTGATTTCTTTTCGGAGATTATAAAGGATGGATAAAATTCACCAGCAAATATTAGCCCTTCACCAAAGCTTTCCATTTCACTTATATATTTTACAACTTGTTCATTTCCTTCTGATGTAAATTTTACAACTTTTAGTCTTCCCTTTAAAACAACACTTATTTGTTCCAATTTTTCATGTGGTGAGTGTAATACTTCATTTTTTTCTATATGGAAAATTTTACAATGTTCTTTGATATTTTCTTTTAAAGATAAAATTTCTTTTGTAATGTTTTTTTTACTAATCAATTTTACTCCTCAAATGTCTCATACTTTTCTTTTGTAAAGTATTATTTGGATTCTATCTGAGACATCTTCTGAAGTATCGGATATGTCAGCTATTCTGTGTACTAGCTTTTTTAATTGTATTTTTTCCGCAAGTGATATATCAAGATTAAATATCTTTCTTATTGTTTCCCTTTCTATATCATCTGTTTTATGTTCGAACTTTTCCGTTTCTATTATCATCTCACTTGCTTTATCAAAATCTTTAAACATCTTTTTTGCGGCTTTTTTTAAGGCTTTATAGGTTTCAAGAGATGTTTCAACGAGATCTATAATATTTTCTCTAATTTCTTGTGGGATTACTAGATTTTGTAGATCTATCTCATCGGCTACTGATTCTGCTTTGTTTGCAATTCTATCTAGTGCTTCAATGGTACCCAAAAGGTCTCCCCTAAAGTTTGGAAGAAATGCACCGGAGTACATTTCAAGTTCTGATTTTCTTCTAATTTGATCTGTCTGTGATTCTATTTTTCTAACTTCCTCGGCAAGCTCCTTTCTTTTTTCTATATCATTTTCCTTTACAAGTTCTACCAATTTTTTTATGGTATCTTCTACGGAATCCAAATGACTTTCAAATAACTCAATTACTAGTTGCTCTTTTTTACCAAAAAATAGACTCATATTATTTTCCTCCTTTTATACCAGTCTCATTAAATAGTATATCAGAAAAGTTATAGCCCCTGCAATTACAGGGGTATTAATCCAAGCACTAACTATTTTGAAAATAATTTTTTTACTTGAAATTCTCGAGCCCTTTGCATATCCTGCACCTATAACTGCCCCTACTATTGCTTGCGATGTTGAGACGGGTATACCAAGCAGCGCGTAGATCCATACGGTAATAGATTCGCCTAATACCGCAATTGCAGAGGAATAATAATCAAGCTCTATTATTTGTGTACCCACTGTGTACATTACCTTGTAACTATACGTTAAAACACCCAATGCTATACTTATTCCACCTAACAATGCGGCATTTTTAATTCCAATGGCATTTGCAAATACCCCTGTGATATTTGCAACGTTATTTGCACCAAGTGAGTATGCACCATATGCCCCTATTATTAATGTTGCAAAAAATATAACTTTTTCCTTTACATAAATAGATTTTATTTTATTAAATGGCCTTGCAAAGATTTTATACGATATATAACTAAAAAAGATACCACCAATTGGTGTAAAAAACCACGCAAGAAAAAGTTTTGAGAGTATGCCCCATTTTACTGTACCTTCTATTAAAGAAGTTGCAATTATTGAACCTACTATTGCCTGGGAAGAAGAAACAGGAGCACCTATATAAGTCATGGTGGTCATTGTAATAGCAGACGAAAGTACGGATATTGCAGCAAGTTTTAAGTCGCTTGCGGAAATACTGCTAATAGTTAAAATACCTTTTTCTCCACCAATAATTGCACCGATTATTATAAATATTGCAGAAATTACTGTTGCAGTTCGATATTTAATAATTCTATTTGACACTGCGGTTCCAAATATATTCGCCGCATCATTTGCTCCAAGAGACCAGCCAAAAAAAACAGCTGGAAGTAGGTATATAAATATTTACACCACCTCCCAATTTCTTATTTATTTTAACAATTACTATATAGTAACATATTTTATTTTTTGATGAAAATTTAAAAAATGGAAATTTTAAGAAGGTAATTTAGAATAATTGAGATAAACGCCGAAAAAGTGGGTGTAAGAATCCAAGTGAGGAATATTTGGATAATTACTTTTTTGTTTGTTATCTTTGATCCCTTTGCGTATCCTGCACCTATGACTGCGCCAACAATGGCCTGGGAGACGGATACGGGTATTCCGACAAGTGAGTATATCCACACAGTTATAGCTTGACCAAGTGAAGATACAGCAGAGGAAAAATAATCTAATTCCATTATTTTTTTACTTATAGTGTACATAACCTTTTTATTTGAAAGTAGCGCCCCAATTGCCATACTTATGCCGCCTATAAATGTTGCATTTTTAATTCCAATATTGTTTGCAAAAACTCCGGTAATGTTTGCAACGTTATTTGCTCCAAGGGAATATGCACCGTATGAACCTATGATTAATGTTGAAAGTATTATAATTTTCTCCCTTGTTTGTATCGATTTTATCTTATTAAACAGTGGAGATAAAGTTTTATATAATAAGTATGTAAAGATTATCCCACCAATGGGTGTAAAAATCCAGGCAAGAAAGAGTTTTAAAAGAAGTTTTGTATTTAGATTATTGGTTAATAAGTTTATACCAATTATTGCTCCAACAATAGATTGTGAAGAAGACGAAGGAATGCCAATTTTTGAGAGTATAAACATGGTAATTGCGGCTGAAATAACGGAAATTGTTGCACTGTAAATATCAATATTTGAAAAGGTGCTTATAGTTCTTATTCCATTTTCTCCACCGATTATTGCACCTAAAAAGGTAAAAATAGCCGCAATTATTGTGACTTTTCTGTATTTTAATATTCCCATTTCTACAGAAGGGCCAAAGATATTTGCAGAATCATTTGAACCCAGTAGTATACCAAAGATTATAGAAGAAAGTAAATACATTTATTCTCTCCTTTCATTTTACATTTTGCTTTATATTTTAACTTAGAAAGCAAAAAAAAACAACCCCTTGCAAAATTTGCAAGGGGTTTTACACTCATTTTTTGTTATTTTATAACATTTCTTTTGCTTTGCTTAACCCCAATTCAAATGCCTTTATATTTAAATCTACAGCTTTTGGTGGAACACTAACTTTAATTACTTCCTTTATTGTTTGGGAAGAGAGTGGAAAGTCTGGTGTTGATGTTAAAGCGCCAATTAATACCACATTTGTTGTAATTATATTTCCCGCCTCTTTTGCAAGGCTTTCTGCATCAAAACTTAAATATTTTGCGTTAAAATTTTTTTCTACGATATCTTTAATTTCTTCATGTGAAGGGTATTTTGCAAGTCCCATTGATACTTGTACAGGTTGAATGGGTCTGGAATTTGTAAATACAAGACCACCTTCTTTTAAGTAATTGATATATCTTAATGCTTCTACTGGTTCAAATGATATTATCACATCTGCCTTTCCTTCTGGTACCATCGCACCGTAGACATTTTCGCCAAACCTTACATAAGATATAACGCTACCGAATCTTTGGCTCATTCCGTGTACTTCTCCTACTCTAACTTTGTAGCCTTCTTTTAGTGCGGCCCATCCAAGTAGGTTTGCAGCTGTTAGTATTCCCTGTCCTCCTACACCTGTAATAACTATATTGTATTCTTTAACCATTATTTCGCCTCCTTTACAAGTTCAAAGGCTCCAAATGGACATATTTGTGCACAGCTTCCACAACCCCAACACATGGTAGGATCAATTTTTGCCTTGTTATTTTCACTATCCCAGAATATTGCAGGGCATCCAAATGTGGTGACACATACTTTACAACCTGTACATTTATCTGGATTAACCCTAAATGTGGGTAATTTTTGTTTTTTCTTTCTTGCTTGACTTACCCTATGTAAAGCACACACTTGTCTTGATACAACAACACTAACACCGTCTACATCCAATGCTTTTTTGATTACTTCGGTTGTTTTCTTTATGTTGTACGGATTTACTACTTCGACGAAATCTGCCCCCATAGCCTTTACCACATCTTCAATGGGGATTCTTTTTCCAGGTCCATGTGGGGTATCTCCAGTACCTGGATTTGGTTGATCACCAGTCATAGCTGTAATTTCGTTGTCTACAATTACCACCAGTATGTTTGATCTATTGTATATGGCATTTGCTATTGCGGGAAGTCCCGTATGATAAAAGGTAGAATCTCCTATTGTTGCAACAATTACTTCTTTTTTATTGTATATTTCTTCATTTGTTGCACCATTTAGTGATACGCTAAGTCCATGTGCTATCCCAATTGATCCACCCATTGCAACTGTTGTGTCAACGGCACTAAGAGGTGGCAATACACCTAAGGTATAACATCCTATATCACTTGGAAAAATTGCATTTTTTCTTGTAGCTTTGTTAATTGCAAAAAACGAATTTCTGTGTGGACATGCGGGACACAATGAAGGTGGTCTTGGTGGAAGCATTGAGCTTATTTCTTTGTATTTTTCTTCTAGTGCGTTAAAATCAATGGGCGTGTCGATGTTTAAAAATTTCGAAATAGCTTTTACTGCACGTTTTGTATCCATTTCGTATGTTCTTGGTACAATGTTTTTGCCATATATAGGAATGGTGTAACCCTTATCATATGCCCACAATTTTATCTGTTCTTCAACAACTGGTTCAAGCTCTTCAACTATTAATACTTTTTCAAGTCCTTCTAAGAACTTTTCGACAAGTCCAAATGGAACGGGATATGGAGTTGAAAGTTTAAGGACTTTTACGTTGTTTATTCCCAGCCAGGAGATAGCTTCTTTTACATATGCATATGAAAGACCTGAGGTAATGATTCCTACCTTTCCATCACCTTCTATTCTGTTGAATGGACAGTTGTTAAATTCTTCTCTAATTTTTTCTATGTTTTCAAGAATTTTTGGATGAAAAGTTCTAGAATGTGCGGGTATATCGACAAACCTTTTTGGATCTTTCTCAAATTTTCCAACTCTTCTTATTTTGTTTACTATTTCATCTGGTAGTTTATCTAATACCACATCTCCCCTCATGTGTGAAGACCTAGTTGTTGTTCTGAGAATTACCATGTGTTTGTACTTTTCGCTAATTTCAAAACCGTATTTTGTAAGGTCTTTTGCTTCTTGAACACTACATGGTTCTAATACGGGAACATTTGCAAATTTCCCAAAAACCCTTGTATCTTGCTCATTTTGTGAGGACCACATGCTTGGATCATCTGCGACCATTATAACAAATCCACCTTCTACTCCCATTCCTACGGCACTCATAAATGAATCTGCAGCAACGTTTAACCCCACATGTTTCATAGCAGTCATCGCGCGAAGACCACTCCATGCAGCAGATAAAGCCGTTTCGAATGCCACTTTTTCGTTTGTAGAGTATTCCATATAAACGCCTGCATCTTTTGCTACCGCTGCCATTGTATCCGTTAGTTCGGAACTAGGAGTTCCAGGGTATGCAGCAAAGAGCGCTATGCCTGCTTCAAGTGCTCCTCTTGCTATTGCATGGTTACCTAAAAGGAGTATCTTTTCACCGGGTTTGTTCAACAAGACCATATTAGAAACTTTTGCCATTTTATCACCCCTTTTTAGTTTCTTCATTTTTATTTTCTAATATAAGTAATGATTTTGCAAACCGTAATATTTTCCATTTTAGGTGATAAGATTTGGAATATTTAATATATTGATTTTTTTCACAAATGTTAATAGAAAAGGAAAAAAAGAAAAGAAGTTAAAATATAAATTTATATAATTTTTAACAAGAAAATGTGAAAATTAGAGTTATAATAAAAAATGTGATAGGGAGGTGGACTTGTGGAAAAGGTATTTGCATTATCTATTGTAATAATTGCATATGGGTATATTATTTTCGGTAAAAAGTATAAGGCGCCTATAGTTTTTGGGTTGGCAATTTTAGTTTCCGCACTTAAGCTTATTGAGGGATTAGAACCGGAGAATATTAGTAGAGTAGTAGATTTTAACACATTAGGTCTTCTTGCGGGAATGACTGTTATAGTGGAGTTTTTGAAAAAAACGGGTCTTTTTCAGTTTTTGGCTATACGTGTGGTAAAAATAGGTGGCAAGAGGTTTTTTTTGACCATAACTGGGTTGATGATTTTAGTAGCCGTATCTTCTGCTTTTTTGGATAACCTTGTTACGATAATCCTTATAGCCCCTATGATCTTTCTTATTACAGATTCACTTGGCTTAAATCCCATTCCGTTTTTAATGCTAACCATCTTTATAGACAATATTGGTGGAATGTCTACATTGATTGGTAGCCCTTTAAACCTTGTGCTTGGTTCAGTAAGCGGTTTAGGTTTTAATGATTTTATTAAAAACATGGGATTGATTACCATAATCTCATTTGCTATTACTATGCTTTTGTTTAAAAAATATACAGTAGTTGATAAAGATGTTGAAGAAAAACTTGAAAAGCTTTCAGATATTGATGAAACAATGGCTATTACGGATAAAAAGTCTTTGAGATTTACACTATTAGTTTTTCTTATAGTACTTTCCCTTTTTGGTCTTCATCAAGTAGTAGAGGTTGATCTTTCATTTGTTGCATTACTTGGAGCGGTAGCTGTGATACTGTTTCACAAGAAGAATTTTAATGATATAAGTAATGAGATAGATTGGGATACTTTATTTTTCTATGCAGGGCTTTACATTTTGTCATATGCACTTGAAGAAGTAGGTATTACACGCCTACTTGCAAATATGTTTTTACCACTTTCTGGACATCTATTTTACTCGCTTCTTGCAATATTTGCCTTTACTTCAATTGCAATTCCTTGGCTTAGTGCTGTTCCAGGAACTTTGATTATCGCACCTGTTATAAAGATTTTGGTGAATGCTGGTTTTTCACCTTCTTTTTGGTGGATATATGCGGTAAGCGCAAATCTTGCCACTAACCTTACGCCACTTGGTGCCGTTCAGAATATTGTGGGGGTTAATTTACTTTCAAAACAAATAGGTAGAGAATTTTCATTTGGTGAATATATAAAGTGGGCGTTTAAACCTTATCTTTTGACTAGTTTAGTTGGATTTGCATTTGTTATGGTAAAGCTTTATATAGGAGGTTAACGATGAAGTGTAGAGGTTGTGGAGTTGAATTGCAATTTAAAGATCCAAAAAAACCTGGATATATACCAGAACATGTGCTGTTGGAAGAAAAAGAACCGCTCTGCCAGCGCTGTTATAAAATGATCCATTATGGAAAGTTGAGTGTACCGGTTGAAGAGGAGATATTTTTGGATAAATTAGATGAAATTTTAAAGGATTTTAAAAAGGTAATATACGTTGTTGATATAACGGATTTTGAAGGTACTTTTCGAAAGGAAATAATGAAAAAATTAAACAGAAAAGAAGTATATTTTGCCGTTACAAAGTTTGACCTTTTGCCAAAATCACTTTCATCTATTGAAGCTCAAGAATGGTTAAAAAACAAGTTTGGTTGCTCTTCTGAGCGTATATTTTTGTTAAGTAGTAAAAATAAATTTGGGTTGAGAAAGTTTGAAAAATTTTTAAGAAGTCTAAGGGAAGATATCTTAATTTTGGGTGTTACAAATGTTGGAAAGTCATCGTTACTTTCGCATTTTACAGAAGCAAAACCAACTATTTCCCCATTTCCGGGTACGACTTTGGGGATAATAAAAAGAAAAGTCTTTGATGTAAATTTATTTGACACACCTGGAATATTAACAAACGATAGAGTAACAGATTTACTTTCTGTAGAATGTCAGGCAAAAATTTTAAATACAAAGTCTTTTACAAGAAAAACCTTTAAAATAGACGAAAGTAGAGCAGTGTTGGTAAGTGCATTTTGTAAAATAGAGGTGGAATTTAAAACGGAAAAAAAGCCTATTTTCCAGATTTTCGCACCTGAGAAGGTAACTTTTCATGAAACAAAGAAAGAAAAGGCAGATGAGTTAATGAAAAAGAGGGCAGGGGATCTTCTAATTCCGCCGTGTAAAAAGCAAGATATAGATGAAAATTTTGTAACACACATATTTGAAGTAGATGAGGAGAAAGAGGTAGTAATAGCTGGTTTGGGCTTTTTAAACATTAAAAGAGGACCATTTACAATAAAAGTTACAATTCCAGAAAAAATTAAGGTAGTTGTTAGGGATAGATTGCTTAAGCCGAAAAGAGGAGGGATAAAATGAATTTAAAACAACCTGGAATTGTAGCAGGTGTTAGTAACAGACATGTGCACCTTTCAAGGGAAGATGTGGAAGTACTCTTTGGTAAAGATTACAAACTTACACCTATTAAAGACCTAGGTCAACCCGGCCAATTTGCATGTCAAGAAACGGTAATTATTGTAGGACCAAAAGGTGCAATTGAGAAGGTAAGAGTACTTGGCCCCGAAAGAAAAGAAACACAAGTTGAAATTTCCCTTACAGATGCGTTTAAAATAGGAGTTAGACCACCTGTAAGAGATTCGGGAGATTTAGAAGGAACTCCAGGAATAGTTATAGTGGGACCAAAAGGTAGTGTTATAAAAGAAAAAGGGGTAATAATTGCAAAAAGACACATACACATGCACACAAGTGATGCTGAAAAATACGGTGTAAAAGATAAAGATATTGTAAAAGTGTTAGTCGAAAAAGAAGGAAGAAGATTAATTTTTGATGATGTGCTTATAAGGGTTAGTGAGAAATACGCTTTGGAATTTCACGTGGATACAGATGAAGCAAATGCGGCACTTTTAAAAACAGGAGATTTAGTCTATATAATAGAGGAATAAGCGGCTTTATAGCCGCTTTTTTTATGATATAATTATCAATGTATAAAATAAAAAGGAGGGTCAAAAAGATGAAAGAATACATTGAAAGAGTAAATCAAGCGGTAGCTTTTTTGAAGGAACACATTGATTCTATACCACAGATTGCCATAATCCTTGGTTCTGGTTTACATGGGATAGCGGATAGTATTGAAAATCCAAAGAAATTTTCGTACAAGGATATTCCAGGTTTTCCAGTATCAACTGCGCCAGGACACAAGGGTGAACTTATATTTGGAAAACTCAATGGTAAAGATGTTATGTTAATGAATGGAAGATTCCATTATTATGAAGGATACGATATGAAGACCGTAACTTTCCCAATAAGGGTTATGCAACTTTTGGGTGTAGAAGTATTGATAGTAACAAATGCGGCGGGTGGAATGAATCCAGAATTTGAGATTGGAAGACCTATGTTTATTACCGATCACATAAACATGATGGGAGATAATCCGTTGATTGGTCCTAACGTAGAAGAATGGGGGCCAAGATTTCCAGATATGTCAAATGCATACGATAAAGATTTGAGAAAAAGGGCTATTGAAATTGCACAAAAACTTAATATACCATTCTATGAAGGTGTATATGTTGCAGTATCGGGACCAAATTTTGAGACTCCCGCTGAATTAAAGATGTTAAGATGGATGGGTGCAGATGCCGTAGGTATGTCAACTGTTCCAGAAGTTATTGTTGCAAATCACGGCGGTTTAAAGGTTCTTGGTGTATCCGCTATTACAGATAAAGCGGTACATGATGATTTAAAACCACTTACAGCAGAAGAAGTATTAGAAGTTGCAAATAAAACAGGAGGAATGATTGTAAGAATAATTTCTGAACTTGTTAAAGAAATTTAAGGAGTGAAAATATGTCTTTTAGGGTAAAAGTAGTTTTGTTTGCAATAATTTTGGTAACGGTTCCAGTATTCTTGGTTACGTATTTCAATATCAGAGGGGTAAATTCTCAGATCGAAAATTTGCAAAAAGACATATCTTTATACGTTGAAAAAAACGTTATTTCAAAATATGAATCGTACATTGATAGTTTCAAAGGTGAACTTTTGAAACAATCAGAGGAATATACGAAAAGATTAAGTGAAACGGTGAGAGAACAAGAAAAAAAGATACAAAAATCTTTTAATGAAGTTTACGAAAAGGCGCTTGAAAATCAAGTGAATTTCACATTTGATACGGTTGTAAATTTAATAAAGGAAAGGACAGAACAACTTTTAACAGGTGCACAAATTGCGGCATCTTTAAAGGAGACTGTAAATGCCGCAAATGACAAAGATTTGTCGTTAACTGAAAGAAAATCCCTTTTATTTCCCTTTATAGAAAAATTTTCTGTTGAATATGCTGCACTTTGGACAATAGATGAAAAAAAGCCAAAGATTAAAAGTAGATTGTATACAAAATACAATGGAAAATACATAGTAGAATATGCAAAATCCGTTTCATCAGGTGCAAATGTAAGTTTTTACAAAAAACCGCCATACATTAGGGAACTTGAAGAAAATTTTTCAAGTATAATTTCTGCAAAGTCTGTTTTTTATCGTTCTTTGATTTTTCCGTATGATAATTTTTTGTATTCAATTGTCATTGTTCCCGTAATGCACCCCATACTTGGTAACACGGTAAATGGTTTTGTTGTATTTGTTGATAAGATGGACAATAAATTTTTAGATGAAATAAAATCCGTTTCAAATGCAGAGATCACGTTGTATGTAAATGGTAAAGCGCTTATAACCACAAAGGTAGGGGAAGATGGTAAAAGACTTGTAGGAGAGCCTTTAAGAAAGTTAAAAGGTAATATAATTGAAATTTTGAAAGATACCTATTTTGCAAAAGTAGGTGAATTTAAATACCTTGGAAAGAAGATAGGTGAAATAGAAGTTGCTATTCCATTTAAGGCTATTGATACAAGTGTTGAATTGCCAAAACCCAAACCATTTGTTGTTCCAAAACTTGAAAAACCAAATGTTTCGATTAATTTAAAGATTGACAATTCTATTATTGTGAAAAAGACAATTTTATTGGTTGTTTTTGTTCTTGTTATAAGTGTGATTTTGATATTTGTTATAACAGATCAGCTTTCAAAAGCACTTGAACATTCAAAGACGGTTATTGAAAGATTATCCGAGGGAAGATTTGAAAGCTTTGACGGTGTGAAGGTTTCTGGAGAATTTAAAGTTATGATGGACTCTTTAAAAAATCTTTCTGAAAGGTTTAAAGATTTTGCACAAAATCTTCTTTCAAATTCAAATAGGCTTGTTTCTCGTGTAGATGGCTTAGAAGAATTGAGCAATATATTAGAAAAGACCTCCAGGGAGTTTTCAAGTACTATAGAGGTTTTCTCTAAAAATACCACTGATATTTTAGATGAGTTTGATAACCTAAAAAGTACAACAGAAGGTGCAAAACAATCTATAGAAAATGTAGAAAATACATTAGAAGAGTTGGTTAATGATATAATAGATACGGAGGAAAGGCTAGATGATAATACAAAACTTGTAAAGGAAATGGATAACAGTATAACAAGGTCGCTAGATGCCATGGAAAAATTTAACAGTTATATTAACCAAACTATAGGGCAATTTAACAGGGTTACTGGTGAAATATCAAAGATACAAAATGTTGCAAATCAGACAAATTTACTTGCACTTAATGCCGCAATAGAAGCGGCAAGGGCCGGAGAAGCGGGAAAGGGTTTTGCGGTAGTTGCAGATGAGATTATGAAGTTATCTATAGAGATAAACGATATTTCAAAAAAACTTGTAAAGGATATGGAAGAATACACACAAAATCTCAGTGGTTTAAACAAGGTATATGAAGATTCGAAGAATAATTTTTCAGCCCTTTCAAAGACAAAAGAAGAATTTTCTCAAGGTTTCCAAATTGTAATTGAGCGTATCCAAAAACTTGCGGGAACCACAAAGACGGTATCGGAAGTTTTAGAGCAAGCAAAAGAAGTATTTAACGAGATGGTATATATCTCAGAAAGATCTACAAATACGGTTTCAGAAGCGGTGAATAAATTAGCGATGGTTAACGAGAATATGTCAAAATTAGAGGAATTTTCCCAAAGATTACACGAAACAGTTAAAGCTATTGATTTGGTCTCTGAACAATTGAAAAGTATAGCAAATTGGTTTAAAATAGGAGGATAATGGATTTATATCAATTTGTAGAGACTCAATTTTTAAATTGGGGAATGCTAATAAGTAGAATAACTGGGATTTTTGTAATTTCGCCTTTACTGTCAGGAAGGTTTATTCCTTCCACAGTAAAGGCTTTTCTTGTGCTTGCATTTTCATATTCACTGCTTCCACAGGAAAGTGTTATAGCACTAGATACTCCTGTTCTTCATATAGTACTTTCCCTTTTAAATAACTTCATTGTGGGTTTTGCGATTGGATTACTGGCATATATGATTTTTGGAGCATTTGCCGTTGCAGGGGAATTGTTGGGTATAGAGTCTGGTTTTGGGCTTGCTACTTCTATGGATCCAACTATGGAAGAAAGTCCCATAATAGGGCAACTTATATTTCTTCTTGCAATTTTTGTGTTTATCTCTTTAAATGGGCATTTGTTAATATACGAAGCGGTTGTGGACTCTATTAAAGTGTTTCCACTTAACTTGGATTTTTTGGATTTTGGTTTTGTTAAGTTTATAACGTCAAAATTTATAGAATTATTTTTTGTGGCATTAAAGATAGGACTCCCAGTTATAGGCTATATGTTTATAGTAAACGTGCTTTTGGGGATTCTTTCAAGGTTGGTACCGCAAATGAATGTATTTATGGTTGGAATACCACTAAAAAGCATATTGGTTTTTTTAATATTTTTGGGGATGGTGCCGTTATGGGCGGAGACTTCTGCAAAGTTGGCAGTTCTTTTAGAAAAAACCCTGCAGCATTTTCTTTCAGGATAGATATACAGCTATTTGCCGATCCAGATAAGACGGAAAAGGCAACTCCAAGAAGGCGACAAAAGGCAAGAGAAGAAGGCCAAGTTCCAGTTTCAAGGGAACTTACCTCTGGTTTTACATTCTTGGCGGCGGTGATTGGTTTTGCATTTTTAGGCAGGGGAATTATACTGGGATTAGAATCTGCTATATCCTTTTTTGCACAATTACCCTCCTATGATACGTTGACTATCAACGATTTGGGAATATACACATTTGATGCGTTTAAAGGGTTAATTGTTGATTTGATAATCTTTGTTGCAATAGTAATGGTAACGGGAATTTTTGTTGGAAGTTTACAAACAAGGTTTTTATTTACGT
Source organism: Thermosipho affectus (assembly GCF_001990485.1). Classification (NCBI taxonomy): domain Bacteria; kingdom Thermotogati; phylum Thermotogota; class Thermotogae; order Thermotogales; family Fervidobacteriaceae; genus Thermosipho; species Thermosipho affectus. The sequence goes on along the minus strand of NZ_LBFC01000018.1, from coordinate 25,652 downwards.
TCAAATCTTTAAAACTTGATTTTTCAAAGATAAATCCCATCAGTGGTTTGAAGAGGATGTTTTCATTGCGTTCGTTATTTGAACTTTTAAAGTCCATTTTAAAGTTGGTTATAGTGGGATATGTAGGATTTTTGGTAGTGAAAGTCAATTGGAATAAGTTGTTGCTTGCAACAGATACGAGTGTTTTAGAGGGCGCGCTACTTATTTGGAATATAACGTTTGAGCTTTTGATAAAGTGTGGTATAGCACTCTTTATTGTATCAGTAGCCGATTATTTTTATTCAAGGTACGAATATGAAAAGAATATAAGAATGACAAAACAAGAGGTTAAAGAGGAATTCAAAGAAGTTGAAGGAAATCCAGAAGTAAAAAGAAAGCAAAGGGAGATTATGATGCAATATTCTATGCATAGAATGATGCAAGAAGTTCCCGAGGCTACTGTGGTGGTCACCAATCCTACACACTATGCTGTTGCTATAAAATATGAAGTAGATGAAATGGAGATACCAATTGTTGTTGCAAAAGGTGTGGATAATATAGCAGAAAAGATAAAAAAAATTGCACGGGAAAATAACATACCTGTCTTTAGAAATCCAAAACTTGCAAGGGAGTTGTATTTTAACGTAGAAGTGGGAGACGAAATTCCAGAGAAATTCTACAGAGCAGTTGCAGAAGTACTAGCATATGTGTACAGCTTAAAAGGAGACTAAGATTTTTTTTATTTTAAACTCAAGAGGCTCTTTGGGAAGTACAAACCTTCCCCTGTAAGTTTGGATGTATACTATAGTTGCGGCGTTTTTAAATGAAAGAGTCGTTTTAAATGGACCAAGGTAGTTTCCCAGACCTTGTACTTCCCTTTTTAAAAACATACCGTCTTTTGTATCCAAAACCTTGTATTTTACCAATTTTACATCGCCATTTTTCAATTTTTCTGTAAAGGATATGCATTTTTCATTTTCAAAATTTACACCAGATATACCACGCGTGTAAAAATCGTGACGTATGTAATTTACCACGTAAAACGTTTCGAGAGATTTAATATAGTCCGTTTTCAAAAATATATACCATTCAATGGTTGAATCAAGAATAAGATAACACGCGTAGATTACGTATATTGAAATAAGCAGAGAAATGATGACCTCGGAAAAAGAAATTTTCCCCCCACCTTAGATTTCAAACTTTTCTTTTGGTGCCTCCTCTTTTGCTATTTTATCCAATACACCATTTACAAACTTTCCACTGTTTTCCGTACCGTAGGCTTTTCCCAGTTCTATCATTTCATCTAGTGTAACTTCTATGGGTATATCATCTATGTATAATAACTCAAAAGTTCCAAGCCTAAGTATATTTCTATCGGTAACAGATAGCCTATCTAGCGTCCAGTTTTTTAGATACTTGGATATAATTTCGTCTATCTTTAATATATTTTCCCTTATCCCCCTCACGTATTTTTTCGCAAGTTCTTGCAAAGAATCATCTAATACGCTAATGTGTTCTTTGGATATGTCTTCTAGATTTTCATCTTTGTTGAAATCCCACTGGAAGAGAGCTTTAAAAATAGCTTCTCTCATTTTGTGCCGACTCTTTATCAATTACTCTTCCTCCTCCGTTGTTTCAATCTTTTCAACAACATCAGTTATTGTAACATTAACAGCGGAAACTTGAAGTTCTGTCATTCTTTGTATATTTTCCGATATGTTTTTCATAATTTTTTTACCGAATTCTACAAGGCTTTGTCCATATGGTGCAACAGTCCTTACATATACTATTACGTTGTCGTCCGGTGTTCTTTCGATTTCGATACTTTTCTTTAGTTTTTTTACATCTTTTTCATCTGGTGCAAGTACTTCGATAAAACTTCTAAAGGCTATTTCTTTTAAAACATCATCGCTTATGTTTATACTTCCTTGCTCAAAATCCATATTTATCCCTCCTTTAGGCTCTTTCTATGTATTCGCCTGTCCTTGTGTCTACTTTAACTTTCTGACCTTTCTCCACAAAGAAAGGAACTGTAATTTTTAAACCAGTTTCCAGGATTGCTGGTTTACCTCCCCCTGAAACCGTATCACCTTTAAAACCTGGTTCAGTTTCCACTACTTCAAGTACAACACTTGTTGGAAGTTGTATACCTAGTGGTTTTCCATCATGCATTATTAAATCCACTTCGGTGTTTTCCACTAAGTAATTTTTTTCATCTTCAATATCGGATTCTGGAATACCGTATTGTTCAAATGTTTCATTGTCCATGAAGTAATACATTTCACCGTCGTTGTATATGTAAGATGCCTTTCTAAAATTAACCTCTGCTTCTTCCACCTTTTCACCACTGTTAAAATTAACGTCTCTCATTAATCCCGTTGAAAGATTTTTTAGTTTTGTTCTAATTAACCCAGAACCCCTTGCTCTAAAGTGCTTGTTAACGTCTACCACTCTGTAAATATCTCCGTCGTACTTTATGTACATACCTTTACTTAATGCACCTACATCTATCATTTAACTACCTCCTATCCTAAGTATTTTATCGCCAAAATTGTCATATCATCGTGCTGTAGTGCACCTTGTGAAAATCTAAAGACATCTTTTTCAACACTATCGACTATATCTTTTGCAGGTAAAATGTGAATCTTACTTAGTAATCTTTCCAATCTTTCAAAATCATATTCTTCGTTGTTTATATTTCTTGCCTCTGGGATACCATCTGTGTATGCAAAAATAAGTGTATTTTCGGAAAGTTGTGTACGTTGCATTTCAAATTCCATGAATTCAAACATACCTATAGGAATGCTTGTGGAGTTTATCTTTGTAATTTTATCTTTTACTATATAGAGTGGATCATGTCCCGCGTTTATCACTTCCAGTGCTCCATCCCTATTTAATTTCACAAATACAGCGGTTACGAATTTGTCATCTCCAACGTCGTATGAGAGCATGTTGTTTAAACTTGTCACTGTTTTTAATAGATCGCCATTTGTACTTTCTATTAGCGATTTAAAAGCACTTCTAAGAGAAGACATAATCAAAGATGCGGGAAGCCCCTTTCCAGATACATCGGCTACTATACCGTAGAGACTATTATTTTTCAAGAACACATCAAAGTAATCTCCACCAACGTGTATAGCGGGGATGCTTTCGCCAAATGAATCAAAATTTTCATCTTGAGGGAATGCCTTCGGGAAAAAGTTAAATTGAATACTTCTTGCAATTTCAATTTGTTGGTTTAACTTTTCCCTTTCTATTTCTTCTCTTAAAGCTATTTCGCGTTCTATACTACTTGCAATCTGCTGTGCTGCAGATTCTATAATCTTTTTATCACCTGCTGTAAATATAGTGCCGGATTCCTTTCCAACAACAAGGATATACCCCATTCTTTTATTTGACGCGGTGGATATAGATTTGTATATTATACTTCTATTATTTAATTTCTTACAGGTTTCTTTGAATACAATGTCTGCATTTTCGTCTAAATTATCTTTTAATACCTCTTCAATGTTATTGGGACATTCTCCAATAGTTTCGGAAAATTTCCCATCAAAGTTTATACTAATTATTCCACATGAAAAATTAATTGCCTTTTTCAAAGTAATTAACACGGGCATTAGAATCTGCTTTGTTTCTATGTTGGATGCTACAATTTTACTTATTTCAAAAAGTGTTGAAATTTCTTCATACAGTCTTGAAATTTCTTCAAGTTGACTTTCAATAAGTATTGTAGATGATTCCAATTCCTGCTTGTAAGATAGAAATTCACTTGTAATTATATTAATTTCTTCTTCTACCAATGCCCAAAGTTCCTCTTCAGATGAGTATGGTTTCTGTGGGTTTTTTGAAATTTCAAGTAATTTTAGGTATAGTTTTTCCAATTTTTCAATCATCGGAAATCAGCCTCTTTACCTCTTCGATTAATTTTGATGGGCTAAATGGTTTGGTCATGACTATTTGTGCTCCTAAGCTTTTGGCTACTTTTTCGTCTTCTGCTCCACCCTTTGCGGTGAGTATAATTACGGGGATGTTTTTTATTTCCTCTATGTTTTTCTTTTCTTTTAAAACACCAAACCCGTCGAGTCTTGGCATCATTATATCTAATATTATGAGATCAGGTTTTATGTCTTTCATCTTTTCGAGGCCATCTACCCCATCAAAGGCCTCGTACACTTCGTATCCCGCTTTTTTTAAGTTAAAAGACGTGATTTTTCGCAAAACTTCAGAATCATCCACTACGAGGATTTTTTTCATCTAATACACTCCCTTCAAAAAGAAAAGAAGGATAACATTCCTTTCTTATAGCTAAGAACACGGCATCTGAAATGATATACGGATTAAATGTATTTTCCTTTTCAATTATATAGTTTATCACAATATAGTCCTTTTTTTCAATAATTTTGAGATTTTCCAAAGAAGATATGGGGATTTCCCTAAAACCCCTTTTTGTCTTTTTTACTATTTTTTCCGGAAGATTAAAGTTTTTTCTTGCTATAATTTGAAATTCATATGCACGTATTTTTGAAAGACTGACATCTTTTTTTAAAACTTTGTCTACTACAAAATGCGGAGGTTGTACATTTTTTATTTCTTCTTTTACGAAGGATGTGTTATAATCTTCCAAAAGTTCAATTGTAAGATAAAAAGCCCAATCTATTACCCCAGTTGCAACTGGATCAACATAAGTAAACTTGGGTTTTGGATGAAACCCTTCTGTAAATTGCATTTTAAGATTTGTTCTTCTAAATGTTCTCTCTATCATGGATATGGTATCAAGCCCCGAAATGAATCTGTACATTCCAAGTTTTTTAAATTTAATCAGATATTTATTCATTTTCCACCTTAAATACGTAAATTTTTCCCTCTTTCATATCTGGTACGTAAAGATTTCCATTTGAGTAGTATATATCAGCGGGAGATGAAAATCCATTCTTTTCACCAATCTTTTTCCAAGAAGAATTGTAAATTACCACGTTTTTTGAAGTATAACCCGATATGAAAAACATATTATCTGCATACACTATACCATCTCCACCTTTTACCTCGTTTAAGGTATATGTTTCAATGACTTTGTTTTCGTCACATTTGTAGACGACAGCTGGAGAAGTAAAGGATATAATGTATAAATATTCTCCATCTGTTGTAATACCATTTGGCCTTTTTAAATTGTATGTAACTTCTAATTTTTCATCGTTTAATTTGTATACTGTGTTTCCATATGTATCTGTAACGTAATATTTTTCTTTGTATTTTACTATATCGTTTAAATACTTAGGAGAAGATGCAAAAAAGTTTTTGTACTTTCCCGTTGAAAGATCAAGCCTTACCAGCCTATCAAAATCTACAATCCAGAGGTATTTACCTTCTTTGAACATTCCCCGTGGATCTACCATTTTTAAAAGCATTTCGTTTTTTTCCTTTGACATATAAAGTACACTACCATCTTCAACGTATAGCTTTCCCATTTGAGAAATAAAGTAATCACCGTTTTTTACAACAATACTTTCTGGAGCGAAAAGCCCCCAAATTGAAAATAAAAAAGTTAAGATAACCTTCATGCTATCCCCCCAAATACACTTTTTTGACAATTTCATCGTTTAAGACAACGCTTGGTTCCCCACTTGCAATTATACCACCTTTGTGTATTACGTATAACCTATCCACAATATCTTTTAGTGCATCTACACTGTGGTCTGTTATAATTATCCCCAATCCCATTTTTTTCAATTCTAGCACCATCTTTTGAATTTCCTTTACCGTCTTTGGATCTATACCCACAAATGGTTCATCAAGGAGTAAGAATTTTGGAGAGAGTGTCATCATACGTGCAAGTTCAAGCCTTCTTTTCTCCCCACCAGATAGACTAAATGCCATTTGGTTTTTCAAATCAAGTAATCCAAAATTTTTGAGAAGCGTGTCTATCTTACCAAAATCTTTGTCGTAATGTTCTATAACGAGTTTTAAATTTTTTTCCACAGTAAGTTGTCTAAAGACAGATGTTTCCTGTTGAAGATATGTTATTCCCAACCTTGCCCTTTTGTGTATTGGTACCTTTGTAATATCTTTTTCATTTAAAAAAACTTTACCGCTGCTTGGAATTACTACACCCAATATAATATTAAATAAAGTAGTCTTGCCGGAACCGTTTGGCCCCAGCAAGCCCACTATTTCGTTTGTGTTTACGATTAAATCTACACCGTTTAAAACTTGTTTTTTTCCAAATCTTTTTTTTATATCTTTACATACTATTTTCATTGCGCGGATTTCAAGTATTCAATAAATTTATCCGTTATATCGTATTTTGGAGAGCCATACGCCATTGATTTGCTGTTAAACACAAAATCATATCCCATTATTTCTGCGTATTCTGCTATTTTTTGGAGTATCTCCTGTTCAAGCTGTGAAAATTTTGGTTGATATTCGTTATTTAAAAGTTGTGAATATTGTTGTTGTTTTTGTGTGTATTCTGCTAACTTTTTATTTAACTCTTGTTCGCTTGCACCATCTTTTTTCATTTGATTTATTTCTGCTGCAAGTTCGTTGAGTTTTTTCTGATAAAATTGTGCATCTTCTTGATACTTGGATTGGAGTGTTATAAATTTATCGTACGATTGTAGTACTTTGTTTGAATCAATGTATGCAATTTTTGGACTTTGGTTTGTGTCTCCCCCTGCAAAGAGTAGTACAAATGAGAGTAAAATAGCTATAGATACGACTAGAAAACCCACTTTTTTCATACTTTTCCCTCCTAGTTTCTTTCTTTTGCTTTGGATATTAAGGATCTTCTTCCTCGTTTTTTAAAGATTGATAGTATTATTTCCGCTTCTTTGTATGGAACGGTTATAAATGAAAATTTGTCCAAAACAAGTACATCACTTATTACTTTTGGATTTATGTTGGTTTTTTCAACGATAAATTTAACTAGATCTTTTTTGGTAAGACCAGCTTGTTTTCCTTTCGCTATAAACAACCTTACAACTTCTTTTGCTTTTGAAGTAGGTGATACTTTTTTGTAATTTTCCGGATTTAAAGATTTAAAAGCAGTACTTAAAAGCTTTGCTACAACTTCTCTTGGTTCTGCGTGTTCAAGGAGTTCATCAGCAAGGTTGTAGTATACTTTCTGTATATTTTTATTATGATTTAAAATATCTTTTTTTATTTTTTCCGATCTTGCCTTTATTATTTGTTCCACTGAAGGGATTTTACCTTCTTTGATCTTTGCCTTTGAAAATTTCTTTATTCTAAAGAGTTGTCTGTATTCTTTTGGGGTAACAAACGTTATGGCGATACCTTCTTTTCCAGCCCTTCCCGTTCTACCTATTCTGTGCACGTAGTGTTCAGGGTTAAGTGGAATGGAGTAATTTATTACGTGAGATAAACCGGTAATATCTATTCCACGTGCTGCAACATCAGTTGCGACAAGTATATTTATCTTCTTTTCTTTAAATTTTTTCAATACCCTCTCACGTTGGTATTGTGAAAAATCTCCATGTAGTGCTTCTGCGTCGTATCCCCTTTCAATGAGTTTTGAAGATACAGTATCTACTTCTACTTTTGTTCTACAGAATACCATACCGTAGAAATCATCTTCCACATCTATTATTCTACAAAGTGCTTCAAATTTATCGCTTTCGTTTAATTCTATGTATATTTGTTCTGTAAGGTTTGTGGTGAGTTGTTTATCAAGTATCTTTATAACTTCGTAGTTTTTGATGTATTTTTTTGCAAGGTCTATGATTCTCTTTGGGATCGTTGCAGAAAACATCAAAAAGAATTTTTCACCATTTGTATTTTTCAGTATTTTTTCCACGTCGTCTATAAAGCCCATATCAAGCATTTCATCTGCTTCATCTAAGATAAAGTACTCTACTTTTGAAAGGTCTATCGTCTTTCTTTCTAGATGGTCAAGGATCCTTCCCGGTGTACCAACTACTATATCAACACCTCTTTTTAGATGGTCTATTTGCCTCTTTATAGACTGTCCTCCGTATATGGGAAGTATCTTGAGCCTCTTCCTTTTTAAAGAGTTTATCTCCTCTGAAACTTGCAGTGCCAGTTCACGTGTAGGGGTGAGTATAATCGCTTGGACATACCCCTTGTTTTCCAAAAGTTCTATGAGTGGTATTCCAAATGCCGCAGTCTTTCCCGTGCCTGTCTTTGCCTGTACAATTAAATTCTTTTCCTTTTTTAGCAGTATAGGTATTACCTTTTCTTGCACAGGTGTTGGTGTTTCAAATCCTTTCTCGTAAATTGCGCGAAGCGTCTTTTCACTTAAGTTAAAATCTTCAAAGTTCACTTTGTTTCCTCCAATCTCATCCTCATTATTTTGGAAAGCTCAGGAGAAAGTCGTCTTTTTACAGTGGTTGGAAGGTGATCGATAAATAATATACCATCAAGGTGATCTCTTTCGTGTTGTACTATTCTTGCACTGTATCCTTCAAACAACTTCGTCTGAACTTTTCCATATTCGTCTTGAAATTTCAATTTAACCCATTTATACCTTTCAACATCGGCAAAAATACCCGGAAGACTTAGACATCCCTCTTCTCCAATTTCTTTTTCAGTTGAATGTTCCAGTATTTCGGGGTTTACAACAAAAAGTGGTCCATTTCCATCATCCATAACAAAAAATCTTAAAGAAATACCCACTTGCGGCGCGGCAAGTCCCACACCATCTTCTATGTACATAGTTTTTAACATATCATCTTTTATACTTTGTAAGTATTCAAAATCTTCAACTTTTTTTGCCTTTTTCCTAAGAATTGGATCACCGTATAGCCTTATCTTCATACCTTTCCTCCAATCGCTTTAGATATTCTTCGTTTGTCAAAAATACACTAATTGGAGTTACCGATACGAAATTTTGGGTTAGTACTTTGTAATCTGCTTTTGGATCTGGGTCATTTTCTATTATGTTTCCCATCATCCAGTAATAATTTCCACCGGATGGGTCTTTTCGTTCTTCAAAGTAGTCTTCATACATTCTCTTGCTTTGTTTTGTTAGTTTCCAACCTTTAAGTTTTTCGTAAGGGATGGAAGGTACGTTTATGTTTAATGCGGTAAATTGCGGTATGGAATTAATATCAAATTCTTCTAGAAAATCTAGTATAAACTTTGCCGCTGTTTCATATATGGGATTTTCAAAACTAAAACTTGATACGGCTATGGCTGGAATTCCCGCTATAGCACCTTCTAGCGCGCCACTTACCGTTCCAGAATACACCACATCCGTTCCCAAGTTGTTTCCCCTGTTTATTCCACTGATTAGTAAATCTGGTTTTTCCTTTAATACGACATCTATACCTATCTTTACACAATCTGCAGGAGTACCAGAAACTGCGTAAATTTCAAAATCTTCGTTTATATCTATTTTTCTAAGCCACAAAGGAAGCCTCAACGTTATTGCATGTCCTACAGCGCTTTGTTCCGTTTCAGGCGCAACTACGGTTACTTTGTGTTTTTTGCTTAAATGTCTTGCAAGACACAATATGCCATTTGCCGTTACCCCATCGTCATTTGTTACCAAGATGTTCATGTTTTTCCTCCTCATTTATACAAGTCTAATATTAAACCGTTTATTTCATCAACTTTGGCGGCAAAGTTGATGGTTCCACCTTCTGAAGTTATAAGCTTTTCAGCAAGGTTTTTTAGTTTTTCATCTATATCCTCTACAATTACGTGTAATCTCGGTGAATTAGTTGAATAATCCATCTTACCGGATAATTTGTACATTTTCTTTTCAATGAGTTTTAGAAATTTTTTAATTTTTTCCTTGTACTTTTTCAAAGTATCAGGTGTAGGGGATCTAATAAAATCATTTCCCGCATCCAATATTTCATTTACAATCTTTTCAAGTTCTACGTTTATCTTTTCTTCTTCTACATCCATTAATACATCGAAAAAGCCGGGAGTTTCGTTTGTGAAATTCACTTTTTTACCTTTTGAACCTTTTTTCTTTTTTATTTTTTCATTTTTTATTTTCGGGTCGCCTGTAGGTTCTATCCTCAAAGTTACTCACCTCTAATTTTCGACTTTCCAGTTAAGAAAAAGGTTCTTCGTATGATTATATCATAAAACATTGAATTATGGAAAGAAAAACCCCCAGATTTGGGGGTTATTCTACTATCTGTGCAATTTTTTCCACTATTTTTCTAAACGCTTCTTCGACTTCTGTTTCCCTCATATACAGGGTTATAGGTTTTCCTTCGTCTGCAAGTTGAGCGGCTTTTGGATCAAGTGGTATTTGTCCCAAGAGTTCAACGTTGTATTCTTTTGCAATTATGTTCCCACCGCCACTACCAAATATTTCTATTTTTTCACCGCATTTTGGACATTTTACATAAGACATATTTTCAACTATACCTATGAGTTTTTTGTTCATAGAATGTACGAAATCAATTGCACGACGTACATCATCTAATGCCACTTTTTGTGGAGTAGTTACCATTACTACACCATCTAAATCCGGGAGTGTTTGAAACAAACTTAATGCTTCGTCTCCAGTACCAGGTGGAAGGTCAAAGATTAAAAAGTCCAACTCTCCCCATTTTGTGTCACCCAAAAATTGCTTAATTGCAGAATGTTTAAGTGGACCTCTCCAAATAACTGCTTTGCCACTTTCAACAAGCATTCCTATTGAAAGTGCCTTTAAATTTGGTAAAATCTCTGCGGGAACAATTTCCTCTCCATCTACAGATGGATTTTTTTTACCAAGCATTCTTGCAATATTTGGACCGTGTATATCAAGGTCCAAAAGCCCTACTTTGTAACCACTTTCCGCTAGTGCAGTGGAAATATTCACTGCAACGGTTGTCTTTCCTACTCCACCTTTACCACTTAAGACCGCTATTTTGTGTTTTACCTTTGACATTTTTTCTTTTATCTTTGTATCGCCATTGTTTAAATTAAACTGTGGATTTGGCATTATATCACCTCCAAAATTTATCCACTTTAATTATATCACAGTAGAACTATTCAAATGTGAATAATTCTTGAATTTATCGTTGAGTTTGATGGTATAATGATACTTGGGAGGTGATTTATATGAAAAAATTTTTTTTGTATTTTTTTTCTTTTCTCACCCTAATCCCCTTTGTTGCGCCTATAATATTTTCATTTGTAGCGTTTTTTAGTGTAGGACATTTTCTTTACGATTATTTAATGCCCGTTGAATTAGTGATATTTACTTTGATTGGTGGGATTGGTACTATGTTTTTTGCCTTTAATCATCAAAGAAAGATGATAATAATATTTATAGGCATAGAACTTCTAACTATACTTTTTGCACAACTTTATTCAAAGTTCACGGGTCTTTCACAAGGGAGTACAAGTTTTACAGGTGTTCATGTATTTGTAATATCGATTTGTATTGTATTGTGGCACATATTCTCCATACTTGTTTCAATTGAGTCTTTTAAAGTAGTTATGGGAGGTAAAAAGGTTGATAGCGTTAAATAACGTCTCAATACACTTTCCTGGAAAAGAGCTTTTAAACAATGTAACGTTAAATATTGCAGATGGTGAAAGGGTTGCGTTAATTGGGAAAAACGGAAGTGGAAAAACAACCCTTTTAAAAGCAATAATTGGTGAATTTAAAGACTATGCAGGACAGATAAATACCACAGGTAAAGCGGTATACCTTGATCAATACCGAACATTTAACAGTAGGACACCATATGAGTATTATCTGGAGGTTGCAGATACCCCCGAAAAGCAACGACTTGTTAGGAGTATTCTAAAAGGTTTGGGGTTTGCAGAAGAAGATTGGCACAGGGATATTAACACATTTAGTGGAGGGGAAAAAACACGTCTTCACATTGGAAGAATTTTTCTAGAAGATGCAGATTTTATCCTCTTGGATGAACCTACGAATTTTTTGGATATACCAGGTATACACTTTTTAAAAAATCTTTTAAAGAATTTTCGTGGAGGATACATAATTATATCCCATGATAGAAGTTTTTTGAGAGATACCTGTGAAAGATTTTTGGAGATAAACAATTCAAAAATTTGGGACTTTAGGATGAATTTTGACAACTATTTGAGAGAAAGGGAAACTTTAATTTTAAATCAAAAACGCTCAATGAAAAACAAACAACGTGAAATAGAAAGGTTAAAAAAGATAATTGAAAGGTACAGGAAATGGGGAAGGGAAAAGTTTATAAAGCAGGCAAAAAGTAAAGAAAAAATGCTTCAAAGGATGTTAGGGGAATTACAATCTGAGGTAACATTTGAAGAAGATGTGGAAAAAGAAGTTTCCATACCAATCCCCGAACCATCTGGATATGTTGTTTTAAGTGTAGATAATTTAAAATTTTTGGATATTTTAGAAGATGTGTCATTTAAAGTATATACGGGGGAAAAGGTGGCAATTCTTGGGCCAAATGGCTCGGGAAAGAGCACTATTTTAAAATTGTTGGCTGGAAGGTTAAAAGGTGAAGGAGTGGTGGAATTTGGTCATAACGTAAAGGTGGAGTTTTTAGACCAGTTTGTGGAAAACTTAGATGAGGAAAACACAGTTTTTGAAGAGCTTTCCGATGAAATGTCATTTCAACCTGATTATATAATCAGGGCTTATGCGGGAAGATTTGGTTTTAAAGGTGAAGATGTGTTTAAGAATGTATTTGAATTAAGTGGAGGAGAAAGACAAATTCTTGCACTTGCAAAAGTACTATTAAAAAGACCAAATCTTTTAGTGTTAGATGAACCTACAAATCATATGGATTTAGAAACAGTTGAGGCACTTGAAAAGGCGTTGAAGGAGTATAAAGGAAGTCTTATTCTTGTGTCTCACGATGAGGAATTGATTAAAAATGTTTGTAGTAGATATTATATGATAAAAAATAGAAGACTTGTTGAGGTTTCATCTGATTTTGAAATTAGTGTAGAAAAAAAAGTGGAGAAAAAATCACCCAACTTTGAATATGAACAGAAGAAAAAGATAAAAAATCAATTAAAAAAGGCAAAAGAAGAAATAAAAAAACTAAGAGGCATGGAGGAAAAGCTTTTAAAAAAGCTTGAACTTGTGGAAATAGAGCTTTCTGGGGTAGGTGCAGACTATGTAAAGGCTATGGAATTAACGGAGAAGAAGGAGAGTTTAGAAAATGAAATAATGAAAATTTTGGAAAAAATAGAAACACTCGAGGAAGAAATTAAATATTTTCAACAACATTTCTAATCCACCTTTTACTTTTGTATCGTAATAAAAGTATTAGAAATTTTGCAAGTTCATCTGTCATTGTAAGGAGTAATACAATTGGAAAACTTAGTTTTAATACAAGTCCTCCAAATGCAGCAAGGGGAACACCTAAAAACCAAAGGGTGGAGGCCTCTACTGCAAAGGAAAACCTGGTATCTCCACCTGCGCGTAAGAATCCTACGACGTTTAATCCATTGAAAATTTTCACAGGGACAAATCCCATAGATATAGCCATGGCTATTATTACCAATCTTTTAACTTCTTGAGAGACGTTGAATAAGTTTACCGCATATATGGTTAATATGTACGTAACAAGTGCCGAAATAATAGCTACTATTTCCGTGAGCGTTATTATTTTTTTTGATATTTTGTATGCGTCATTGTATTTTTTCGCACCTAGGTAATTTCCAACAATAACGGAAGCGGCATTTGCAAGGGAAAATGAAAAAGCCCAGGCAAATCCTTCAATTGTACCTACTATATTTCGTGCGGCAATTACTTTAGTGCTCATATGTGCGTATATAACAGAATACATGGTGAATCCCAAAGACCATGCAAATTCGTTTGCAACTGTGGGAAGTGTGTAGTGAAAAAATTTTTTTATAAAGCTTTTGTTCAAGAGTTTTATGTGAGTTATAGAAAACATACCTGGAAGATTCTTTATTTTTATTATTGCAATTAGAACTATCAAACCTACTAATCTTGATATAACAGTTGCGATAGATGCACCTATTACACCAAGCCTTGGAAAACCAAAATTACCGAATATAAGTATGTAATTAAAAAGTACGTTTGTAGATAATTCTACAATTGTTGTATACATAGGAATATGTGCTTTGTGTATGCTGCGAAGCATAAAAGAAAATACCATTGAAACGGCAAATATTGGAAATGAAATGGATAATATTTTTAAGTATTTTATCCCTAAATCGATTACCAGTGGATCAGGTGAAAAAAATGTCATAACAAATTTTGGGGAAAATAGTGTAAGTAGAAAGAATGGAATGGAAATAAAAAGAGAAGATATGGTGGTAAGTGCCGTTGATTTAGATAGCCCTTCTAGATCCCCTTTTCCCCAGAACTGCGCAAAAAATATGGCACCACCTGATACAAGTCCAAAAATCACTAAATTGTAAAAGAAGAAAAATTGATTTGCAAGTCCAACAGCAGCGATGGAGTTTTCGCCAAGTTTTCCTATCATCAACGTGTCTAAAAAGTTCACACTACTGAATAAAAATTGTTGTAGTGCAATGGGGATAGCAATTTTGAAGAGCTTTCTGTATATGTGCATATATTCCCTCCTTTTGTTTGTTAGGATTACTAACATTTTAGCAGAAAATTTTAACATTAAATTGACAAAAATAATAAGAGTTGGTTATAATAGACAAGAGGTGAAAAAATGGAAGAGTTGGTTAAAAAGGCAAATATCCTAAAGGCAATGGGACATCCCACAAGGTTGAAAATATTATATTTACTCAGCAAAAAAGAAATGTGTGTATGTGAGCTGCTTCCAAAACTTGGAGTTAATCAACCCAACCTTTCACAACACTTAGCACTCCTTAGAAATTTAGGGATTGTAAAGGACGAAAGAAAAGGAAATACAGTTTATTATTCCCTTAAAGATGAGTTTGTAAAAAAAGTTATACAGCTTGTAGATTAATTTTTTTGTTGACTATATTAGAATTTTCTTATATACTAATTTATGAAATTATCATCAAAGGAGGTGGGTTTTGTGAAAGAATTTTTGGTGATATTGGGAATATTTTTAATTTTCTATTTTGTACCTTTTAATTTGGATGTAGTGAAAGATAGTTTGTTGAATGGTTTTTTTATGCTCCATGAATATGCAAGGGAGCATGTACTTTTATGTCTTGTTCCTGCGTTTTTTATTGCAGGTGCAATTTCTGTTATGCTTAACAAAGGTGCAATATTAAAACTTTTAGGACCAAAGGCAAAAAAGATAGTTTCATATCCTGTTGCGGCTATATCTGGAGGTATTTTAGCCGTGTGCTCTTGTACCATACTTCCACTTTTTGGTGGTATTTACAAGAAAGGAGCGGGAATAGGTCCTGCTACAACGTTTTTATTTAGCGGACCTGCGATAAATATTGCGGCTATATTTTTAACTGCAAAGGTTTTAGGTTGGGATTTGGGATTTGCAAGGCTTGTTTCTACTATCACCGCGGCAATTTTCATAGGACTTATTATGGAATTTATTTATCAAGAAAAGGGAGAAGGAGGTTTGGTAGTTGATGAAGGGAAAAATTTTGGGGGAAAGCAACTAGCTTTTTTTCTACTTTTACTTTCTTTTCTAATTGTTAGTGGTTTGAAGATAAGATTTAAGTATTATGTATTATTTGGAATTTTCCTTTCCATAACTTTTATGGTACTCTTTTTGTTTGAGAGAGAAGAAATAAAAGCTTGGTTACTGGAAACATGGGATTTTGCAAAGAAAATTTTACCTTATTTATTTTTTGGTGTCTTTCTTGCGGGGATATTGACAAAACTTCTTCCACAAGAGGTAGTTACAAAACTTCTTGGAAGTAACGGCATTTTTTCAAACCTTTTGGCATCGGTTATAGGTATGTTTATGTACTTTGCAACACTTACCGAAGTACCTATTGTGCAGGCTTTATTAAAACTAGGTATGGCAAAAGGTCCAACACTTGCATTGCTAATGGCGGGCAATTCCTTGAGTTTACCCAGTATGATAGTTATTACAAAGCTATTTGGAAGGAAAAAGGCATTTACGTATTTTATGCTTGTTATTGTTTTTTCAACTATGTTTGGGATGATTTACGGACATATTTAAAGGAGGGATAATATGAAAATAGAAATTTTTGGAAGTGGATGTCCAAAATGTAAACAAACGGAGAAGGTTGTAAAAATGGTTGTTAATGAAAAAGGGCTTGACGCAGTTGTTGAAAAGGTGCAAGATATAAATGAAATTGTATCAAGAGGAATTTTTGCAACGCCTGCTGTTGCAGTAGATGGAAAGATTGTTGTTTCTGGAAAAGTGCCCACAGTAGATGAGGTAAGAAAATTTTTAAAGGGGGATTAAGTGAGAATTTATAAAATTAATGGAACAGAACCTGCGATTTTTTTGAAAAGGGTAAATAAATTTGTAGGTGTGGTGCACTTACAGAAAGAAGAATATGTACATATCCATGATCCAGGTAGATTGAAAGAATTATTATACGAAAAAAATAAAGTGTTAATTAAGAGGGAAGATAAAAAGGGGAGGAAAACAAAGTACGATTTAATTGCTGCGTGGAGCGGGAAGGAATTTGTACTTTTAAACTCCAAGTATCATCGATATATAGCAGAGAAGATTTTAAGAAAAAAGTATAAAATAGTAAAGCCAGAGGTAAAAGTGGGTAATAGCAGAATAGATTTTTTTGTTGATGGTAATAAATTTATAGAGGTAAAAGGTTGTACGCTGTCAAAAGATGGCGTGGCAATGTTTCCAGATGCCCCTACTAAAAGGGGTATTCGTCATATAGAAGAATTAATTATGTTAAAGAAAATGGGATATTGTGCGGAAATATACTTTTTAGTTTTTTCAGATGCAAAATATTTTTCACCAAACTACAAAGTTGATCCTGTATTTTCAAAGAGGTTAAAAGAGGCTCATAGAGCAGGTGTTGAAATAGTTCCGTTATTGTTTTCCTTTAAGGATGGATGGGTGATATTTAAAAAAGAAATTCCTTTAAAGTTTGATTGACTCTTTTTTTTAAAAATATATAATTTAGTTGAAGACCTTTTAAGGGAGGGGAGAGTATGTATGATGTGGTAATTTTAGGAGGGGGACCAGGGGGATATGTAGCGGCAATCAGGCTTTCACAGCTTGGAAAGAAAGTAGCGGTTGTAGAAAAGGAAGAATTGGGAGGTACTTGTACAAACAAAGGATGTATTCCCACAAAGGCCATGCTTACAAGTGCGCATTTGTATAGAGACATAAGGGAAAAAGCCAAAAAGTTTGGTATAAAGGTGGAAGGTGTAAGTTTTGAACTTTCTTCTATAATGAAACATATGCAAAAGTCTGTAACTATGTCAAGGAAAGGTATAGAGTTTTTGATGAAAAAGAATAAAATAGATGTATTTAAAGATGAAGGTGTGTTA
This sequence comes from Thermosipho affectus, assembly GCF_001990485.1. Taxonomy (NCBI): domain Bacteria; kingdom Thermotogati; phylum Thermotogota; class Thermotogae; order Thermotogales; family Fervidobacteriaceae; genus Thermosipho; species Thermosipho affectus. Next base: position 8,353 of record NZ_LBFC01000018.1, on the reverse strand, counting down.
AAAGATAATGAGACGGTGCTTTTAAAAAAGAGTGGGGAGGAAATTAAGGGAAGACATTTAATCCTTGCTCAAGGTTCTGTTCCTGTGATCTTTCCACCATTTGATGGTGTACCTGGAATTTGGACTAGTGATGATGTATTTAAAATGGATAAACTTCCAGAGAGTATATTGATAATAGGTGGAGGAGTTATTGGAATTGAATTTGCAACGTTTTTTTCCACATTTGATGTAGATGTGACAATTGTAGAACTTGCAGAGCATATTTTACCATTTGAAGATATTGATGTAGCAGAGGAGATAAAGAAGGAGTTGAAAAAGAAAAAAGTTAAGGTGATAGAAGGAGAAAAAGTTGAAGAGGTAATAAAGGGAGAAAAGGGCTATGTGGTGAAGTTGAAAGATAAAGAATTTGAAGTGGAAAAGGTATTACTTGCAGTTGGTAGAAGACCAAATATTACAGAAGATGTGATCAATTTAGGAATAAATGTAGATAAAGGAATAGTTACAGATAACCATATGAAAACTAATATTGAAAATATTTATGCAATTGGAGATATAAGGGGGCAGATAATGCTTGCTCACGTTGCCATGTACGAAGGAATAGTTGCGGCACACAATATTGCGGGAGAGAAAAAGGAAATGGATTACTCTGCAGTACCCTCTATTATCTTTTCAAATCCTGAGATTGCGTCAGTTGGTATAAAGGAAGGGGATGTGAATAAGGAAAGTATAAATGTTTGGAAATTTCCCGTTTCTGCAAATGGAAGGGCAAGAACTATGGAAGAAAAAGTGGGATTTGCAAAGGTTATCGAAGATAAAAAGACGGGAAAGGTATTGGGAGTAACAATTGTTTCACCTAGTGCAACGGATATGATAATGGAAGGAGTTTTAGCGGTAAGATACAAAATGACCGCACATCAAGTGGCAGAGGCCATACATCCCCATCCCACGTTGACAGAAACACTACTAGGTGCATTTGAAGGAAAATGGTCGATTCACATATAATTCTGGGGAATATCCCCAGAATTTTTTTGTGGTATAATTTATTAAAAATTAAGGAGGCTTGATATGTTTTTTGAAAGGCCAAAAGATGATAGGGAATTTGAGGTTATAGTGGTTGGTGCAGGACACGCAGGTATTGAGGCAGCGCTTGCACCTGCAAGACTTGGTCTTAGAACGCTTATTTTAACAACTAATCTTGATAGTGTGGGATGGGCTCCTTGTAATCCCGCAATTGGTGGGCCTGCTAAGGGAATTGTGGTAAGGGAAATAGATGTTTTGGGTGGAGAAATGGCAAAGACCACAGATGAGACCATGATAAATGTAAGGATGCTAAATACGGGAAAAGGCCCCGCGGTAAGGGCATTGCGAGCCCAAATAGATAAATATTCCTACTCTCAAACTATGAAAAATAAGTTGCAAACTCAAGAAAATTTGGTTTTAAGATTTGGAGTTGTAGAAGAAATATTGGTGGAAAATGGGAAGGTAAAAGGTGTTGTAGATTCATTTGGAATAGATTATTATGCAAAGGCTGTGATTATTACCACAGGTACTTTCCTCCGTGGAAAGATATTTATAGGAAGAGACACTATGGAAGCTGGTAGAATGGGAGATTTACCCGCAAAGGGTCTTAGTAAAAGTTTAAAATCTTTGGGGTTTAACCTTTCAAGATTTAAAACGGGTACCCCTGCGAGAGTCTTAAAAAGTAGTATAGATTTTTCAAAGATGGTAAGACAAGATACAGACGATGAGCCGCGCGCTTTTTCGTACTTTAGTGAGCCCAAAATACTTTCCAAAACACATCCTTGCTGGTTAACACATACAAACGAGAAAACGCATAAGATAATAAGGGATTATCTTGTGTACTCTCCATTGTATGGGGATGTAAAACTTATACAAAGTGTGGGGCCAAGGTATTGTCCTTCTATCGAGGATAAAGTAGTAAAGTTTAACAGAGATTCACATCAGGTGTTTGTCGAACCAGAGGGAAAAGATGCCCAAGAGTATTATTTAAACGGTTTATCTACAAGCTTGCCGTATGCTGCACAGATAAAAATGCTAAGGACAATACCTGGTCTTGAAAATGTGGTGATAGTAAGACCTGCGTATGCAATAGAATATGACTATATTGATCCATTGCAGTTGTATCAAACACTTGAGTCAAAATTGGTTGAAGGATTGTACTTTGCAGGGCAGATAAACGGTACAAGTGGATACGAAGAGGCAGCTGGTCAAGGATTAATTGCAGGAATAAATGCCGCAATGAAGATTTTAGGTGAAAGACCACTTATTTTAAAACGCTTTGAAAGTTATATAGGGATTTTAATAGATGATTTAACTACCAAAGGGGTAGATGAACCGTATAGACTTCTTACTTCACGAGCAGAGTATAGGCTTCTTTTAAGACATGATAATGCGCATTTAAGACTTGCAAAGTATGGGTATAGGGTGGGACTTATACCAAAATGGTTTTACGAAAAAGTTTTGAGTCTGGAAAAAAGTTTAAATGCACAAATTGAAAGGTTGAGAAATGTAAAAGTACCAAAATCAGATAGGGTGAACGATCTTTTGAAAAATTTGGGTACAACACCACTTAAAGAGGGGACAAAGCTTTATAATCTATTAAAAAGACCAGAAATTAGATACGTAGATATAAAGGAATTAGACGATGAAAAAATAGAAAACAAAGAACTTTTGGAGCAGATAGAAATTTATATAAAGTATGAAGGATACATAGAAAAGATGTTGGAAGAGGTAAAGGTTTTTGAAGAATATGAATCCTTTGATATATCAAATATAAATTTTGATAAGGTTCCAAATCTTTCCACAGAGGCACGTGAGAAGTTGAAAAAAGTTTTGCCACGTTCAATAGGTCAGGCAATGAGAATTCCCGGTGTTACACCTGCAGATATAGCAAATATAATAAGCTATATTGAGAGGTGAAAAAATGAAGAGGATTATCTTTGTTTTTTTGTTATTCTCCGTTATGTTATTTTCAAGAACTTTTATGGAAATTTTAGATTCAAGGGAAATTTTAATTGCAACGAGGAATATTCCAAGTGAAACTATATATTTTCCGGGAAATGAAAAGTATCCTGGATTTTGCTATGAACTTGCAAGTGGGTTTGCAAAATATCTGGGGATTTCTCCAAAAATTTATGTTGTGGAAAAATTTAGTGAATATTTTTCTCCAGATTTTTTTGAAAAAGTGGATATGATAGCAGATATATTAACTGTGACTCCTGAAAGAAAAAAGCTAATGATTATGATCCCTTTCGTTAAAAATAACGAAATATTTATCTCAAGAGAGGATATAAAAGCAACTTCTTTAAAGGATTTTAAAGGAAAAAGGGTAATAACATATGAGGATTTTGCATATTACAAGACTCTTTTGAATTTGCTTGAAGAAAATAATATAGATTACGTTATCAATAAGGTAATATATGAAAATAATAAACTTAAATTTATTACGCACAATCCCGTGGATAAAGATAAAGTTGAAATATTGCTTGTTCCAAAGGGATATAGATATTCTCCGTATTTTGTAATTATTCAACTTTTAGAGAATAACGCGGATATATCCATTTTTGACTCTTTATCTTTTGTTCAAAAGTATTTTAAGGCACAGTTTCTGAGAAATGAAGTAAAGCCACTTTTTTCAGCGTCTAGAGGTTTTCTTGCTTTTGGTTTTAAGGATAAACTTTTAGCAAGGGAATTTAAAAAATACCTTGAAAGTACAGACTTTAACGCGTTGTTTTTTAAGTATTTTGGAATCCACTATGAAGATTATCTAGAGATGATAGGTGATTAAATTGAAGTTAAAGACAAAGTTTTTTAGAACTTTTTTAATTTTTAACATTTTACTTTTATTTTCTTTATTTACTTTCTTTTTTATTACTTTTTTTCTGAGGGGATTGTCCGTTGAAAAGGAAAATTTAGATCTTTTTGCAAGAAGATTTGCAAATTGTGGGTTTATGGGGGCAATTAAAAATTATCAAACTGTAATTTCCCCTATTTTAGATGGAAATGATGTGCATCTTATTTTTGTAAAAAATAGGTTGCTCCAAGGTTTTGTTTACGCAAAATTGGGAGAGTACATTGATAGTGTATTGGTAAAGTTTCCCTTTGTAAAAGCACTAGCTATTGAGAAAGAAGGAGAAATTGTTTATTTTAAAGGGCATTTTAATATTAACGAAAGGATTTCTATAAATGATGGAAGGTTATATTTAGTCTATAAAAGTTCAAGTGTGGGTGTAAATCTTTATTCACTTTTGGATTTTACGGGTATTTTTTCAAGCTTTGTAAAAAAAGAAAGATATGAAGGACAAAGTTTTGCCATTTTTTACAATGGAACATATTATTTGTATAGCAATGGTAATATTAAAAAGGTAAAAGATTTGAAAGACTTTGCAAAATCCAGTGAAGAAAAAGTATTCGATTTTGTCTTTTACGTTGTAAAACCAAAATCAAAATTGTATGAACCATTACGGAAAACTATAGTTTTGATGTTTGGATTTTTACTTATCTTTATTTTGATTTCCTCTTTTGTTTCTAGGTATTTGGCAGATAAAATAACGTATTCTATTAGAAAAGTGAGTGAAAATCTAGAGAATTTTAGAAGAAAAGAATTTAAAAAGATAGACATTAATGATGATTTTGAAGATGAGATAAAGGTGTTTATAAAAAAATACAACCAGATTACAGAAGATTTGGAAAGATATGTAGAAAACACTGAAAGGATAATAGAAGAAAAAACAAAGGAAATAAAGAAAAAGAATAGTAAACTCAGAGAACTCTCCATAAGAGATGAACTTACAGGATTGTACAATAGAAGGTTTTTTAATGAAGTTTTTCCAGAAGATTATAATTTTGCACTAAGGGAAAATATGTATTTAAATTTTGCCATAATGGATTTGGATGATTTTAAGAAGATAAACGATACATATGGTCATCAGGCGGGTGATGAATGTTTAAGAGTGTTTTCAAGTGTATTAAGAAAACATTTTCATCGTAAGTCTGATAAACTTTTTAGATATGGTGGAGAGGAATTTGTAGTTTACTACATTTCAAAAGAAAAAACAGACTTTTTGAGTTTGCTTGAAAAATTTAGGATGGATTTAGAAAATACGCATATATTATATGAGGAAAATACGCTGTTAATTACAGTAAGTATTGGAGCGGTTTCAGAATTACCAAAAAATACAAAGTATCAGAATATAATATCAGAGGCAGATGAAAATCTTTACATGGCAAAGAGACTGGGAAAAAATAGAGTGTATTTTAAAAAGTGCACCTAAATAAGGTGCACTAGTGCTCGTGGAATTTTTCTTTTACCTTATATTCCATATCTTTAATATGACCTGATATGAATGAAGTGACAATTTCTTTGATGCTACCAGATGCACCTCTAATAACCTTGATACCGTATTGCTCAAAAAAACTAATAGCACGTGCTCCTATACCGCGAACTATTAAAACTTTTGCACCGTTTTTGTGAATGTATTCAGGGATCATGCCTGGACCATGTTCTTCATATGGATTTTTCTCGATCTTTATTTCTTCTATCTTGTTTTCATTTACTTTGATAAAGGCAAAATAAGGTGCATGCCCAAAGTGTTCTGAAATTATGGAGTCTTCTCCTTTATTTTCAATTACTGGTATGGCAATTAGCATACTTTTCCTCCTTTAATGTTTTTTCTCAGTTTTATTATAACATATCCCCACACTTAAGTGTGGGGATTTACCAAATTCTGTTAAAACCTCTTCTATATCCGAAATTATTTTTCCATCCAAAGCTTCTTCTGCTAAAACCATACCCTCTTCCTCGTCCAAAGCCATATCCTCTTCCATATCCAAAACCTCTTCCATAACCATACATATATCCATTCGCTGTAGCTCTTAAGGTGCAATTTCCCCTTCTCCAACCAATTGGTCCTGTTCCAAATGGGCCCGTTCCATCAAAACCAGGCATGCTTTCACCTCCCTGAATCTAGTTCTTGCAATCTTTTTTCAACGTATTCTAATTCACTTTTTAAATAGTCTCTGTAATCTAAAAGCATTTCTCTTTCATCACGTATGTACATTTCTTCATCTTCCCAGCCTCTTCCAAAACCATACCCTCTGCCGTATCCAAAACCTCTACCATACCCTCTTCCATATCCAAATCCTCTACCATAGCCTCTTCCAAACCCTCTGCCAAACCCTCTCATACTTTCACCTCCAAATGTTGTTCTTCTTTCATTATTGATTATATATCATTAGTATAAATTTGTCAATAATTTGTGTGATATAATTTGTACGGAGGTGGTATTGAATGAAATTTATTTTGCTTGTTGTAATTTTACAAGTGTTGTGGGAGATAATACTTGAAATTTCCAATGTTTTGTATTCCAAAAAACACACAGATATACCAGATGTTTTAAAGGATAAAATTTCCCAGGAGCATATAAGGCAATCTTTGAGTTATTTAGTGGATAAGGCAAAGGTGAAGATTGCTTCAGATATTGTTAATTTGTTTGTTTTGTTGGTATTTATTTTATATGGTTTTCCATATTTAGAAAAATTAGTTTCTAGTGTGTCTAATTTTCTTATATTACAAGGGATGTTGTTTTTTGGAATATATTGGCTAATAACCTTAATTGTGGGTATACCCATTAATTTTTATTTGAATTTTGTTGTAGAGAAAAAATACGGATTTAATACCATGACCTATAGAACATTTTTTTTGGATGTGCTAAAAAACGCATTGATAAGTGTTATCTTTTTTGTTCCTCTTATATCTTTAATTATTTACGTAATAAGTGTAGATAACAATTGGTGGTGGAAAGTTTCTTTGATTTTTATTGCATTTCAATCCTTTGTTTTGTTTTTATACCCTCTTGTAATTATTCCCCTTTTTAACAAGTTAACTCCTTTAGAAGATAAAGAATTGAAAGATAAGATTAGAAAACTTTCAACTAAGATAAAAGATGTATATGTAATGGATGCATCAAAAAGAACAAAAAAGCAAAATGCATTTTTAACGGGTATTGGAAAATCGAAAAGATTAGTACTTTTCGATACACTTCTCGAATATCCAAAAGAGGAAATTCTTGCGATAGTTGCACATGAACTTGGACATTACGAAAAAAGACACATTCCAAAACTTCTGGTCATTTCTTCTGTATTTTACACTTTTATTTTTTATATAACAAATGTAGTTTATACTTATGTGCTAAATTACGTTGATAAACCGTATACAGCTTTTATCTATGCTTTTATATTTGTTTCTCATTTAATGTTTTTTGTAATGCCATTTATAAATAAAATACAAAGAAAATTCGAATTTGAGGCAGATGAGTATTCCGTTGAAAAGTTAAAAACATCAAAATATTTAACATCTGCGTTAAAAAGACTTATGAAGGAAAATTTGATAAATTTAAATCCTTGGCCTTTGTACAAAGTTTGGTATTATAACCACCCTTCTGTTGAGGAAAGGATAAAGTATTGTACAAAAATATATTTATAAAGGTTAATTCCTCATAGGTGGTGGAAGATATGAAGAGATTACCGATAGGGATACAAAGTTTTGCAAAACTGAGAGAGGATAAAGGTTTTTATTATGTAGATAAGACGAGATTTATAAAGATGTTAAGTGAAGAGACATCGGGATATTTTTTTCTCTCACGGCCAAGAAGGTTTGGAAAGAGCTTATTTTTAGACACATTAAGGCAAGCATTTTTGGGAAAAAAGGAACTATTTAAAGGGTTATACCTTGAGAAGAATTGGGATTGGAGTAAAAAATATCCTGTTATCTATATATCCTTTGGAGCAGGGGTACATAAAACAGAGGAAGAACTAAGAGAAACACAGGATATGATATTAAGGAAACACGCAGAAGGATACGATATAAAACTAGAGGAGAAAAGTATAAAGAATAGATTTATAGAATTAATAGAAAAGGTATACAAAAAAGAGAAAGAAAAAGTAGTGATATTAGTAGATGAATATGACAAGCCGATATTAGACAACATAGAAGAGAAAGAGATAGCAAAAGAGATGAGAGAAAGCCTTAAGAACTTTTATTCAGTGATAAAAGATGCAGATGAATATATAAAATTTGTATTTATAACAGGGGTAACCAAATTTTCGAAAGCATCGATATTTTCTGGGTTGAACAATTTAAACGATATAACACTTGATCCAACGATATAACACTTGATCCAAGGTATGCGAGCATATGTGGTATAACGCAAAAAGAATTAGAAGAAGGATTTAAAGAGTTATTAGAAGGGGTAGACAAAGAAGAGATGAAAAAGTGGTACAATGGGTACAATTTTCTAGGGGAAAAGGTATACAATCCATTTGATGTATTGTT